>JBHENM010000511.1:0-26379 GCA_046262035.1 Acidimicrobiales bacterium | reverse complement strand
GTGCACGTAGAAGACCTGGCCGTCGCGCAGCAGCTCGCGGCGAATCGCGGCGCCGACCTGCTTGTCGTCATAGGCCCCGACGTAGGTCAGCACCGGGTGGCGTTCCTCGGGCGGGGTGAGGATGGTGGACATCTCGCGGATGCCCGCCAGCGACATCTCCAGCGTCCGGGGGATCGGGGTGGCCGACATGGTAAGCACGTCGACCGCCGTGCGCAGCGCCTTGATGTGCTCCTTGTGCTCCACGCCGAAGCGCTGTTCCTCGTCGACCACGACCAGCCCGAGATCCTTCCATCGCACCCCGCCCTGCAGCAGCCGATGAGTACCGATCACGATGTCGACGGTGCCGTCGGCCAGACCGGCGAGCACCTTGGTGGCCTCGGCCGGGTCGGTGAACCGCGACAGGCCCCGCACCGTGACCGGGAATGAGCGCATCCGTTCGGAAAAGGTCTGCAGGTGCTGCTGGGCCAGCAGGGTGGTGGGCACCAGCACCGCCACCTGCTTGCCGTCCTGCACGGCCTTGAACGCGGCCCGGATGGCCACCTCGGTCTTGCCGAAGCCCACGTCGCCGCACACCAGCCGGTCCATGGGCACCGGCTCCTCCATGTCGGCCTTGACCTCGGTGATGGCCTTGAGCTGGTCGGGCGTCTCCTGGTAGGGGAAGGCCTCCTCCAGTTCCCGCTGCCAGGGGGTATCGGGGGGGAAGGCGTGGCCGGCGCTGGCCATCCGCCGCCGGTACAGAACCACCAGCTCCTGGGCGATCTCCCGGACCGCGCTCTTCACCCTCGCCCTGGTCTTCTGCCAGTCGCCGCCCCCCAGGCGGTTCAGCGACGGGGTGTCGCCCCCCGTGTAGTGCCGGACGGCGTCGATCTGGTCGGAGGGGACGTACAGCTTGTCGCCCCCCCGGTACTCGAGCAGCAGGTAGTCGCGTTCTGATCCCCCGATGGCCCGCTTGGCCATCCCCCCGTATTTCGCCACGCCGTGGTGGTGGTGCACGACGTAGTCGCCGGGCTGGAGGTCCTCGAAGAAACCCTGGGCGTCGGTCCGACGGGGCCGGGGCCGGCGATGGGCCCGGCGCCGGCCGGTGATGTCCCCCTCGGTGAGGACGGCGACCTTGGCGTCGACCAGCACGAACCCCCGCTCCAGGGGCTGTACAACTATGCCTGATGGGCGGCTTCGCCGCCTCCCGGGCGGGGCCCCAGCCCCGCCCTCCTCCGAAGCGGCGGGGGCCCCAGCCCCGCCGCCGGCCGTGACACCCGAGCGGGCGCCCGTCGCCCCACCCTCCTCCAGCACTGGCAAAAGGGCGCCGTGCTCCCCCAGGAGTGAGGACATGCGGGCCGCGGAACCGGCGCCGTCGGCGGCCACCACCACCCGGACGTCCCGGGACAGCAGGTCCCGCACCTGGCGGGACAGGCGCTCGGCGTCCCCCAGGACGGGGTCCCACCCCGTCGCCCCGATGGCGATGGTGTCGGGCCCCTCGGCGGCATTGACCATCGTCCAGGCCGGGGCCCGGGTATGGGCCAGCAGGCGGTCGAAGGGAAGGTGCAGCCGGGGCCATTCCCGCTCGGCTGAGGCCCCCCAAGTCTGGGCCAGGGAGCCGGCCAGCGAGGCCTCCTCTTCCAGGAGCTCCTTGGCCCTGTCCCGCATCCGCCGCGGCTCCACCAGCACCACCAGGCCGCCCGGTCCCACGAGGTCGAACAGGACGTGCTCGGACTGCTCTCCCCCCAGCCACGGCAGCCACGACTCCATGCCCTCGAACGTCGCCCCCTCGGCCAGGCGCTCCCACTGCTCCCGTCCCCACGGCTCGCTCCCCACCAGGGCCGCGGCCCGCTCCCGGACCTCGTCCGTGGGCAACAGCTCCCGGCAGGGGAACAGCTCGATGGCGGGCACGTCGGACGTCGACCGCTGATCGGAGACCGAGAACCGGCACAACCGGTCGACCTCGTCCCCCCAGAGGTCGATGCGGACGGGGCGGTCGGCGGTGGACGGGAACACGTCCACGATCGAGCCCCGGCGAGCGACCTCGCCCCGGTGCTCCACCTGGTACTCGCGCCGGTAGCCGGCCAGGACCAGGCGCTCGACGAGCTGGATGGGGTCGATCTGGTCACCGGGCCGGACCACCACCGGCTCCACTTCCTCCACGTGGGGGCCCAGCCGCTGCACGAGAGCCCGGATGGGGGCCACCAGCACCCGGGGGGCCCGGTCCGGCTGGCGCAGGCGCCACAGCACCCGCAGCCGGCGACCCATGGTCTCGACGCTGGGGCTCACCCGCTCGAAGGGGAGGGTCTCCCAGGCGGGGAAGACCTCGACCGGGCTGGTGGCGTCGGCGCCGCCGCCGCCCGGCCCACCCGGCTGGCCGAGGTAGGCCCGTAGGTCGTGGGCCACCCGCTCCGCCTCGGCCGTGGTGGGGACGGCCACCACGATGGGTTGGCGGTCCAGCAGGTGGGCCAGGCCGGCCACGAAGAAGGCGCGCGCCGGCTCGGGCACGGCGATCACGGCCGAGGACGTCCCGATCAGCCCGGGGACGAGGGGGTGGTGGCGGAGAAGGGCCGGGAGGGACTGCAAACTCACCCGTCCACGGTACCGGCGGGAGCCGGTACCGCAGACTGCCCTATTTCAGCTGGCCAGCTCCGAGAGCCGGCGGTCGATCGAGTCCCGGAGGGTGGTGAGTTCCGCGACCTCCTGCTCGGTGGTCTTGGGCGTGTCGTCGGCGCAACACTCGCAGCCGCAGCCGCAGGCCTCGCCTGCGTCCGTGACCACGGTCATCTCGCCGCAGCCGCAGCCACAGCCGACACCGCCGCTGATTCCATCTGCCATCTTCCTCACCTCCTCTCGACTCAAGGATACGACCTGGCCCTAAGGGCCAAGTCAAGCCTTTTTCAGCGTTCGGAGTTGAACCGGTTCATGGCCACTTCGGGGCCGTTGACCAGGATGCAGAGCACGGCGTCGGCTGCCTCCTCGGCCGCCACCTCGAGGTCCATGCGCTCGCCCTTGCCGGGACGGCGGAGGACGTGGTCGGCGCCCATCCGGCTCCCCGGCGGCTTGCCGATGCCGATCCGCACCCGCAGGAAGTCGGCGCTGTGCAGGTGGTTCCGGATGGACTCGAGCCCGTTGTGGCCGGCCGTCCCCCCGCCCTCCTTGATCTTGATGCGGCCGATGGGCAGGTCCAGCTCGTCGTGCACGATCACCAGCCGCCGCAGGTCATCGGTGATTCCGTACCGCCGGACCAGGCGGGCCACCGACTCGCCCGAGAGGTTCATGAACGTCTGGGGGAAGGCCAGGGCCAGGAACCGCCCGTCGGGCCGCGCCTCGGCGGTCAGGGCCCGCTCTTTGCTCCTGCGGAGGTTGGTTCCGTGGCGGGTGGCCAGGAGGGCGACCACGTCAGCCCCGATGTTGTGGCGGGTGCCCTCGTACTCCGCACCGGGGTTACCCAGCCCGACGGCCAGGAGGTCGGCCGCCTCCCCCTCTCGGGGCCGGAGCAGCTCCTAGCCCTCCGAGGTGTCGGCGTCGCCCTTGGCGCCCTCGGCCGCCTCGGCCTCGCCCTCTGGCGCCGCGGCCTCGTCGGCTGCGGCTTCCTCGGCCGCGATCTGGGCGGCGACGGTAGAAGCGGTGGCCATGACGACCTGGTCGTCGGGGTCGGCCTCGGTGGTGACGCCCTCGGGCAGGCGGAGATCGCCCACCTTGACGGAGTCGCCCACCTCCATCTCGGAGACGTCGACGTCGAGGTGGGCCGGGATGTTGGCCGGGGTCGCGAGGACCATGACCGAGAACAGCTGCTGCTCGAGCATGCCGTCCTTCTTGGAGACCTCGTCGGCCTCTCCCACCAGGCGCACGGGCACCTCGGCCGAGACCACCTCGTCCCGCCCGACGACCACGAAGTCGACGTGGGAGACGGTGCCCCGCACGGGGTGGCGTTGGAGCTGCCGGGCCAGGGCCAGGTGCCGGGTCCCGCTCACGTCCAGCGACAGGAGGACATTCATCCCCGCCTCCTGGGTCAGCGCCGACCGCAGGGACCGGGCGTCGACCGTCAGGGCCTGGGGGTCGATGCCGTGCCCGTAGAGGACGGCGGGAATCTTGCCCTCCAACCGGAGGCGTCGAGCCGCCGGACTTCCCTTACCCTGCCGCGCTTCGGCGGCCAACGAGACCTCTTGCATGGAGCCAGTCTAGGCCGGCGCCTCAGGACTGGTTCTCGCCTCCGAAGATCTCCGATACCGAGCTGTCCTGGAACACGGCGTCGAGGGCGTCGGCGATGATGCCGGCGACGGACAGGACCTCGATCTTGTCGATGCGACGGTCGTCGGCGAGGGGCAGGGTGTCGGTCACCACGACCCGCGAGATCAGGGAGTTCTTGATCCGGTCGATGGCCGGGTCGGAGAAGATCCCGTGGGTGGCCATGGCGTGGACCTCGACCGCCCCGTGGGCCCGGAGCTGCTCGGCCGCGGCACAGACAGTGCCGGCGGTGTCGATCATGTCGTCGATCAGCACGCACACCCGCCCGTCCACGTCTCCCACCACATCCAGGGCCTCGACCCGGTTGGCCGAGGTCATCTCCCGGCGCTTGTGGATGATGGCCAGGCTCGCGCCCAGGTGGCTGGAGAACCGCTCGGCCAGCTTCACCCGGCCGGCGTCGGGAGACACGATGACGACGTCCTCGCCCACGTTCTGCTGCACGTAGTCGGCCAGGATGGGCATGGCCGTGAGGTGGTCGACGGGGACGTCGAAGAAGCCCTGGATCTGGCCCGAGTGGAGGTCGACGCTCACCACCCGGTCGACCCCGGCCGTGCTGAGCATGTCGGCGACGAGCTTGGCCGTGATCGGCTCGCGCTCCCGGGCCTTGCGGTCCTGCCGGGAGTAGCCGTAGTAGGGGCAGACGGCGGTGATCCGCTTGGCCGACGCCCGCTTGGCCGCGTCGATCATGATCAGCTGCTCCATGATCGACTCGTTCACCGGGCTGCTGTGGGTCTGAATGATGAAGACGTCGGCCCCCCGGATGGACTCCCCGAACCGGCAGTGCTTCTCGCCGTCGGCGAAGTGGGAGAGGTTGGTGTCACCCAGGTCGACGTCGAGGTGTCGGGCGATGTCCTGGGCCAGGGGCACGTTGGATCCCCCGGTGAAGAGCTGCAGCCTCTTGGTCGGCGTCAGCTCCTTGGTCCGGGTCATGGGAGAGCAGTGTAGAAGGGACCGGTCGTCGTATCCGGGGGAATGTGGCTCCCGGGCCGGAGCACGGCGAACGGGCCCACCACCGCCTGGGGCCCGACCTCGGCGTCGTATCCGACGGTCTTCTCCAGGGTCGCCCCCTCGCCGACGGCACAGTCGACCAGGCGGACGTCGGGCCCCAGCTGAGCGCGGGCGCCCACGACTGTGCGCCCCTGCAGCATGGTGCCCGGGAACAGGGTGACGTCGGGGCCCAGGCGGACGGTGGCGTCGACGTAGGTGCGGTCTGGGTCGATCATGGCCACGCCCGCCCTCATCCAGCGCCGGTTGATCCGGCGCCGCAGCTCCCCTTCGGCCGACGCCAGCTGGGCCCGGTCGTTGACCCCGAAGGCCTCCGTGGGGTCCTCGGTCTCCAGGGCCGTCACCCAGTATCCGGCCTGGGACAGCACGGCGATGACGTCGGTCAGGTAGTACTCGCCCTGGGCGTTCTCGGGGCTGAGACGGCGGAGGGCGGGCGCCAGGACGTTGCGCCGGAAGCAGTAGATGGACGTCGCCACCTCGTCGATCTCCCGCTCGGACTCGGTGGCGTCCAGCTCCTCCACGATGTGGCTGACCCGGCCCTCGCGGCCCCGGATCACCCGGCCCATCCCGGTCGGGTCGGGGAGCCGGGCCGTGAGCAGGGTGGCGGCGGCGTCGCCCGAACGGTGCTCGGCCACCAGCCCACCCAGGGTCGACGGGCGCACGAGGGGCGTGTCCCCCGGGAGGACGATGAGGTCGCCGTCGTCGTCGTCGTCGGGAAAGGCGGTGAGGGCGACGGAGACGGCGTCGCCCGTGCCCCGTGCCACCCGCTGCTCCACGAAGTCAATGGGCAGGTCAACGGGGCCGTCCTCGAGCAGGGTCTTGGTCACCCGCTCGGCCCCCGCGCCCACGACGACCACGGCCCGGTCCACCAGCAGCTCGGAGAGAGCATCGAGCACGTGCAGAAGCATCGGCCGGCCGCATAGGGCGTGCAGCGGCTTGGGGAGGGAGGACTTCATCCGGCTGCCCTCCCCGGCAGCCATCACCACCGCGGACAGCGGCCTCAGGGCCATACGTCCTTTCTACCCCTCCCGTCCCGCCCTAGTGGCGAATGGGGGGCGTACCGGGCTCGGGGGTCAGGATTCGAACCTGAACCGGACAGCTCCAAAGGCTGCCGTGCTGCCAGTTACACCACCCCCGAACTTCTCCGGTCACGCTACCCAATGCCACCCCTTACCCCGGCGGCCGCTAGCCTGTCCCGCTTCATGGGTTCGTTGATCAAGAAGCGCCGCAAGCGGATGCGCAAGAAGAAGCACAAGAAGATGCTGAAGGCCACCCGCTGGCAGCGACGGGCCGGCAAGTAGGGCGCGTCACCCGCCCCCGGTCGCGCCGTCCGTCCTCACGACGAGCCTCCCGGAACCAGGAAACTCCCCCTCCACGAACCAAGTGCCACCGCTGCCGGCCAGGCGCGGGGTACGGCCCGTCTCCTCGCCGAGGATGTCGCGCCAGCGGGCCAGGGCCGGCTCCACGGCCAGAGCCGCAGCTTCGAGGTCGTTGCCTCCCTCACCCGCCGGGCCTCCCAGGGCGTCCCACATCCGGTAGACGGCGGGTGTGGGCACGGCCACGGGCGGGACCAGCAGGGTGAAGGTTCGGGCCTCGGGCGGAAGGGGCTCGACCACCTCCCCCACCCCCCGCACCCGGGCCCGACCCCCCACCAGGCAGAACGGCACGTCCGCCCCCAGACCGGCGGCCAGCTGCGGATCGGCGCGGCCGGCCCAGCGCAGCACGGCGGCGGCGTCGGCCGACCCTCCGCCCAGGCCCGCCCCTGCCGGGATGTGCTTGCGCAGCCGGACGTGCGCCCGCCGGCCGACGGCGCCAAGGGCTCGGGCCACGAGGTTGTCGGACCCGTCGGGCACGCCTGCCGCGGCGGGGCCGACGACTTCGATTCCGTCGCCGTCCCCGAACTCCAGCTCGTCGGCCAGGTCCAGCGTCACCATCTCGGCGTCGAGCAGGTGATAGCCGTCGGGCCGCACCCCCGTGACCCGCAGGGACAGGGTCAGCTTGGCGGGCGCTCGCTCCCGGGCGACGGCGGGCGGGTGCACCCCGCCAGTCTCGCCCACGCCGCCAGGTCCAGCTCCTCGGGGCGGGACTGGGGACGCACATCGGCGAGGCCGAAATCGCCGTCGGTGACCAAGCCGTCGAGCGACCTCCGCAGCATCTTCCGCCGCTGGCCGAAGGCGGTACCCACCAGGGTGAACATCCAGGTCCGGTCCACGTCGACCAGGGTGTCGGGGGGCCGGCGCCGGATGCTGACCACGGCCGACTCGACGTTGGGGACGGGCCAGAAGACGGTGGGCGGGACCCTGGCGACGATCTCGGCCTGGGCCCAGTAGGCCACCTTCACCGACACCGCCCCGTAGCCCGGATCTCCTGCGCCGGCGGCCAAGCGGTCGGCCACCTCCCGCTGCACCATCACCGTCATCCGCCGGATGGCGGGGACGTGGTCGAGAAGGTCGGCCACCAGCGGGGTGGCGATGTTGTAGGGCAGGTTGGCCACCAGGTCCCACTCGCCGGGGCCCAGCAACGCGGCCCAGTCGAGGTTCATGGCGTCGCCTTCGACCACCCTCACGTCAGTCGACGCCACCACCTCCCGCACGGCGACGAGGAGCCGCCGGTCCACCTCGATGGCCGTGACCGAGGCGCCCGTCTCGGCCAGGGCCAGGGTGAGCGACCCCAGGCCGGCGCCGACTTCGACGACCTGGTCGCCCGGCCCCACTCCGGCCAGGCGGGCCACGCGTCGAACGGTATTGGGGTCGGTGACGAAGTTCTGGCCCCGGGCCCGGCTGGGGCGTACCTCGTGACGAGCCAGCAGGTCGCGCACGTCCCTGCTGGTGAGGGTCACCCGGCGGTCAGCTGAGCTTGAACACGGTGGCGGCGTTGGCCGAGGTGGCGACGGCCACGTCCTCTTCCGGCGCGTTCCTCACCGCCGCCACCGCCGCGCCGACCAGGGCGACGTGGGCCGGCTCGTTCACCGCCCCCCGGTGCGGTACGGGCGCCAGGTAGGGGGCGTCCGTCTCCACCAGGAGCCGGTCCGGCGGGCACAGGGCGGCCGCCTCCCGGATGTCCTCCGCCTTCTTGAAGGTGACGATCCCGCTGAAGGACAGGTAGCCGCCCAGCTGCAGGGCCTTCCGGGCCTCCTCCGGTCCCCCGGTGAAACAGTGGAAGACGAGCCGGTCGGGCACGCCCTCGACCCGGAGCATGGCGAAGGTGTCGTCCCACGCCTCCCGGGTGTGCACCACGAGGGCCAGGTCGTGGACCCGGGCCAGGGCGATCTGGGCCCCGAAGGCCGCCAGCTGGACGTCGCGAGGCGAGTGCTCGTAGTGGTAGTCGAGGCCGCACTCGCCCACGGCCACGACCCGAGGTGCGTCCAGCAGGGGCAGGATGTCGTCGAGGCCCTGGGTGGCGTCGTGGGGATGCACCCCCACCGAGGCCCAGACCCGGCCGGGCGGGGCGTCGGCCGCCACCTGGATGGCCTGGCGGGAGTGATCGGCGTCCGTCCCGATGCACACGATCCTGTCCACCCCGGCTGCCTTTGCCCGCTCCAGCGCACCCTCGGGAATCCCGTCGTACTGCAGGTGGCAGTGCGTGTCCGTCCACATGGGCGGTTGTTATACCCGCTTGCGCGGGAACAGCGGCTGGCCCTTCCCCACGGACAGGCCCCCGGGATAGCCACCCCACTCCGCCGCCGCGGGCAGGCGCTCGTCGGCCGGCGATCCGCTGAGGCCCAGGCGGCGCCACGCCTCGGACGCGGCCGTGGGAATGGCGGGCCAGGCCAGCAGGCACACGATGCGCACCGCCTCCAGGGCGTCGCCCAGCACGGCGTCCACCGCCGGCCCCGGCTCGGCCTTCCAGGGCTCGTTGTCCTCGAGATAGGCGTTGGTCTGGCGGATCAGGCGCCACGTGGCCTCCAGGGCCTCGGACGGCGCCAGCCGGTCCCAGCCGTCGGCCGTCGTCTTCACCACCTCGGCCGCAAGGGGTCGCAGGGGGCTGTCCTCGCGCGGCGCAGGGGCCACCCCCCCGCACTTGGAGGCCACCACGGTGGTGACCCGGGAGAGGAGGTTGCCGAAGTTGTTGGCCAGGTCGGCGTTATAGCGGGCCAGCACGCCCTCGTAGGAGAAGTCTCCGTCGGGCCCGAACGGCGTGTCGCGCAGGAAGTGGTAGCGGACGGCGTCGACCCCGAACTCCCCCACCAGCTCGGCGGGAGAGATCTGGGTGAGCTTGGTGTTGCTCTTGGAGATCTTCTCGCCTCCCACCAGCAGCCACCCGTGGGCGGCCACGCACTTGGGCGGCTCCAGCCCGGCGGCCAGCAGCATGGCCGGCCAGTACACGGCGTGGAAGCGGATGATGTCCTTGCCCACCAGGTGGTAGTCGGCCGGCCACCAGTGGGCGAAGCGCTCCGAGTCGTCCCCGTAGCCGGCGGCGGTGATGTAGTTGGGGAGCGCGTCGAACCACACCCACGTGACGTGGGACGGGTCCCACGGCAGAGGCACCCCCCAGTCGAATGAGCTCCGGCTGATGGAGATGTCCTGCAGGCCCTGGCGGATGAAGCCGGTGACCTCGTTGCGCCGGGTGACGGGTATGACGGCCTCGGGCTGGGCGTCGTAGTAGTCGAGGAGCCGCTGCTCGTACCGCGACAGCCGGAAGAACCAGTTCTGCTCCTGGACCCGCTCGACCGGGCGGCGGTGGATGGGGCACAGCCCGCCGACCAGGTCGTCCTCCGTGTAATAGGCCTCGCAGGCCACGCAGTAGAGGCCCTCGTAGGTGCCGAGCTCGATGTCCCCGTTGTCGTAGATGGCCTGGAGGAACTGCTGGACGGCCCGGGCGTGCCGGGGCTCGGTGGTGCGGATGAAGTCGTCGTAGGCGATGTCCAGGTCGTCCCACGCCTGGCGGAAGCGGGGGCTGTTGCGGTCGGCCAGCTCCTTGGGGTGTAGCCCCTGGCCGTCGGCCGCCTGCTTGTTCTTCAGCCCGTACTCGTCGGTGCCGGTCACGAACAGCACGTCGTCCCCCAGCAGGCGGTGCCAGCGGGAGACGGCGTCGCCGATGACCGTCGTGTAGGCGTGGCCGATGTGGGGGGCGTCGTTGACGTAGTAGATCGGCGTCGTGCAATAGAAGCGGGCCACGGGGCCAGGCTACTGAGGGACGGCGTCGCTCCCGCCGCGTTTCGTGGCCACCTCGTAGACCCAGCGCTTGGGGACGTCGAGCTCGGCCGCGACCCGGGCCACGGCCGTGCGCTTGTCGGTGCCCCGTTGGAGGAGGGCGTCCAGCGCCGCCTCCACGTCGGCCTCGGTGGGCTCGGGCGGGGGCGGGGCGCCGTCGACCACGATCACGTACTCGCCCCGGGGATCGACCTCGGCCACATGCTCCGCCGCCGCGTCCAGGGTTCCCCGCCACACCTCTTCGAAGAGCTTGGTCAGCTCCCGGGCGAGGGCCACCCGCCGCCGCGGGCCGAAGGTGCGGGCCAGGTCGGCCACCGTCTCGCGGACCCGGTGGGGCGCCTCGAACAGGATCACGGTGCGGCGCTCGGCGGCCAGCTCGGCCAGGCGGCGGCTGCGGGCCTTGCCCTTTCTCGGTAGGAAGCCCTCGAAGCAGAACCGGCCCGCAGCCAGGCCGCTCACCACCAGGGCGCTGATCGCAGCCGACGGGCCGGGCACGACTTGCACGTCGTGGCCGGCGGCCACCGCCGCCGCCACCAGGCGCTCGCCGGGGTCGGAGATGGCGGGCATGCCCGCGTCGCTGACGACGGCCACCATGTCCCCGGCGTCGAGCCGCTCGAGCACCCGCCGCACCTGAGCGGCTTCGTTGTGGTCGTTCACCGCCGTCAACCGGCGCCCGGCGGCTACCCCGCAGTGACTCAGCAACTGGCGCACGCGGCGCGTGTCCTCGCAGGCGATGAGGTCGGCTTTGGCCAAGGTCTCGATGGCCCGGGGTGACAGGTCCCCCAGGTTCCCGATGGGCGTGCCCACCAGAACCAGGCCTCCATTCCGTTCGGGCACGGAGCCTGCATTCCGTTCGGGCACGGAGCCAGCCCCTGTCACTCCCTCACCTCCAGCCTGTCCCCCGCCCGGAGCCTCCAGCGATCGAAGGCCCCGGACTCGGCCTCGATGATGCAGTGCCCCCGAAACGACGGTCGGGTGAGACGGTTGGGCGGGAGGCACACCGTCCGCAGGACGACCAGGTCCCGGTCGCAGAAGGCGACGTCGATACGGAATCGCATGCCCACGCTGTGCACCGACTTGCCCGGGCGCAGGAGGAGGGCGCCGTCGATCCCGTCGCGGCCCAGGAGCCCCCGCATCCGGTCCCTCCGGGCGGTGGCGATCTCCAAAGCGGCCAGCACCTGGTCGTCACGCAGGAGCCACGGCATCCCGGTACCTAGACGTTGAAACGGATCTCGAGGACGTCCCCGTCGGCGACCTCGTAGTCCTTTCCCTCGACTCGGAGCTTGCCCGCGTCCTTGGCCGCCGACCACGACCCCAGCTCGAGCAGCTCGTCCCACCGGATGATCTCGGCCCGGATGAAGCCCCGCTGGAGGTCGGAGTGGATCACGCCGGCGCACTCGGGCGCCCTCGCTCCGGCCCGGAACGTCCACGCCCGGGACTCCTTGTCACCGGTGGTGAGGAACGTCCGCCTCCCCAACAGGTGGTAGGCGGCCCGCACCACCCGGGGAAGGGCGCCCTCGCCCAGGCCGAGGCCTTCCAGCAGCTCGGTGCGGTCGTCGGGGTCCAGCCGGGCGGCTTCGGCTTCCAGCTGCACGCTGACCCCGAGCACGTCGGCCGCATCCCCCAGCTCGGCGGCCACGGGCTTGGTCAGCGAGTCGGCGTCCTCAAGCTGGTCCTCCCCCAGGTTGACCACGGCCAAGACGGGCTTGTTGGTGAGGAGGAACATGGGACGCAGGTCGGCCCGCTGCTCCTTGGTCAGCGACGACCGGTAGAGGGGGACGCCCGAGTTGAGCTCTACGAGGGCGGACTGGAGCCCCGCCACCGCCGCGGCCTCGTTGGGATCGGTCTTAGCCATCTTCCGGCGCTTGGCGATCTGCGCTTCGGCCGACTCGGCGTCGGCCAGCACCAGCTCCAGCTCCAGGGTGTGCAGGTCGGACAGGGGATCGGTGTCGCCGGGGACGTTGGGGTCCTCAAAGGCCCGTAGCACGAGCACCAGGGCGTCGATCTCACGGATGCCGGCGAGGAAGCGGTTGCCCAGCCCCTCCCCGGTGGACGCTCCTGCCACCAGGCCGGCGATGTCGGCCAGCTGAACGGTGGCGGCCACCTTCTTGCGGGACCGGCTGATCTCGGCCAGGGCGTCGAGGCGGTGATCGACGACCTGGGCCACGCCCACCGTCGACTCCGTGGTCGAGAAGGGATGGGAAGCCACCACCGCCGAACCGCCGGTGAGGGCATTGAACAGGGCCGACTTCCCTGAGTTGGGAAGCCCTACCAGGCCCAGATGCTCCACCTGGCCAGGCTACCGCTAAGCTCACAACCCTCATGTCGAAGAAGACCAACAAGCGAAAGATCCGCAGCCGGAGGAACAAGGCGAACCACGGCAAGCGCCCCAACGCCGGACGTTAGGCCTCGCGGCCTGCGGTTCCGTCGCTGATCCCCGTCCCCCCCGCACCGCCCACCCGCATCGGGGACGTGGTCGATGTCCTCCACGGCGTGGCCGTGGCCGACCCGTACCGGTGGCTGGAGGACGGTGAGTCGCCCGAGGTAGCGGCGTGGATGGCGGCCCAGAACGGCCGCACCCGGGCCGTCCTCGACGCCCTCCCCCAGAGACCGGCCCTGCACCGGCGGTTCCTGGAGTTGCTGCGGGTCGGCTCCGTCGGCGCTCCGGCGGTCGCCGCCGACCGGGTGTTCACCCTCGAGCGGGTAGGCGACCTGGAGCAGGCCCAGGTGGTGGTGCGTTCCGCCTCGGACCCCGAGGTCCCCGCCCGCGTCGTGGTCGACCCCCACGGCCTGGCCGCCGACCACGCCGCCGCGGTCGACTGGTTCTCACCGTCCCCCGACGGCACCCTTCTGGCCTACGGGGTCTCGGAGGCGGGCAGCGAGCACGGCGTGCTCCGAATCGTCGAGGTCGACACCGGCCGCCTGCTCCCCGACGCCATCCGTCCCGTCCGTTCCGGATCGCTGGCCTGGCTCCCGGACGGCTCGGCCTTCGCCTACAGCCGTCTCCCGGAGCCCGGCACCGTCCCCGAGGGGGACGAGGGGTACTGGGAGAAGGTCTACTGGCACCGGGTGGGCGACGACCCGACGGCCGACGAGCTGGTGCTGGGCGACGATCTCGACCGCACCGCCCTCCCCATGGCCACCATCTCGCCCGACGGCCGGTGGCTCGTCCTCCACATCCACCTCATGCCCACCAGGACCGACGTCATCCTCCTGGACCGGATGACGGGCCGTCGCATGGTCGTCGTCGAAGGCGAGGAGGCCTCCACCTGGTGCCAGGTCGTGGACGGCCGCCTCTACGCGGTGACCAACCTGTTTACCCCTCGGGGACGGGTGGTGACCGCAGGCGTCGGGCGTCCCGAAGCCGAGCACTGGGAGACACTTGTTCCCGAGGGCTCGGCCGTCATCGAGTCTGCGGTGGTGGCCGGTGACGCCCTCCTGGTGGCGACCACCGAGCACGCCATCTCCCACCTGTGGCGGTACGACCGGGACGGCTCCCACGGCCAGGAGATCCCGCTGCCCGCGCCCGGATCCCTGGGGGCCATGGACGCCGACCCCGCCCGGGAGCGGGCGTTCGTGACCTTCACCTCCTTCGCCCGGCCTTCCGCCCTCTGGCGGTGGGCTCCGGCGGAAGGGCTCCAGCTCTGGAGCTCCCACCCGTCGCCCATCGATCCCAACCACTACGCCGTCGATCAGGTCTTCTACGAGTCGACGGACGACGCCCGGGTGCCGATGTTCGTGGTGCGGAGGAAGGACACGCCCCTTTCGGCGGACACCCCGGCCGTGCTGTCCGGGTACGGAGGGTTCGCCATCACCTCCTCCCCGGGCTTCGGCCCCGGGGTGGTGGCGTGGTGCGAGACAGGCGGGATGTTCGCCCTGGCCGGCATCCGCGGCGGCGGTGAGTACGGGGAGGACTGGCACCGGGCGGGCATGCGCCACCGCAAGCAGCAGGGCTTCGACGACTTCCTGGCCGCCGCCGGGTGGCTGGTGACCGAGGGGTGGACGAGCCCGGAGCGGCTGGCCATCCGGGGTGGCTCCAACGGTGGCTTGCTGGTGGGAGCGGCGGCCGTCCAGCGCCCCGATCTCTTCCGGGCCGTGGTCTGCGCCGTGCCCCTCCTCGACATGCTCCGCTACCACCGCTTCCTCATCGGCGCCCTGTGGGTACCCGAGTACGGCGACCCCGACGACCCGGAGGACTTCGCCACCCTCCACCGCTACTCGCCCTACCACCACGTGGTCGACGGAACGTCCTATCCGGCCATGCTGATCACCACGGGCGAGTCGGACTCCCGGGTCGACCCCATGCACGCTCGGAAGGTCGCGGCCCGGATGCAGGCCGCCACCGCTACGCCCGAGGAACGCCCGGTGCTGCTCCGGGTGGAGACCAGGGCGGGGCACGGACAGGGCAAGCCCCGCTGGAAGCAGGCCGACGAGTTGGCCGACTCCTGGGCCTTCGTCCTCTGGCAGCTCGGCGTGAAGGAGTAGGGCCCTGCCACTCCGCTCAGGGGGCCGCTAGGGCCCTAGGGCCCGGGCAGCACCGCCCGGCGGATGGCCCGGACGACGGTCTTGCCCTCTTCGCACGTGACCGTCACCTCGTCGGTCAGCGCCTCGACCACGTACAGCCCACGGCCCCGCTCGGCCTCGGGGTCGGGCAGCTCGTCGTCGTACCTCTGCCGCGGCTCGAAGCCGGCCCCGTCGTCCTGCACCTCGATGGCGATGTCGCTGCCCTCGGCCCAAACCCGCAGGACCAGCGCGCCCGGGGCACCGCTGGCGTGACGGACGGCGTTGGAGCACAGCTCGGAAGCCACCAGCAGCAGGTCGCCCACCTCGGACCGGTCGACAGCCAGGTGCTCCAGCCAGTCGGCCAGGAGATGGCGCCCGATGGGCACGGTGGCCGAGCTGGGGGAGAACCGGTACTCGAAGGGGCCGAGAGCGCCGGTCCGGACGGGAGGCGGAGGCGTACGGCGGCGGACGACAAGAGCCAGCGAGTCGTCCCTGCGCATGGCCCCCGACAACGACCGCTCGACGAGCGCTCGGGCCACGTGGGCCGAGGGGTACAGGGCGATCTGCGAGGCGGCGCGCGTGAGGTTCTCGAGGCCCACGAGCACGTCCTTGGTCGACTCGATGAGCCCGTCGGTGTACAGCACCAGCGTGTCGTTCCGCTCCAGGCACAGCTCGACCACCTCGCCGCTGCCGGCCCCGGGCCAGCCCAGGGGAATGCCCGGCGTCGCCACCTCGCGCACATCGCCCTGCTCGGTGACGATGAGGGGCGGGGGCTGACCTCCTCCCGCGAGCCACAGGCTCCCGTCCGAAGGTCGGTACCGAGCGACCACGACCGTCGCCACCAGCTCCGGGCTGTGCGCCGTGAGAAGAGTGTCGGCCCGCTCCACCAGGCCCTCGATCGGGCAGCCGTCCAGCACCAGCAGGCGCAGGGCGTGGGTCACGGCCACCGCCTCCTTGGTGGCGGCCACGCCCTTGCCCATCACGTCGACGAGGGCTACGTGCAGGTTCCCGTCGGGCAGGATCAGCCAGTCGTGGAGGTCCCCGCCGGTGGGCGCGCTGGAGTCGGCCGGAAGGTAGTGGATCCCCAACTCGGCCGCCTCGACCGTCGGCATGGGCGGACGGACGGCCTCTTGCAGCTGGTGCACGACGTCGCGCTGCACCTCGTGGAGCTCGACCAACCGGGTGAGTGCGACCTGGTTGTCGAGGGCCACACCCAGGTGGGTGGCGAGCGCGGCCACCACGGTCTCGTCCTCGATGGTGTAGTGATCGGCTGTGGGATGGCAGGCGATGACCACCCCGTGCAGGCCGCCATCCTCGGTCACCACGGGCACGCCCAGGCAGTCCGCCCCTGCAGGCAAGCCCACGCGCTCGAGGAACAGCCGCCACCGGCGGTCGCGGCGCAGGTCGTGGGCCCGGAGGGGGCCGGTCGTCAGCGGGGGCCGCACCAGCCGGATCACCGCCGGACGAGCGAGGACTTCCACGTCGTAGGTCACGGCACCGGCGGCGCCGATCTGCCCCTCGCTCTCGCCCACGCCCACGTACACGCCCGCGGCCGAGTCGGTGAGGTACCGCACCGCGTCCGCGACCCAGGTGAGCTTCTCGTGAAGCGGCAGTGCAGCGTGGACGGCGCGAGCAGCCCGGGCCAGGGTCTCCACCGCGAGGTGATGGGACGGAGACTCCCTCGTGCCGGAGCCTTCGAACATCGTCTGAGGCTCGCGCATGCCTGAGCCAGGCTACTCAACCGCGGCCGGTAGGCTCGGGCTGGCGATGCGCTGGGTAGGGAACGCGGACGCCGGTTCCGGCGTCGCCGAGCGCCGCTTCGACGTGGAGGTCGACGGCCGGACCGTGCCCGGCATCCTTTGGCTCCCGGAGGACGCGGCCGGCCCGCGCCCGCTGGTCCTCATAGGCCACGGAGCCACGCTGCACAAGCGGGTGGATCACGTGATCGCCCTGGCCCGGGCCCTAGCCCGCCGCCACGGCTTCGCCGCTGCCGCCATCGACGCTTCCGGCCACGGCGACCGCCGGCTCGATCGCACGGTCGACGAGATCCAGCTGTTCAGCGATTTCCTGGCCGAGTGGTGCCGCCCGGGCAGCACCGACGACATGGTGGCCGACTGGCGCGCGACGCTGTCCGCCCTCCGGGAGCTGGACGAGGTCGGAGATGCGCCCGTCGGCTACTGGGGCCTGTCCATGGGCACGATCTACGGGATCCCCTTCGTCGCCTCCGAGCCCCGCGTCCAGGCCGCCGTCTTCGGGCTCATCGGCCTCGTGGGCCCCACCCGCGACCGGATGGAGACCGACGCCCGGGGCCTCACCTGCCCCGTCCTGTTCGTCCAGCAGTGGCACGACCAGCTGGTGCCTCGGGAGCACGTGTTCGAGCTGTTCGACGCCGTGGGCTCGCTGGACAAGCGGCTGCACGCCCACCCGGGCGAGCATTCCGCGGTCCCGGCCGAGGAGCTGGAGTTCTCCGTGGAGTTCCTCGCCCGCCATCTCTCCCCGGCCGGATCAGATCAGGGGCCGACGGTCCGTATCAGATAGTCCTCGTCGAGGTCGGGTGCGAAGCGACCACCGGGGACGTCGATGAGCCAGACGTGAAGCGCCGGGGGCGGGATGAAGTGGAAGGTGCCCACGGGGCACGGCTGGCCCTCGACCATCTCCTGGACGGGCTGGAACGTCGTCGTGCTCAGGCAGACGTTGGTGTGGACGTGCCAGCGGGTCAGGCATCCGCCCACCTCGGGGCCGAACTCACCGGGAACGTTCATGAGGTACATGACCCCGACCAGCACCGGACCATGGCTCGTCAGCGTGTACATGAGCGACTCGGGACGGGTCGGGTCGAGCACCCTCCCGTCTCCTGAGTAGGCCCCGTTCGAGTAGTGATCGGTCGTCGCCGGGGTGGCCGGTCCGACGTAGCCATCGGCCGAGGCCGCGTACATGGACGCCGCGTACCGGGCCGTGCCCGCCTTGGTATCGGCGATGAGCTTCTCGGCTGCCACGATCTGCGCCTTGGTGGGGCGGCACTCGCCCGGGTCATGCGAGTTGATCACGCCGATGCGGTGCCTGTCGGGGGCCGGGCCGGGGGCCAGGGGACCGGAGGCGACCGGGATCTCCGCCTCGGCCGCCCACCGCAGCGTCCCCGCCGTGACCAGGGCCATGACCAGCGTGGCGATCACGAGCGACACGCGAGTGGTCTTCGAGGCCAGTCGCCGGCTGGGCGAAACCGAAAGGGCCCGGGCCGTGGCCGTGGTGAGGCTGGCCACAGCCAGCCCGCCGCCGAGGAGGAGGAGGAAGTGGGAGGGGTTCGACAGCATGAACACGCTGCGTTCCAGGTGAGCGGTCTCCGGGTGGCGGGCGTGCCTCCACCCGTCCCAGGCCAGACCACCCAGCATGAGCGCCACGCCGACCATCCCCACGGCCAGGAAGAGGGTCAGGCCGCCGACCAACTGGGAGCCCGGGGCCGGGGGCGGTTCCGGTCGGGTGGGAGTGAGGCGGGGGGGAGGCGGGTCAACCGTCACGACGTCCCCAGCGCCGTTCGTGGGCTTCACCATCTCCACGCTACCGGTCCAGCTCGACTCCGAAACCGTGCCGAGCCAGCCGGAGGAGGACCTGGCCGGGGGCCCGCAGGTCGGCCACGCGGGCCTTGGCCAGCTCCTCCAGCTCAGCCACCCGCGCCGCCAGAGCCTCCTCACCCTGCACCCGGGCCGCGCTCAGGAGGCTGGCGTTGTGCCAGACCTTGCCGCGGGCCTCCCGGAGGAAGCGCTTGGTCCCCGCCTGGTTGAAGGGCGTGAGCAACCGGTCCAGCAACGAGCGGTCGCCCGGCTCCTCCACCTTGAGCAGCTCCTTGTCCTCCTCCGGAACGCGTGTGACAAGGATGGCGTCGATGTGGCCGTGATCGAGAGCCCACCGGGCGATGACGTCGGGGTTGGTGAACTCCATGTCGGTGATGACGGCCAGGAGGGCCTGAGGGAGGTCGTAGTTGATGTGGGCGTTCATGCCCAGGAGGGTGTGGCGAACAGGGGGGAGATCCTCGCTCCGGGCCGCCTCGAAGGCCACGGCCCAGGGCCCGGGAGCGGTTCCCTCCCGGTCCCACTGCTCCAGCGCATCCAGGTACATGCTGGCGAAAGCCACGTCCCAGAGCTCCACCCAGGCCCCGTCCAGAAAGCCGCCGCGCTCCACCTCTTCCCCCACGGCGATGGTGGTGCGGCGGTAGGTGGCGAGGAAGTGGCGGCGTTCGTCCTTCTCGGCTTCCAGGGGGGCCAGCAGCCTGTCCATCCGAGCGACGACATCGGCGATCTTCGGAGGACCGTCAACCACGTATGGAGTGTACGGGCGAACCCTGCTCAAGGTGAGGGCTCTTCCGACCGAAGGAACCCTTGGTGAAGACGCGAGCCCCCTCCGACGGTGGGCCGCCCGCTCCCTCCCCGGAGGCTCCCACGCGCCCCCCCGGGATCTGGCGGAGGGGCGCACCCAAGGCCGGCAATCGCCGAGCCCGCGATTCGGCGCCCGCGGGCCCTGCCGCCACTGAGCTTCCGATCGAAGTGGCCGACCCCGGAACCATGGTCGGCCGTCAACCTGAGTTGAGCCGCCTGCGGGCCATCTGGCAGGAAGTCCGCAAGGGCTCCACCCGGCTGGTCCTCGTGGCCGGCGAGCCGGGGGTGGGTAAGACCCGCCTGGCCGCCGAGCTGGCGGGCACGGCCGAGGCCGACGGCGCCCGGGTGCTCGTGGGCCGGTGCCTCCGGGACGGCGAAGTGCCCTACGGGCCCTTCGTCGAAGCCCTCGGACCGGCTCTGAGCAGAAAGAGCGAGACGTGGCTGCGGGCCCACGTCAAGCGTCACGGGGCCGGCCTCATCCGCCTCTTCCCGGAGCTCACTCCCCGACTCGATCAGGACCTCGCCGTCCCGCGCTCCAACTCCCGCTCCCACCTCTTCGGGAGCGTCGCCGCCGCCATCCACGATCTCGATGGTCGAAAGCCGCTTCTGCTCGTGCTGGAGGACCTTCACTGGGCCACCCGGTCCACGGCCCTGCTCCTGGAGCACATCGTGCGGGAGAACGCCGGTGCCCCCCTGCTAATCGTCGGGACCTACCGGGACGCGGCCATCCATCCCAGCCATCCCCTGGCCGAAGCTCTCGATCGCCTGGGGTCGGCCCCCCACGTGGAGCGGCTGGTCCTGGCCAACCTCTCGCCTCAGGCCGTGACCGCCCTGCTGGTCGACCGGGCCGCCGTCGCCGGCAGGGCTGCGGCCGCCCTCGCCCTGGAGCTGTGGCGGACCACGGAGGGCCATCCCCTGGTCCTCACCGAGTTCGTCCGCGACCTGGTCGGGCACGGAGCCCTTGCCGACGGCACCGTCTCCGCCGAGATCATCGACCAGGTCGGCATTCCCCACGACATCATCGACCTGGTCGGCCGGCGAATGGGCAAACCGGGAACGGTGGATCGCACCGCCATGGAGGCGGCTTCGGTGGTCGGGCTCTCCTTCCCATCGAGCCTGGTGGCAGCGGTGACGGAACAGAAGGAGGACGACGTCCGGTCCGCCCTCCGCCAGGCGGCGGAGGCGTCGATCATCGTCGAGGTCGACGCCCAGGAAGGCCGCTACCGGTTCGTCCACGACCTCGTCCGGGAAGCGGTGCTCGGTTCCGTCCCCGCCAATCGCCAGGTCCGGATCCATCACCAGCTGGCCACCGTCCTCGGCGGGTGCGAGCCCGGGGTCCCGCTCGCCCCTGCCGTTCTCGTCCACCATCTCGCGGCCGCCACGCCCGTCGGGCGATCCCCCGAAGCCGTCAGCCATGCCCGCCAGGCGGGACGGCAGGCGATGGACATCCTCGCTTTCGAGGAGGCCGCCGGCTTCTTCGGACAGGCGCTCGCCTTCCTCGGAGGGAACGGGAGCTCCTCGGCTCGCGTCCACCTGCTGAGCGACCTGGGCGAGTCCAACCACCTGGCCGGAGAGTCGGCGCGCGCCCGCCAGTCGTTCCTGCAAGCGGCGGCCGTCGCCCGCGCCGACCGTGACGGTGCGGGCCTGGGTCGGGCCGTGTTGGGCCTGAGCGACGTCCTCGGTGTCTGGGGCGCCGACGGACAGCTCATCGGGCTCCTCGAGCAGGCCGTGGCCGCCAACCCCGACGACCCTTCGCTGCGGGCCAAGCTCATCGGCCGCCTGGCTCAGGCCCGGGGCGCGTTCGACAGCCCGGACGAGCGGAAGGCCCAGAGCGACGTGGCCTGGGAGTTGGCGTGGGACAGCCGTGACCCCGACACCATGGGCGCGGTGCTGCGGGCCAGGCACGAAGCCCTGTCCTCCCCGGACGACCTCGAGGACCGGGTGGAGATCGACGCCGAGCTGGTGGCCATGGCCATCGCCTCCAAGGACCACGACCTGGGGGTGCTCGCTGCGAGCTGGCGCCTGGTGGACGTGCTCGAGCAGGGACACCTGGTGGACGCCGAGCGCGACCGGGAGACCCACGCCCATCTGGCCCGGAAGCTGGGCGACCCCCGGCACCTTCGCGACGCGGCCGCATGGGCGGCCATGCGGGCCCTGATCGACGGGCGCACGGGGCCGGCGTCGGCCGACATCGACCGGGCCCTCGGCCTCGGTGAACAGATTCACGACCCCGACGCCCCCTCGATCTACTGGACCCAACAGCTCGGCCTGCTGCTGGACTGGGGCGACGACGGGGAGCTCGACGGCCTGGTCGACGTGTGGCACGACCTGGTGCGCAGTCACGACTGTGATCCCTTGTGGCGATCCCAGCTGGCCCTCCTCCTGGCCCGCATCGGGCGGCCCGAGGAGGCCGACGAAGAGCTGGACGACCTCCTGGTCGAGGAGTGCACCGACCTGCCCCTGAACCGGGACTGGCTGGCCACCGTCGCCGCCGTGGGAGAGGTGGCAGCCATGCTCGGGGACGCCCGCGCCCCCCTGCTGGCCAGGATGCTCACCCCCTACTCCCGGCGACTGATCGTCCTCGGCCGGGGCTTCGTGTGCCGCGGCTCGGCGTCCCGCGTAGTGGGCCAGCTGTGGTCGAGCGCCGGTAGCTGGGCCGACGCCGAGCGCCACTTCCAGGCCGCCCTCTCGGCCCACGACCGGATGAGCTCGCCACCCCTGCTGGCCCGCGCCCGCGCCGACTTCGGCCGGGCCCTGGCCCGTCAGCCGGGCGGTTCCCTCCACCTGTCCCGCACCCGGACGACGCTCACCCAGGCGGCGGAGGAGGCGGACGCCGCGGGCATGGTCCGGCTCGCCGGCGAGGTGCGGGACTCGCTCCAAGCCCTCCCGGCTTATCCCTCGAGCCAGCCCGGCCGCACCAGCCCCGTCTCGTAAGCCAGCACGACCAGCTGAGCCCGGTCCCGCACGCCCAGCTTCACCATGGCCCGGCTCACGTGGGTCTTGGCCGTGGCCGGGCTCACGAACAGCTTTTCCGCGATCTCGTCGTTGGTGAGCCCCGCGCCGACGAGAACCATCACCTCGCGCTCCCGTTCGGTGAGCGAGCTCAGCTCGGGGGCGGGGCTCGGCTGCTTGGACCGGCTGGCGAACTCGGCGATGAGGCGGCGGGTGACGCCGGGCGAGAGCAGCGCCTCACCTCCGGCCACGGCCCGCACCCCCCGGATGAGCTCGGCCGGCTCGGTGTCCTTCACCAGGAACCCGCTGGCGCCGGCCCGCAGGGCCTCGAAGACGTACTCGTCGAGCTCGAAGGTGGTGAGGATGACGATCCGGACCGCCTCCAGGCGCGGGTCGGCGGCGATGCTACGGGTGGCGGACAGGCCGTCCAGGCCCGGCATCCGGATGTCCATGAGCACGACGTCGGGCACGAGCCTCCGGGCCATCCGGACGGCCTCCTCGCCGTCGCCCGCCTCCCCCACCACCTCGATGTCGTCCTGGGCGTCGAGCAGGGCGCGGAAGCCGGCCCGTACGAGGGCCTGGTCGTCGGCCAGCAGGACCCGGATCATGGCTGCGGGTCCACTGGCAGCCACGCCCGCACCCGAAAGCCTCCTTCGGGCCGCGCTCCGGCCTCGAACCGCCCACCCAGGGCGGCCAGCCGCTCCCGCATGCCGCTGAGCCCGTTCCCGCCCTCGGAAGGGCCGGCCACCCCTGGCCCCTTTCCGTTGTCGTCGACCTCCACGACCACGGCCCCCTCACCATGGGTCACCCGTACCGTGGCCACCGCGGGGCCGGCGTGGCGGGCGACGTTGGTGAGGGCCTCCTGGACGATCCGGTACGCAGCCAGCTCGACCCCCCACCCGAGCGGACCTGGCGTCCCGTCCACCTCGACGTGCACTTCCAGTCCCGCAGCCCGGGTCCGCCCCACCAGGTCGTCGAGGTCGTCCAGACCCGGCGCCGGGGCGCGCGGCGCCCCGTCGTCGCCTTGACGGAGCACGTCCAGCACCGACCGCAGCTCGCCGAGGGCCTCCTTGCTGGCCTGCTTGATGGCGGCCAGCGCGGTTCGGGCCTGGTTCGGCTGCTCGTCGATGAGGTGGAGGGCGACCCCGGCTTGCACGTTGATCAGCGAGATGTTGTGGGCGACCACGTCGTGCAGCTCCCGGGCGATCCGCAGACGCTCCTCACTGGCCCTCCGGCGGGCCTCCTCCGACTTCGAGCGGGCCTCCTCGGCCGCCCGCTCCCGTCTCGCCTTGCCCACTTCCGAACCCACCAGGACCACGAGGAACCAGCCGGCCACGGCGCCGGCATGGGTCAGGCTGGGTGCCCCTTCCGGGCCCAACTGCCCGTCGAGGGCGAGGTAGGAGAGGTAGCCGGCACCCGCGGCCACCCAGGCCGCCACCCGGTAACCGGTCGTCACCGCCGAGTAGAGCGCCACCACCAGGGCCACGAACGCGGGGCCGTAGGGATAGTCGAGGACGTAGTACGCCACCGTCGTCACCACGACGGCCCAGACGACCAGGTCCCGGCGGCGGCGGCGCCAGACGAGGGCTGCGGGGCCGGCGGCCAGCAGGAGGAAGGCCACGACGTCGAACGCCTTCCTCTCCCCAACCTGGCCACGGCTGGCGAAGAAGGTCCCGACAAGCTGGAGGGCGGCCACCCGTGCCGCAACGCTCAGGTCGAGCGTCCGGCCCTGATCGGCACGCCGATCGGTCCTTTGGCTCACGGATTCACGGTAAGCCACCCCCGACCGGCCCGTCATCGGACGGCGGGCTGTTCCTCGCCTACGGCAGCCGGAGTACTTCCGGGTGCTTCAGCTACGCCCGAAGGCGGTCCCGGCCATGGCCACCCGGAAGGGTTCCAGGTCCTGGCGCTGCCGGAGGGCCCGGTCGATGAGGTCGCCCAGGTCCGTGGCCGCCAGCTCGGGCTCGGTGCCCTCGATGGACTTGAGGGCCTGCCAGAGCAGCCGCTTGCCCTCGATCCCGACCGACAGCACCTCGATCTCCATCAGCAGCGTGAGGTCCTCGCTGCGTGTCACCCGAGGATGAAAGCGCAGGCGGCCGACCTTCTCCGCCGCCGCTGCTCCCGCCTGCTTCATCGTGCTCCGGGCAATCCCGAGCCGGTCCATGAGATCGACGAGGGTGGTCCGGTCGGCCTGGATCTCGGTCAGGAGGGTCGCCATCATCGACCCCAGGGGCGTCCCTTCGCTGTCCTGCAGGATCGTCTCCGCCAGCTCGGCGCCAGCGGAGGAACCGGCGAGATGGTCGTTGAGGTAGGCGCCCAGCAACTCCTTGGACTCGGACAACGGCTTTCTCCTTCGACGGTTAGCAGGTGGAACCTACCCCCGCATTAGCGGAACCGCCTGGTTGACAGTCGCCCCTAATGAGAATACGTTCATGATCGTGGGATGAGTGCCCCTATAGGGGCAATCGTCCGGTAGAGCGCATTCATGCCCTACCTGCCCCGGACCCCGGCAGCGTCAGTTGATATTTCGGCGTTGAGGGGGTGGGGCGCGTGATGATCCGCCAGCAGAACGGATTCGGGACAGGAGTCGAGGCGGACTGGCGCGAGCGGGCCAGTTGCCGTCTCACCAACCCCGACCTGTTCTTCCCTGCCGGTGGGACGGGGGTGGCGATCGAGCAAATCGAAGCGGCGAAAGCCATCTGCCAGACCTGCCCCGTCCCCGACTCCTGCCTGCAGTTCGCCCTCGAAACCAATCAGGAAGCCGGAATATGGGGCGGTACCACCGAGGACCAGCGACGGCGGCTACGCCGTGCCTGGCTCGCCGATCGCCGCCGGCAAGCCGGATGAATCCCCGAAAGGTGTACCGCCAAGCTCCCGTGCCGCCCGCCCCCCGCGAGGCAGGCGCGGTGCCACCGATCCCCAACCTCGCCTGCCCGCTGGGCTGGGGATCGGTGGCTGTTTCGCAAATGACAGAAAGTCGTTAGATATCCCCGTTTCGACCCACATAAAAAGGGAACAGTGAACACATGGAATTCTTGATTTGGCTCCTGATCCTCTTCGTTATCTTCGCGGTTGCCGGCGCCGGTTGGAGGTTCACGCGGGGCCGATAGTCGACTAGGGCCAGCGCCCAGAGGACGCCGGCCCGACCGCACTTCCGCCTCACTTCCGCGGCCCGCGCCGCGGCACGAGCACTCGTTGGTGGTCTGGATCTGGGCTCGGTGGCGCAGCCGCACTCGCTCCCCCACTGCTTCTCTTCCCCCCCCCTGACGTATCGTCAATCGATAGTATCGTTACTCGATATTATCGATCTACGATGGGGAGGGCCCCGTGGCCGAGATCCCGACGTCGCGTGCCACCATCTTCATGACCAACGCGGCCACCTTGTTCCTCGTCGCCGGCATCGTCTTCGGTGTCTTCCTCGTGGGCTCCGCCCTTGACGGCGCCATCCGCGGCGGCCGCGACCTCGCCGTCCACCAGGAAGTGGAAGCCGACGAAGTGAGCGCCCTTCCATCCGAGGTGGAACGGCCTGAGACGGTTCCCGTAACCGTCCGCATCGAAGACGCCCGCCCCAACCAGGTTTTCGTCGCCCTGGGGCGCGACCTCATCGCCGTGTCACTGGTCGTCGTCATGCTCTGGTTGCTTCGCCTCCTCTTGCGCTCCGTGCGAGACGGAGATCCGTTCACCGCCGCCAACGTCCGCCGCCTACGGGCCATCGGCTTCTTGCTCGTGGTCGGCGCGCCGATCGCGACGCTGGCGTCGCGAGCGTGCGACCAGTGGCTGGCCTCCACCTCGACCGTCGGCGAGATGGGAAGCAGTTTCACTCTCCCCGGCGCAGGCCCCGTGGCTGGCCTCGGTGTGTTCGTGCTGGCCGAGGTGTTCGCTCACGGCGCGCGCCTGCGTGCTGACGTCGAGGGCACGGTCTGAGGGTGGCGTCACTGTCCGAATCGGGAATCGCCGTGCACCTCGACGAGATTCTCGAACGGCGGGGGATGACCCTGACCGAGCTCGCCGATCAGGTCGACATCACTGTCGTCAACCTGTCGGTACTCAAGAACGGCCGAGCCCGAGCCGTCCGGTTCTCCACCCTGGCGGCGCTGTGCAAGGCCCTCGCCTGCCATCCGGGCGATCTCCTGTCCTACGAGACCTAGGGGCTCAGGGAGACTCATCCC
>JBHENM010000510.1:0-1781 GCA_046262035.1 Acidimicrobiales bacterium | reverse complement strand
CGACTCGCTGGGGGTGGCGACCGCCGACCACGGGCGCTGGAACTACGCGGCCGACGCCGAGATCAACGACGACCTGCTGGAGGCGGGCACCGACCTGCCCCCGGGCTGCGTCACCCCCGAGTCTTTGGGCTGTGAGGCGGGCGACTTCGCCGAGACGTACTACGCGGCCATCCCCCCACCCCCGGCCCCTCCGCCGTCGGTGGGTGGTGGTGACGGCGGTGGCAGCGACGGCGCTGGTCAGGACGGCCAGGGCGAGGGCGGCGACGGCACCTGCGGGTCGGGTGCGGGCGGGCCGCGCCGGGCCTGGGAGCTGGGCGGCGACAGCGACGACGGGGCCACCGCCGGGCTGGACCCGGCCGAAGCCGACCTGGTGCGCCGCCAGGTGGCGGTGGAGGTCGCGTCCCACGCGGCCAAGTCCCGGGGCAGCGTGCCTGGCGGCTGGCAGCGCTGGGCCGACACCGAGCTGGCCGGTCCCACCGTGGCCTGGCGTCAGGTGTTGGGCGGGGCCATACGCCGCGCCGTGGCCTTCAAGCGGGGCATGGTGGACTTCTCCTACGACCGCCCCGGCCGCCGCCGGGTCCGGGGCGTGTTGACCCCGGCCATGCGCCGCCCGGTGCCCACCGTGGCCGTGGTGGTGGACACGTCGGGGTCCATGGGCCAGGGCGACCTCGACGCCGCCCTGGCCGAGGTCAAGGGCATCGCCCGGAGCGTGGGGGTGCGGGGCCAGCAGCTTCGGGTGCTGGCCGTCGACGCCGCCGTGCAGGCCGTCACCCCCCTGCGCGACGCCTCCCGGGTGGTCCTCAAGGGCGGGGGCGGCACCGACATGCGGGTGGGCATCACCGCCGCCGAGGCCCTGCGCCCCATCCCCGACGCCGTGGTGGTGCTCACCGACGGCTACACGCCATGGCCCGCGGCTCGGGGCCGCTGTCGCCTCGTGTGCGCGGTGATCGCCGCCGACGCCCCCACCGGCACCCCCGAGTGGGCCACCACCGTCCATATCCCCACAGGGGCCTGAGATCAGCCGACCGCGTGCACCCGTCCGATGTGCCTCGCCGCAGACCGGGGAGCCGACCCGGAATAGGGGCGACGTCGCCCGCCGGCCGTGGCCTCCTGGCAAAATGGCCACGTGGTTCACCCCCGAAGCGACGCTCGCCCTGGGGAGTCCTCGCCGTGAGTCGGGTAGCGACCGAGGATCGGGACGGTCCCCGCTGGGTGCGGAGGGTCGCGCAATCGGCGGGGCTGAAGGTCATCTCCCAGCTCGACTACGACAAGCTCCGCCCGGAAGGGTCCCCATCGGCCAAGACGGTGATTCGATGGGCCGGCGCGCCGTGGGCCGAAGTGTGTCGGACCGCTGGCGTGTACCCAGGCGGACTCGGGCCTGCTCCATGGAGCGAGGATGAGAAGCTGGACGCTCTGCGAACGGCATCGCGCGAGATCGACGCTGCGGCATTGTCCAGCCTTCGGCCTCCGCTGACCCGGATCGCCTACTCCGAGTGGCGGGCTGCCAAGGACGACCCGAGCGCATGGCCATCCGAGGATGTCTTCGGGGACGACGGGGACGAGTGGCTGGATTGGTGTCGTCGAGCGGGAGTGAGCGGCGGCTGGAAGAAACGCCGTCTTCGTCACCATGACGAGGCCATCCTCCGAGCGATAAATGCCGCCCGGCGTGACGGTCGATCCGTCAGCAAGACGGACTACACGCGCTATCGGGCGGCCCACCCCGAGGACGGCCTCCCTTCTCCTGCGACCGTCATCGCCCGGTACGAGCACTGGGCTACCGC
>JBHENM010000509.1:0-2399 GCA_046262035.1 Acidimicrobiales bacterium | reverse complement strand
CCCAGGCGATCAAGCGTCTGTTGGAGCTACAGCCCGACGTCGCCCGGGTCGTACGCGACGGGATGGAGCAAGAGGTCCCCATCGCCTCGGTCGTGGTGGGCGACCTGGTCCGCATCCGCCCTGGCGAGCGGCTTCCCGTGGATGGCGAGGTCAGGGACGGGCACTCGGCCGTCGACCAGTCCTTCGTCACCGGCGAGCCCGTGCCCGTCGAGCGAGCCGCTGGCGACCGGGTCATGGGCGGGTCGATCAACGGGAGGGGGACGCTTCTGGTGCGGGTGACGGCCATCGGCGAGGAGAGCTTCCTGGCCCAGGTGGTGCGCCACGTGGAGGACGCCCGGGCCCTCAAGCCCGGAATCCTCCACCTCGTCGATCGCATCCTGCGCATCTACGCGCCCACGGTCCTGCTGCTCTCGGCCGGATCGTTTCTCGCCTGGTCTGTCGGCTCGTGGATCATCGGCGGCGAGGCCGACGTCGAGCGCGCCACCTTCGCCGCCCTGAGCGTGCTGGTGATGGGCTATCCCTGCGCGGTGGGAATCGCTGCGCCTCTGTCCATCGTCCGCGGGGCCGGGGAGGCAGCCGACGAGGGCATCATCATGCGCACGGGCGAGGCCTTCCAGGCCTTCCGGCAGGTTCGAACCGTGGTTCTGGACAAGACAGGCACGCTCACCGAGGGACGCCCTACTGTCCGGGAGATCGAGGCTCTCGGAGACCCCGACGAGGTCCTGGCCCTCGTCGCGGCGGCGGAGTCGTCATCGGAGCATCCTCTGGCCGAGGCCGTGATGACGTCGGCGGTGGAGCGAGGCCTCGACATCCCGGCGGTAGAGGACTTTGACTCGGTAACCGGCCGCGGCGTGCTATCCCGCATTGGAGGTGATCGCGTGCTGGTGGGACGGCCGAGCTTCCTCCAAGGCGAAGGCGTCGACCTCTCCGCCCTCGAACGTCGTATTGCCGGTCTGGAGGAGGCCGGCCGGACGGTGATCACCGCCAGCCGTGCCGGTGCACTGCTGGGTGCGATCGCGTTTGACGACCGTCTCCGGCCCGACGCGGGCGAGGCGGTGTCGGCCATGAGACGGGCGGGGATCCGTCCCGTGCTCGTCACCGGCGACAACCAACGCGCCGCCGGTCGGGTCGCGACCGAGCTGGGGATCGACGACGTGCGCGCCGGCATGCTGCCGCACGAGAAGGCCGACGAGATCCGAGAACTGCAGCATCACGACCGCGTGGCCATGGTTGGCGACGGCATCAATGACGCCCCTTCTCTGATGCAGGCCGACGTCGGGGTGGCAATGGGCGCGGGCACGGACATCGCCATCGAGTCCGCCGACATCGTCATCGTCGGGAACCGGCTGACTTCGATCCTGCGGGCTCGCGAGATCAGCCGGTACAGCTACCGGAAGACCAAGCAGAACGTCACGCTCGCGTTCCTGTTCAACGGCATAGGCATTCCCCTTGCGACAACGGGCCTCGTGTATCCGGTCTGGGCGATGGTGGCGATGGCTCTGAGCGTCGGCACGATCTTCGTGAACTCCCTGTGGGGCCGGCCCCGTCTCTTCTTCGACGCGATTCTGAGTGTTGGCCGCGGTGTGGCTGACCAGCAGCGCGACCCCGCCGCCTTGGGAGGCCGATAGATCGGTCCACGCCCGGTGAACCCCCGGTGGTGCGGGGATAAGGCGACATATCCCCGACTTCGGCACGCCGTTCGGGGCGCAAGACGCTCCGGTACTACATCCTTGCCTTGTGGGAAGAATGCCTGTGCGTGCCGCCGTCACTTGGTGCGGCAGCGGCCACCGAGAGCAGGGGCATCTCGAGCCTGATACGAGAGGGGTCGAAGCGCGCTCCCCGGCGGGCAGGCATGACGTCAACCCGCTCGACGATCAGCCGCAGGAGCTCCCGGCGCTGTCGGAAGTCGGCCTCAGCCCAGAGCTGCCTGGGGTCGGGATGAAGGATGACCCGCTCCTTGCTCGCTCGGTCGACGACGCTGTGGAGCCGCTCGACCTCCCTCTCCAGCCTGGTCCTGATCGAGCGGTAGCGGCGCACGGTCAGCGACCCTCGGACGTAGTAGTCGTCGTCGAGGGTCTGCAGCCGGCTCTGCGCTGATCCCAGCTCGGCGAGCGCTCGCCCGAGGGGGCCGTTGTCGGCCGACCCGGACTGCGCCACCAACGCCTCCCGAATCTCAGAGGTCGTGAGCCGCTCAAGCACTCGCTCGGCTACGATACGAGGTCGTCGACGGGCTTCGCGAGGATGCCGAGCTGGTGGCCTGGGCGGTGGCCGGCGCAGACGTAACGCTTCGTGCGGGCGTCCCGCCGGCGCGCCTGCATGCGGCCGTCGCAGACCCCGCAGAAGATCAGGCCGGTCAGCAGGTAGCGCGTCGGGGTGCCGACGGTGGTGAGGCGCTCGGG
>JBHENM010000508.1:0-4595 GCA_046262035.1 Acidimicrobiales bacterium | reverse complement strand
CAGCCCTCAGGATGGGCGGTCGGTGGAGGCAGGATCGGCGTGATGGACATCCTCCTCCCTCGCACCGACGCCGGCGCGCTCGCTCAGGTCGTCGTGGTGACGATCGCCCTCCTCGCCGCTCTCGTCATGGTCCGGCGCAGTGTCGAGGCGCGCCTGTTGGTCCTCGGCGTCGGCATGGTGGCGCTCGGCTGGATGGCCCTGCGCACGCTGCACTGAGCTGTCGCGGATCGCCACGGCCGGCGGCTCAGATCGGCAAGCGCGTCGTTCCTCGAGTCGACGGAATGTCCGTCGCCACCATCGGGGTTCATGACTCGCCACGTCGCACGCCAACCAGCGCTTCTACTGACGCGGGCCCACGCAGAGCTGCTCAGGTGGAGCGCCCAAGAGACCGGCCGGCACGTCGAACTCGTCGGCATCGTCGACGAGCGCGTCGACCCCGGCCTGCCGGGCGGTCGAGAGCTCGCCGCCCTGGGGCGGGCGGCGGTCACAAATCGGGTCGATCGTGCCCCCCTGGAGGCGGTCGCCGCCGCGGTCGGCGCACCGAGCGCGTTCGACGCCGCCGCGGTGGCTGCCAACTTCGAGATCATGAACCGCGTCGTGGATGCCGTCGGGCTGCCCGTCGGCCGGGGCCGGCGGGAAGCGGCGCGGGAGCTGATCGAGCTCCTCGGCCTGGTGAGTTTTCCCCACGGCCAGGCCTGAGGCGCCGAGTTCGGGAGTGGGGGAGCGGCGACCGAGGCCCCGGAGCCCAACGAGTGGCTCCGCCGGCGCTCACCCCCGAGGGCGGCAGGCGGTTGAGGCGCAGCCCGCCCGCCCTCGCCAGTGGCGCTACCGGTCCGTGTGACCAGCCGCGGCCGAACAGGCCCGCTCGCTGCGGGCCCCGGTTCTGGCTCGCACCGACCGGGCGCGGGCGATCGCCAACCCGGCGGCCCCAACCGTCGCCGAGAGCACCAGTGCGATCAGTGGCGCGCTCGGCTCGACGGCGTTGACCGACCACGACGAGACTCGCTCGACGGCACGCACCGGTACCTCGGCCAGCCGTGCCCACCCAGGCCCGTCGGAGCCTGGCGGGACGGCCAGGGTGAAGGCCCAGTAGCCCATCACGTAGAGGCCGGCGACGACCAGGAGCATCGCCGCAGCGCGGTCGATGCGCCGCGAGGCCATTCGGAGCCGGGTCACGAACGCGGTGCGGGCCGCAGCGACCGCCACCGCCACGGCGACCAGCACGAGGCTCATCCCCGCGCCGTACGCCACGTACGTGGCGACGCCCGAGGCCACATCGCGGCTCGTCACCGTCCCGGCGACCACGGCCAAAAAGACAGGGAGCGTGCAGGACAGCGAAGCCACGGCGTAGGAGACGCCGAAGAGCATCGCCCCGCCGGCGCCCCTGCTCCGCACGCCCAACGAGGGCTGGGGCAGAGCGACCGCCGGCTTCCAGCCGCGCCACATGGCAACCCCCAGCGCCACCACACCGCCGCCCACCGCCAGGGCAAGCCAGGGGATCACCTCGACGACGACGACGGCCCCGACGCTGAACAGCAGTCCTGTCACGGTGAACACCACGAGAAAGGTGGCGCTCACGACGCTGGACACGGCCAAGGCCCGGCCCACACGGGCGACCGCGTCGGCGCGCTCGCTGTCGCCGTCGGTGCCGATGAACCAGGACAGGTAGGCCGGCAGCATGACGAACCCGCAGGGGTTGACCGTGGCCACCAGCCCGGCGGTGAAGGCCAAGGCCAGCGGGGCGTCGATCACGACCTCAGCAGCAGCCGGCGCACGGCGTCCTCCAGCCCCTGCGCCGACAGCTCGCCGCTGTGCACCGCGGCCACCACGCCCTCAGCGGTGATGAAGGCGGTCGTGGGCATGGCCACCCCCGCCACTGCCTGGAAGAGCGTGCCGTCGTCGCGGCCCAGGTCGTAGCCCACCCCGGTGCGCCGGGCGAGCTCGAGGGCGGCCTGGGGACTGTCCTGCAGGTTGACGCCCACGAAGGCCACCTCGTGCCCCAGAGCCTGGTGGACACGGGCGAAGGCGGGCATCTCCCGGGCGCACGGCCCGCACCAGGAGGCGAAGAAGTTCACGACCAGAGGCCGTCCTCGGTAGCGCCCGAGGGTGAAGGCCTCGCCGTCGAAGCTCTCCAGCTCTGCCGCCATGACGCCAGGCGACCTTCCCCGGGTGCTGGAGTCCTCTTCGGCACCACCGATGAAGACGAAGGCGACCAGCGCCCCCACCACCACGCTGACGACGGCGAGGCCCAACGCTCGCCTCCTCCCCAGCGCCCGGCTGGTCGCGCCCGGGGGTTCGACCGGCGTGGCGGAGTCGGGATCCGGATCCACGAGGTGGAAACCCGCTCGGCCCGGCGGCCCATTCCCTCCGCGCCCGCCAGGGTGGGCCCTTCTGTCGGAGCACGAAGCTCCTGGCGCCGACGACCATGCAGCGGTGTCGAGCGACGTCGTCGTCGGGAGGTCGATGACCGGTGGGCTGCGCCTGCGGGTGAAGGCGACGTCCTGCACGTCCACGGTCCGGGACCGCGGTGGCGTCGGGGCCTCGCACCCGAGGGGCCAGGAGGGAGATTTCGACTCCTGTGCGGAGCGGTGCCCGAGCCCCGCCGGGGCGACGGCGGAATGCGGGGCCGTGTGAGCGGGTTTCGCCGCCGTGGGTCTGGCACGGTGGTGGCTGGCGATCCTGCTCGTGGCCATGGCCGGGGGCCAGCTGAGCGACCTGAAGGGGTTCTCGGAGATCCTGTCGACCTATGACGTCCTCCGGGGTCCCGTCACGTTGCCCGCCGCCCTGGCCCTGTCCGCCGCCGAGCTGACGGCCGGCCTGGGGTTGCTGCGGGGCGGACGCGCCGCGGCCCGGAGCGCGCCCCTTGCCGTGGCTGTCGCCGTCGCCTGGAGCCTCCTGGCCGCTCAAGCCTTCGCCCGGGGCGTGGTGCTGGCGAACTGCGGCTGCTTCGGCGTGCACCTGGGCCAGCCGTTGTGGTGGGGCGTGCTGGTGCAGGACGGCGCGTTTGTGGCCGCCGCGGTGCGGGTGACACGCACGACGACGGCCGGGCAGGGGGGAGCGCCGCCCAGGGCCGCGCTGACGTCAGGGTGAGTTCAGCCGAGGCGCGTGGCCGCTGGGGGTGACGAACAGCGAGCGTCGACTATTCGACGGCCAGGCGCCTTGGGCGCCGTGTCGCGGCGCGCTGTTGGTTCTCGGCGTCGGTCGGATGCGGCTCGGCTGATGGCCTGCTCACGCCGCTTCAGCAGTCGCCGGTCGCACCCGCAGCGCTCGGCGGATCCCTCGGGCGAGGGCGTCGTTTGTCAGCCGATGGAATGGACGTCACCACCGACCGGGTTCCTTCTCCGTCCACATCCGGCCTCCGGCGGAGGCAACGTCGAAAGGAGATGACCCGTGGTGGTCGACCAACCAGTGCTGCGTGAGAGCTGGGGCGGGATCGTGACCCGTGGTGTAGTGGGCGGCATCGTGGCCGGCGGCGCGTTCTTAGCCCTGAACATGTGGTTCGCCACCAGCGTGGGGGACCCGGCCAAGGGGCCGCTGCTCATGATGTCGACCATCGTCAAGGGCGACGAGGCGATGATGGCGGGCACCGCCAGCATCGGGGTCGGCTTGGCCGTTCATGCCGTGCTCTCGGCCGCCTTCGGCGTGGTCTTCGCCGCCCTGGCGTCCCGGCTGCGGTCGGCCGGTGCCATCGCCGCCGCCGGAGTGGCCTTTGGAGCGGCCCTGTACCTCGTGAACTTCAAGGTTCTCTCCCCGGCGTTGTTCACGACCTTCGAGATGGCCAACCAGCCCTTCGAGCTCGTCGTCCACGTCGTGTTCGGCGCGCTCCTGGCCCTGGCCCTTCTCGTCCCGCCGGCCCGGGTTGTCTCCGGGCGGCGCGACGCCGCCACGGTGCCGGCTGGGGCGCGGGCGATCGCCTGAGGACGCCAGGACCGGCGCCGCTCGAGGAGTCCCGTCGGGCGACAGGGAGGGTTCCCGGCCTGTCAGTTGTCCCGCCGCCGGAGAGCCTCCTCGGCCATGCGTCTGTCGAACAGGCCGAGGAGGCGAGCGTCGGGGGACGTGACGACCAGCGCCTCCACGTTCGCCCGCGCCATGCGCTGGACGAGGGCGCCGGCGTCCTCGCTCGGGCGCACGGTGCTGACGCCGAACGACATCGCCTGTGATACCGGGCGCTCATCGGGCCCGTCGAGGGCGCCGCCCCGCAGGAGGCCCATCACCACGTCGCCGCCGGTTACCGCCACGCACAGCCCATGCCCGCCCTCCTGGGCGCGGCGTCGCGCTTCGGCCAAGGGCGCATCCAGGCCACAGGTCGGAACCGAGCGGTCGACGAGATCGCCGGCGAGCAGGGCGGAGCCCTCGTGGGCAAGACCGTAGGAGAGCCAGTCCATCTTGCCGCCGGCGTAGTCGTAGACGGGTGCGAAGCCGAGCTGAACGAGCCGCCACGCGGCCCGGGGGCTCATGTCTCACTGGAAGTCGTTGCAGTAGACGACCACCGGCCGACCCCGGTCGAGATCCGCCGTCGTGGTGTCGTCGAACTGCTTCAACGGCACGCTGCGCGCCCCGGGGAGGTGGGCCCAGTGGTACTCGGGCTCGGGGAG
>JBHENM010000507.1:0-10931 GCA_046262035.1 Acidimicrobiales bacterium | reverse complement strand
GATCGACCCCCGCCACGTGCTGGCCCTCACCTTCACCCGCCGGGCTGCGGGCGAGCTGGGTGCCCGGTTGGGCGCCCTGGGTGTGCGGGAGCACGTGGCCGCGGGAACGTTCCACGGGCTCGCCTACGGTCAGCTGCGTCGGCACTGGAACGATCGCAACGAACGGCCTCCGGCTCTCCTCGAGCGCAAGGTACGGCTGCTGGCTCCTCTGCTACCCCGGCGGCCGATCCCCGGCCCCAACACCCGGCCCGCCCCGTGGGTGCAGCCCGCAGATGTGGCCAGCGAGATCGAGTGGGCCAAGGCCCGCATGGTGACACCGTCTCGCTACGAGGCCGAAGCGGACGACGCCGACCGCCGGCCCCCTCTGCCCCTGGGCGTGATCGCCGGGTTGTACGAGCGCTACGAGCACGAGAAGCGCAAGCGGGGGCTGGTCGACTTCGACGACCTCCTGCTCCTCTGCGCCCGAGCGCTGGAGACGGACACCGAGTTCGCCGCCACCCAGCGCTGGCGGTTCCGGCACCTGTTCGTCGACGAGTTCCAGGACGTCAACCCCGCCCAGTTCCGCCTCCTCGAGGCGTGGCGTGGCGACCGAAGCAGCCTGTGCGTCGTGGGCGACCCCAACCAGGCCATCTACGCCTGGAACGGGGCCGACCCCACCTTTCTCACCGGGTTCCCCCGTCGCTTTCCCACTGCTGCCGTCGTCCACCTCGACGACAACTACCGCTCCTCACCTCAGGTGCTCGCCGTTGCCAACGCTGTCATCGGTGGGCACCACCGGCTGCGGGCGCACGAGCCAGACGGGCCACTGCCCACGGTCGCCTCCTTTCCCACTGACCGGGAGGAGGCCGTGGGTGTGGCCCGGGCCGTGCGACGGGGCCACGCGTCCGGGCAGCCGTGGTCGCACACGGCCATCCTCACCCGTACCAATGCCCAGCTCGTCCTGTTCGAGGAGGCGCTGCGGGCGACCGGGGTCCCGTTTCGGGTCCGGGGCTCCACCCGATTCCTCAACCACCCCGACGTCCGGGATGCGCTCGGGCAGATGCGCCGCCTCTCGCCCGCCAGCGAGCTGTCGGCCGCCCTGCCCGACCTCCTGGCCATGGCCAGGGAGGCGACCCAGCTTGGCGCCGCTCCCACCCCGGCTTCCCCCGACACGGCCGCTTCGGAGCGGGCTCAGCATCTCGACAGCCTCGCCCGGCTCGCACGCGAGCACTTGGCCGCCGAGCCCGACGCCAACGTGGCCGGGTTCCTGGCGTGGTTGGTGACCACCCTGCGGGGCGACGACCCCGACACCGGAAGCGATGCCGTCGAGTTGGCCACCCTGCACGCTGCCAAGGGCCTGGAGTGGCCCGTCGTCTACCTGGCCGGTCTCGAGCAGGGCCTCATGCCCATCGGGCACGCCGAATCGCCCGAAGCCCGGGCCGAAGAGCGGCGGCTGCTCTACGTCGCCCTCACCCGCGCCCGTCGGGAGCTTCACTGCTCGTGGGCCGAGAAGCGCTCGTTCGGCGCTCGCACCCTGAGCCGATGGCCGTCGCCCTACCTCGACCGCATCGAGGCGGTGGTCCAGGCCCTGGCCGAGGGCCGGCCCGCCCCGGACTGGCGGGAGCACCTGGCCCAGGGTCGAGCCAAGGTGAAGGCGGCCAAGTCGGGGCCCCCCAAGCTGGGCAGCCACGCCGACCCTCGGATGCTAGAGGCGCTGAAGTCCTGGCGGGCGGCCACCGCCCGCGCCTCAGGCGTCCCCGCCTACGTGGTCTTCCACGACACCACCCTGGCCGCGGTGGCCGAGGCCAAGCCCCGGAACCGGGCTGCGCTCCTGGCCCTGCCCGGTGTCGGCCCCGTGAAAGTCGAGCGCTACGGGGACGCCGTGCTGTTGCTTGTCGCAGGGAAAGGTTGACGCCGGCGTCCTGGGGCGCGAGAACGGGGTCATGAGCACGTACCTCTGGCCCAACGACGACGGCTGGCCCTATCCGGACTCCGCCGCCGACCCGATCGATCTCGACGGCGAGATCGACGACGACGCACTCCTGCTCAAGGCAGCTCCTCCCCACCTCTTCGACGACCTCGAACCGTTGGAGCGCCAGGTGGTGACCGCCCACTACGGCCTAGATGGCTCCCCGCCCCGGTCGATGAAGGAGCTGCACACCGACCTGGGGATCACCCGGGCTGAGGTGCGCGAGGCCCTCGCCGGGGGGCTGGCCAAGCTCCGCACCCACCTGACGGCCTGACGGCCTGACGGCCTGATCGGACGCCGCAGCGGGCCTCGTCAGGGCTCGAGGTCGAAGTCCACCAGCAGCGGGGCGTGATCCGACGGCAGCTTGCCCTTGCGGGCGAAGCGGTCGATGAGGGTGAACCGGGCCCGCTCGGCCAGGGGCTTGGTGGCCAGCGCGAGGTCGATCCGAAGGCCGCGGCCCTGGTGGAAGTCGCCCGCCCGGTAGTCCCACCAGGAGTAGATCGACGGCTCGGGGCGGAGGAGGCGGAACACGTCAACCAGGCCCCACCCGACCAGGGCTTCGACCGCCTCTCGTTCTGGAGGGCTGACGTGGGTTCCGCCGTGGAGCTTGGTGGGATCCCACACGTCGCGGTCCTCGGGAGCGACGTTGAAGTCCCCGCACACGACCATCGGCTCGCTCGGGTCGAAGGCGGTCTCGATGTGGCGGCGCAGCCGCTCGAGCCACTCGAGCTTGGCGTCGTAGTGCTCGCTGCCCACCGAGCGGCCGTTGGGGACGTACACACTGCCGACCCGCACTCCTCCGCAGGTGGCCCACACCAGCCTGGCCTCTACGACCTCGTCCTCCTGGCGGTCGGTGAAGCCGACGACGACGTCCTCGAGGCCGACCCGGCTCAGAATGGCGACCCCGTTCCACTGCCCCTGCCCGCAGTAGGCCGACTCGTAGCCCAGGGCCTGGAAAGCCATGGCCGGAAAAGCGCTGTCGGCGAGCTTGGTCTCCTGCATGCACAGGACGTCGGGGCGGGCATAGCCCAGCCAGTCCTCCACCCGAGGCATCCGGGCCTTCAGCGAGTTGACGTTCCAGGTGGCGATGCGCACGGAGCGCTCAGCCCGAGGACTTCCGGGCCGCGGGCGCCCGCTTCCTCGTCGCCTTCTTCGCCGGGGCCGGAGGCTCGGCCGGTTCGGTGGGCTCGGCCGCCTTAGCCGCCTTAGCCGCCTTCGCCGCCTTGGCCGCCGGCGCCGATGAAGCGGCCTTCCGGGCCCGCGTCCGCCGTGGAGGCGGAGGCTGCTCGGACTCGGCTTCGGAGACCGGCATACGGGGGGCGGCCATGCGCGCCGCCGCCCGAGTGGGGCTGCGGCGGGGGCCGGCGACCGGCTCCGGAAGCTGGGGCTCGGCCTCGCCTGGCGCGCTGACCGTCGCTGCCGCCCGCTTGCGGGACGCGCGCTTCGGGGGCACGGTCTCGGTGACTGCCGGCTGAGCCCACTCGGGCCCCTCGGACGGGGGGGCGGGCGTGGCCGCGCTGGTCGCACGGCGACGCGAGGTCCGGCGGGCAGGCGCCGGCTCCGGCTCCGGCTCGGCGGGCATGGGCTCCGGCTCGGCCGTCACCGGCTCGGCTGCCTTCTTGCGGGATTCTCTCCGCCGGGCTGGGGGGAGGATGGCTGGAGGGGCCACGACCTCGGCGGCCAGGTCTCCAACCGGCTCGGATGATGAAGGCAGCGCCGCCGCCGCCGACCGCTTCCGGCTCCTTCGTGCGGGGGGCGGAGGAGGGCCGGAGGGGTCCACCGTCGTCACTCCCGCGAAGTCGTCCGGCTCCGGCTCGGGCTCGCGCGCCACGGGCATTTCCTCCTCGGCCGGCGCCTCCTCGGGCTCCCTCTCCGACGGCCTGGGGGCCCGCTTGCGCCGTCCGACACCGATGTCGGCCTCGACTGTCTCCTCCGTGGGCGTGCCCGCCACTCGCACTGCGCCGGGGAGGGCCAGTTCGATGCCGCGGCGTGGGGGGTCGAGCGCCTGCACCACGAAGGTGCGGACTTCCCCCTTGCCCAGGACCTCCTTGGCGCTCCGGGGCGGCGGGTCACCGAGGGCGACCATGGGGACGTAGCACCGGGCCCCGCCGGCCCTGACGAAGGCCCCGTGGGACGTGAACTCGTTGACCTCGCCCTCGACCTCCGTGCCCAGGGGGTGCTCGGCGATGAACTCGATGAAGGGCAGCGGGTCGTTGACCGACCCCGCGGGCTTGGCCCTCCGGCGCCGCACCCGGCGGGCGGCGGCCTTGGTGGGGTCCGTCTCCTCGTCGGGGTCGATGACCTCGGCCGTGGCTTCGGCGATGGCCTTGGCCACCGGTCCCTCGGCCACCCGGGCCCGCTTGACCTCGGCCTTCTTGGCCTTGTCGGCCGCTCTCGTCGCCTCCCGGCTCCGTGGGCCCCGGACTGGAGTCCGCAGGGTGAAGATCCACCCCACGCCCGGCACCGGCTTCCCGCCGATGAGGCGTCCCGAGTCGAACAGCCAGCCGTACTCCCCGTGGAACTCCTGGAAGGAATCGTTGGAGAGGACGGCGGCGTCGACACGATCGGCGATCCGGAGCAAGAAGCCGTCACCGCGGCCCACGGCCCCCGCCGGGGGGGAGACGATCTCTCCTGCCGCCTCGGCCTGCTCGTACTCGGGCCGTTCCGACTCGTCGATCCGGTAGCCGAAGGAGGCGTCCACCACCACGATCACCTGGTCGCCGGGCCGTTCGTCCATGAAGGCGCGGACGGCCTCGTCCAGTTGGGCGAGACTGGGGATGGATCGCCCTTCGGTGGCGATGTTGGAGCCGTCGACGACGACGTACTGGGAAGCCATGTTCCCGTTCAGTCAACCATCCAACACGACCCGGGGTTGGAATCTGGCTCATCGGAGCCCCTTGGGGCCGAGTTTTGCCGGTCGATCCACGGGCCGGACCTTCCGACCCGGGAGCGAAGCAATAGGAAGGCGGCGACACGTGAGTACCTCCGAACACCCAGGCGGGGATCGGCCGGCTCGCGCCGCCCGCAGCCGGACGCCGGCGGCCAAGGCGACCGGACCGACCCGTCCGACCAAGGCGGCCAAAGCGACCAAAACCACGAAGGCCGGGACGACAGTGAACAAAGCGGCCAAGGCGGCCAAGGCGACCAAGGGCACATCGGCATCGAGGACATCCAAGGCCACGAAGGCGACGAGCACGTCCAGGCCGGCGACAACCGCCAAGCGAGCCCCGGTGGCCCGGCGCGCCCCCACTGTGGCGGCGCCCCCGCCGGCACGGACGCCGGAGTGGTCGAAGGCAACCCGTCCCGCCCCTCGGCCCCGGCGACTGTTCGAGACGCCGCCCGAGGACTGGCAAGCAGAAGATCGTCAGCCCGCCCAGGCTCGCGTCGAGTCGCCCCCACCGGCCCAGCCGGCGTACGCCCCCCCGCCGACCCAGGCGGCAGCACCGGCTTGGGACGCCCCTTCCGCTCCTGAGGGCGGGCCGCGGCCCTACGCTCCGCCGCCGCCGTCGGGGTACCAGCCGTCCGGGTACCCGCCTCCGGAGTACGCCCCACCCGGCTACCCGCCCCCCACCTACCCCCCCGGCTACCCGCCTCCCCAGGCCGCCTCGCCAGGCCGGCCCTGGACCATCGCCGGGCTGGTGTGCGGGATTCTCGCCATCATCTTCGTGCCCATCATCTTGGGAACGCTGGGCGCCGTCTTCGGCTTCATCGGCAACTCCAAGGGTGACCGCTTCGGGTTGTGGGTGGGGATCGGCTCGCTCGTCGCCATCGTGGTCGGGATCGCCCTGGGCATCGCCGTGCTCAACGCCGTCGACGACGGGTTCATCTACCGCTCATGAGCTGGGCCGGCGTCAGCACGCCTGCGGTCCCACCTCCCGCCTGGTACCCCGACCCGTCCGGGGTCGGCGAGTTGCGGTACTGGAACGGGGCGGCCTGGACGCCGGGCGTGGTGATCGCCGGCCAGGTGACCGAGCGGCCCATGCCGTGGCCGCCCACGGTGGCCGTCACCGGTCCCCCCGACGACCGGCCGGTCCTGCCAGGCCGCGCCACGTTCTACGCCCTCGGTGGGTTCGTGGTCGGCATCGTCGCCGGGATCGTCCTCGCCGTGGTGGGAGAGCTCCTCGATCTCCCCGAGGTCCTGGTGCTCATCCTGAACCTGCTCGGGCTGTGGACCGGGCTCCTGGGGTCGTGCTGGCTGGTCAGCCGCCGGTACGGGTCGGGCAACATTGCCCGGGACTACGGGCTGACCCTCAGGGGGGCGGACTTCTCGTGGGGCCTGCTGATGTCGCTGGTCGCCCGGGTGGCGGGGGTGATCGTCCTGATCCCATTCCTGTTCGGGTCCGAAGACCTGCTGGGCTCCAACCAGGGCGTCTACGGGGAAGTGCGCGACAGCCTTCCCGGTTTCATGGTGTTCGCCGTAGTCGCCGTGATCGGCGCTCCTCTGGTTGAGGAGCTGTTCTTCCGGGGCCTGCTCCAGCGTTCTCTCACGACCGCGGTGGGGGTGGCGGCGGCCATCGCCATCCAGGGCCTGCTCTTCGGCCTGGCCCACTACAGCCCCCTGCTGGGGCTGGCCAACTTCTCGGTGGTGGCGGTCATCGCCGCCGCCGGGGTGGTGTTCGGGATCACCGCCTGGTGGCGTCGGGTGGGAACCTCGGTGGCGGCCCACGCCTTCTTCAACCTGGTCGCCGTGCTCGTCGCCCTGGCCGTGGGATAGGCCAGCCCGCCCGGTGCGGGGAGCGCCGGTTACAGCGCGGAGAAAGCGCTCTCGAGAAGGGCGGCCTGCTCCTCGGCGTGGACGGTCTGGCTGCCCGTCGCCGGGCTGGCCGACGGGCTGCGGCTCACATGGCGGAGGTTGAGCCGGTCACGCAGGATGCGGTGCAGGCGCAGGTGGACGAAAGGCCACGGCCCCATGTTCTCCGGCTCCTCCTGCAACCACACCACCTCGGTGGCCGAGGGGTAGCCGGCGAGGGCGGAGAGGACGGCGGCCTCGGGCCACGGGTAGAGCTGCTCGACCCGGACCACGGGCACGGGTAGGCCCCTCTCGTCACGGGCGACCATGGCGTCGTAGGCCACCTTGCCCGATGTCAGCACCACGCGGCGCACGTCGGCGGGGTCGCCCCTGAACCCGGCATCGGGCAGCACCTCTGAGAAGGCCCCGGACGTCAGGTCGTCGACCGGCGAGCGGGCGTGGCGGGCTCGCAGCAGGGACTTCGGGGTGAGCACCACCAGCGGTTTGCGGCCCGCCCTGCGCACCTGGCGGCGGAGCACGTGGAAGTACTGGCCCGCGGTCGTCGGGTTGACCACCTGGATGTTGTCCTCGGCGCACAGGGTGAGGAAGCGCTCCACTCGCGCCGATGAGTGTTCGGGGCCCTGTCCCTCGTACCCATGGGGCAGGAGCAGGACGAGCCCCGACGACTGTCCCCACTTGTCCTCGGCGGCCGTGAGGAACTGGTCGATTACCACCTGGGCGCCGTTGACGAAGTCTCCGAACTGCGCCTCCCACGCCACCAGGGCCTCCCGGTGCACGACGGAGTACCCGTACTCGAAGCCCACGGCGGCGTACTCCGAGAGCATGGAGTCGTACACCCAGAACTTGCCCTGCGCCGAGTCGAGCTGGGCCAGCGGCACCCACTCTGCGCCCGTCTCGTAGTCGACCAGGACCGAGTGGCGCTGGGAGAACGTGCCCCGGCGGGTGTCCTGGCCGCTGAGGCGAACGTCGGTGCCCTCCAGGAGGAGCGAGCCGAAGGCCAGGGACTCGGCCAGCGACCAGTCGACCTCTCCGCCGGAATAGGCGTGCAGGCGGCCGGCGAGCTGGCGGGCCAGCTTGGGGTGGACGCTGAAGCCGGCCGGCGTCTCGTGCAGTGAGTCGACCACCCGGTCGAGCACCGCCTGCTCGACACCCGTGGGCACGGCCACGTGGGCGCCCGGGTCGGGGGCGTCGGTACCGCCCTCCCCCGCCGGCTTGCGCACGACCACGGGCTGAGGAGGGCTCGACTGGCGGGTCTCCTCGAACGACTGCTGCATCTTGCCCAGGAAGTCGTCGAGGGCCCGCTCGGCCTCGTCCATGGTGAGGTCGCCGCGGCGTACGAGGGTCTCCGTGTACAGCTTGCGGACGGACCGGTGGGCCTCGATGCGCTTGTACATGAGGGGCTGGGTGTAGGACGGGTCGTCGCCCTCGTTGTGACCGTGGAGCCGGTAACACACCATGTCGATGACGACGTCCTTGTGGAACGCCTCCCGGAACCCGAAGGCCAGGCGCGCCACCCGCAGGCAGGCCTCGGGGTCGTCCCCGTTCACGTGGAAGATGGGCGCCTGGACCATCTTGGCCACGTCTGTCGGGTACACCGACGACCGGGCCTCGGCCGGCGCGGTGGTGAAACCCAGCTGGTTGTTGATGACGAGGTGGACGGTCCCCCCCACCCGGTAGCCGCGCAGGGCGGAGAGGTTGAGGGTCTCGGCCACCACGCCCTGGCCGGCGAAGGCGGCGTCCCCGTGGATCACCAGCGGCAGCACGGAGAAGGCCTCAGGGTCGTCGATGAGGTCCTGCTTGGCCCGCACCATCCCTTCCACCACCGGGTCGACCGCTTCCAGGTGGGACGGGTTGGAGGCGAGAGCGACGGGAAGCGAGATCCCCGACCGGCCCACGAACTTCCCCGCCGCGCCGACGTGGTACTTCACGTCGCCCGACCCCTGGGTGGTGGCGGGGTCGAGGTCGCCCTCGAACTCCCGGAAGATTTGGCGCAGCGACTTGCCCACGATGTTGACCAGCACGTTGAGGCGTCCCCTGTGGGCCATGCCCAGCACGGCCTCGTGGATCCCGCTGCGGGCGGCGCAGTCGAGCAGCTCGTCGATGAGGCAGATGGCGCTCTCGGCCCCCTCCAGACCGAACCGCTTGTGACCCACGTACTTGGTGTGGAGGAAGCGTTCGAAGGCCTCCGCTGCGTTCAGCCTGTCCAGGACGTGGGCCTGCTCGGCCGGCTCCAGCGTCGTGCGGACGCCCTCCACCTGCTCCTGCACCCACCGCTTCTGGTCGGGCTCCTGGATGTGCATGTACTCCACGCCGACCCGACGGCAGTAGGCGTCGCGCAGCACGCCCAGGATGTCGCCCAACCGCATCCAGTCCTTGCCCGCCAGACCGTCGGTGAAGAACTCGCGCTCGAGGTCCCAGATGGTCAGGCCGTACGTGATCGGGTCGAGCTCGGGGTGGGTACGGGGCTCCTTGAGGCCCAGCGGGTCGAGGTCGGCGATGAGATGGCCGCGGACCCGGTACATGTTGATCAGGGTCTGGACGTGGACCTGCTTGGCCCGAGCGACCTCGTTGCGGTCGCTGTTGGGGTTGACGTCCGGCCGCCACCGCACCGGCTCGTAGGGGACGTTCACCGAGCGGAACACGTCGCCGTAGAAGTCGTCGGCCCCCAGCAGCAGCTCGTGGATGCGCTTGAGGTACAGGCCCGACTCGGCGCCCTGGATGATGCGGTGGTCGTAGGTCGACGTAAGGGTGATGACCTTCGACACCCCCAGGTCGGCCAGCACCCGCGGGTCGGCCCCCTGGAACTCCGCCGGGTACTCGAGCACGCCCACGCCCACGATCACGCCCTGCCCCGGCATCAAGCGGGGCACGGACTGGACGGTGCCGAGCGTGCCCGGGTTGGTGAGGGTCATGGTCACGCCCGCGAAGTCGTCGGGAGTGACCTTGCCCGTGCGCACCCGGCGGATCACCTCTTCGTAGGCGGCGTGGAAGGCACGGAAGTCCAAGGTGTCGGCGTCACGGATGCACGGCACCAGCAGGGTGCGGGAACCGTCGGCCTTGGGAACGTCCACCGCCAGGCCGAGCCCGATGTGGGGGTGGCGGACCACCTGGGCCTGGTTGCCGTCGCGCACGAAGGCCGAATTCATGGCAGGTACGGCGGCCATGGCCCGCACCGCGGCGTAACCGATGAGGTGGGTGAAGCTGACTTTGCCCCCGCCCGTGCGGCTCAGGTACCCGTTGACCACCTTGCGGTTGACTTCCAGCAGGCGGCCCGGGATGACGCGCGTGCTGGTGGCGGTGGGGACGGCCAGGCTCGCCTCCATGTTGGCCGCCAGTCGGGCGGCCGCGCCCCGCAGGGGCTGCCCTCCGTCGCTGTCGCCACTGTCGCGGCCGCCGTCGCCCGCGGCGTCGCGATCGGGCCGCGGCGCAGCGGCCGGAGGAGGAGGAGGAGGAGTCGGAGCGGCCGCCTGCTCGCCGACCGTCTGCCCGTCCGGGCGGTAGCCGACGAAGAAGTCCCGCCAGCTTTCGGCCACGGACGACGCATCGGCCCGGTAACGCTCGTACATCTCGTCGACCAGCCAGGCGTTGGGCCCGAAGGCTGCCGCGGTCGACGGCTCCTCGGCCATCACCGACCAATCTACCGGTGCCTCGCCCACTTCCCGACGACCCAGGGGGTCACCCTCCCGCCCGACGGCGAAGTAGCGTTGCCACCCATGCCCGAACGTCGCGTGCCGCGCCGCGCCTCCGGGAGGACGGGTTGAGGAAGGACCGGCAGGCCGAGCCCGCGGTCGAATCCGGTTCCGACGACCTCGACCTGGTTTCCACCGAGGTCGCCGAGTTGGATGAGCCACCCCGAGACCGCCGCCGGCGGGGTCGGCGCCGGCGCAAGGCGGAACGGGCCGAGAAGAGCGGTTCCGACACCGGAGGGCAGGCCGACACGCCGTCCGAGCGGGACTGGAACGCGGTCGTCGAAGCCGGCTCCCCCTCCACCGACGATGGCTGGCTCGAGTGGTCGGCCGAGAACGAGCCCGAGCCGGCTACCGCCGAAGCGGAGTCCGTGGCCGTGGCCACCGAGGCCGCCAACGGTTCGGGCGAGGAGACGATCGCCGTCTGGGAGACGGTCACGGAGCCGCTCGACAGCCCGGCGGCGGGAACCGGTGAGGGTGGCGCCGACGGCGGCGGCGGCGAAGGCGAGAGCCCCCCGCGGTACCGGTCGACGCCGTCGTGGCCGCC
>JBHENM010000506.1:0-12931 GCA_046262035.1 Acidimicrobiales bacterium | reverse complement strand
GCCTTGCCCGATGTGACCGACGAGCTCTATGACGTCGACCCCGCCGACTTCGTGGCGAAGCGGAACGACTTGGTTCGCCGGCTGCGAGAGGCCGGTGACCGGGAGTTGGCCGCGGCGGTGGCCAAGCTCCGCCGCCCCACCCCGGCGGCCTGGGCCGTCAATCAGTTGTCTCGCCGTGAAAGAGCCCCGCTCGAAGCGTTGGTACGGCTGGGTGAGCAGCTGCGAAACGCCCAGGCCCAGGCTCTCGCCGGGGCGGCCGCCGATCTGCTCCGGGAAGCGGCCCGGGCTCGTCGCGATGCGATCGCCACGCTCGCAGACTCCGCGGTCGCGTTGCTGGCCGATCGGGGAGCCGGAGCGGACACCCACCGTCAGGAGGTCGCCGCCACTCTCGAAGCCGCGTCCCTGGACCCCCAGTCTGCCGGCGCCGTCCTTGAGGGCCGGCTCAGCGCGGCGCTGGAGCCACCGTCCGGCTTCGGTGAGCTCGACGTCGCCGTCGCCGCCCCCCAGCCCGAGGCCCCGCCACCGCCCGAGAGCGCCGAGCCGACCCGAAGCGAGCTCGATGACGCCGAGCGCGACGCGGCGGAGGCGCGTGAGCTGGCCAAGCACCTCGCGGCCGAGGCGCGCGCCGCGGTTCAGGAAGCAGAGCGACGGCAGCGTCAGGCGGACGAGGCTGCGGCCGAGGTCACCAAGCTCGAGCAGGCCCTCGACGAGGCTCGGCGCCCGGCCGATCTGGCCACTCAGAGCGCGAGCGAAGCCGCCAGTGCGGCGAAGGAGGCCGAGGCGGCGGCGGCCGACGAGGCCGAGCGCCTGCGGGTGGCCGAGGAGCGCGTCAGGGCGTTGACCACACGGCAGGCAGAGCCGAGGTAGTCCCCAACCGTTGCCTCTGAGGCGCGGTCAGAGCTGCCGCGACGACCACAGCACGGCGGCGAGGACTACCGAAGTGAGGCCGACCACGAGGCCGATGATCCATCCGGCGACGTCATTGGCGCCGAGTACCGCGCCCAGCGCTACCGCGATCCCGATTATCCCGCCCGTGGCCAGGACCCGCATGGAAACGCGTTCCATCTTGGTGCGGCGGCGGTCTCGCGCAGGGATCATGCCCTGAGGGTGGTCGGTGCGCTCCGGAACGATCGGGTCCTCGGAGGCGTCATACGGCGTCTCCGGGGTCACGTCGTCTCCACTCGCTGACTGGGTCCGCCGAGCTTCACGACCGGACTGTAACCCTCGCGCGGCGGCCAAGACCTCCTGGCCGAGCGACGCGCGCCGATGAATTCTCCCCCGCCGCTTCGTCTGTCGAGAGAAGACGCCACTCCGAACTCGAGGAGCCCGCTCATGAGCCCTGTGGACCTGGAACCGGCCACGCGCCGGATGGCCGACCTCATCAGCGGCCTTCCCGAGGAAGCGCTCGACCGGCCGACGCCGTGCCCGGCATACACCCTTGGCGACCTGGTCGACCACGTCGGCGGACTGGCCCTGGCCTTCACCGCGGCCGCGAGGAAGGCCACCAGCGAGACCGGCTCGCAGGCGCCCTCGGGCCACGCATCCCGCCTGGTCGACGACTGGCGAACCCGAATTCCCCGCGACCTAACGGCGCTGGCGGAGGCGTGGCGTGACCCCTCGGCGTGGAGCGGGATGACCGAGGCGGGGGGAGTCGAGATGCCCGGTGAGGTCGCCGGCCTCGTCACCCTCGACGAGCTCGTGATCCACGGTTGGGACGTGGCTCGCTCCACCGGGCAGCCCTACGACTGCGACCCCGCACTTCTCGAGGCGGTACACGGCTTCGTCGCCCAGTTCTCCGTCCCCGGCCAGGAGGCGGGACGGGAAGGTCTGTTCGGCCCCGTGGTCCCGGTTCCGGACGACGCCCCGCTCCTCGATCGCGTCATCGGGCTGACGGGGCGTGACCCAGCCTGGTCTACGAGCCTGGCCTCGTGAACGCCGGACTCGGATGGGGCTCAGTCGACCAGCCAGACGGGTTCGTCCGGACCAAGGTTCAGGCTCGTCGGCCCCGTGAGGTGATGCTCACAGGTGATCTGGATCCTGTCGTAGAGGTTCCCGAAGAAGCCGTAGATCGGGACCCGCTGGATCTGCCGGGCGGTGTACCGCGCGTCGACTCTGGGATCGGAGGATCCGTACGTCTGGCGGTAGAAAACGTCACCCACCCGCAGCTCCGAAGCCGTCGTCTGCATCACGGCCCCAGTATTCGCGAAGCCGCCCGGAGAGGCAACACCGAACGATAGGAGGAACCGATGGCGAAGGTGATCGCGGGCATGACCACGTCAATCGATGGCTTCGTCGCTGATGGCGACGGCAGCATTGATCGCCTCCACCCCGACCTGGCTGCCCTCCAAGGCTCCGCCTACATGTCGGTCCGAGAACCAGCCTCCGCTTCAGGGTGGAGAGGTGAAAGTAACGAAGTAGAGGCATCGGTCGAGGCGCGCATGACGCTCGTGCAATGGTCGATACTTGTTCGGTGGAGACCCGGCGGTCTGAGGTTTTCCTTTCCTACAACAGCGCCGAACGGTCGGTGGTGCAGACGCTCGCCGAGCGCCTCCAGCGGGATGGGATTCGGCCGTGGTGGGACCGATGGAACCTCCTACCCGGGCAAGCGTGGCAACGGGAGATCTTTCAGGCCTTGCGGGACGTCGCCGCCTGCGCGGTCCTGGTCGGACCGTCGGGACTCGGCGAGTGGGCTCGTCCGGAGATGGAGGTGGCACAGGACCGGGCCGTCAAGGACCCCGATTTCCGAGTCTTCCTCGTGCTGCTGCCGGGGGCGCCCCCGCTCACGGATCCGAGCTTCGACTTTCTGAGGACCCGCACGTGGGTCGATCTTCGGCCCGGCGTCGGCGACCCCGACGGTTACCAGGACCTCATCGCGGCCATAACCGGCGTAGCTCCGATCCGTGAGACGGGAACCGCCGAGCGCGACAACGTCTGTCCGTACCGGGGCATCGAGGCGTTCGACGCCGAGCACGAGGAGTTCTTCTTCGGCCGGCGCGAGGACACGACGCGGGTCCTGGAAGCGTTGCGCACCAGTCGCTTCCTCGTCGTGCTCGGCCCGTCGGGGAGTGGGAAGAGCTCGCTGCTGAAGGCGGGCGTCGTCCCTGCGCTCGGCAAGGGGGCTCTACCCTCCAGCGAGTCCTGGCCCGTCATCCTGTTCAGGCCCGGCGCCCGACCGCTCACGACGTTGGCGGCCAAGCTCACGAAGGCTTTTCCCGGCCGCTCGATCAAGGAGACGCTGAAGGAGCTCGGCGACGATCAAAGAAGCCTCGACTTGACCGCGGTCGTCAGCCTGGAAGGCCGGGACCCCCAGGAACGGGTTGTCGTGCTCGTCGACCAGCTCGAGGAGATCTTCACCGTCTGCCGGGACGAGGAGGAGCGCAAGGGCTTCCTGGCCAACCTCCTCTATGCCGCCACGATCCCCGGAGGGCGCGTCATCGTCCTCCTCGGAATGCGCGCCGACTTCTACCAGCGGTGTGCCGCCTACCCCGAGCTTCGAGCCCTGGTGGCGCGCCATCAGTTCCTCGTTGGGCCACTCAGTACCGAAGACCTTCGCGAGGTGATCGTGGAGCCGGCTCGACGAGTCGGTCTCGAGCTCGAGGTCGGCCTCGTGGAGACGATCCTTGGTGACGTCGAGGACCGGCCGGGCACGCTGCCGCTCCTCGAGTACGTCCTGCTCGAGGTGTGGAAACGCCGGCGCGGCCGGATGATGACCTTGGAGGGTTACGTCGCCAGCGGGGGGGTTGAGGGAGCACTGGCCAAGCGAGCCAACGACATCTACCGGAGCTTCACTCCCACCCAGCAGAACGTCGCCCGACGCGTCCTTCTCCGACTGACCCAGCCAGGTGACGGCACCGAGGACACTCGGCGGCGGGCGGAGATGAACGAGCTCGTCACCTCCACCGAAGAGGAGAGCGACCTGGAGGCGGTGGTGAACCGCCTCGCCGAGGAGAGGTTGCTTACGGCGAGCCGTGACGCGGCCTCCGGCGAGCGGATGGTCGACATCACCCACGAGGCTCTCATCCGAGGATGGGACGAGCTCCGGCGCTGGATCGACGACGAACGGGAGTCGCTGCGGGCGCTACGCCGGCTTACCGACGCCGCCTTCGAGTGGGAGCGCCACGAGCAGAACGAGAGCTACCTGTTCCGCGGGCTGCTGCTCCAGGCTTGGGAAGGCAAGAACCTCGGTGGCCTCAACGAGCTCGAGCGCAAGTTCCTGGACGCCAGCCGCGCCCTCGCGGTGAGGGAGCTGGAGGCCGATCGCCGGGCCGCGAGACGGCTACGGCGCTTGGCCGCGGGGCTGGCCATCTTCCTCTCGGCCTCCCTCGTGCTGGCCGCGCTGACTCTTGTGCGGGAGAACGCGGCGCGCGCCGAAGCGCGGCGGGCGACCTCCCGGCAGCTGGCATCCCAATCCATCGCCCAGATCGACGAGAGTCTCGACCGTTCGCTCCTGCTGGCGATCGAAGCGTTCGAACTGGAAGACACGACCGACGCCCGGAGTGCGCTCCTCACTGCCCTGGAGCACGGCCAGCCGCTTTCGACCTTCCTGCACGGCCACTCCGAAAGCGTGGAAGCCGTGGCCTTCGCGCCGGATGGGAGAACACTGGCTTCGGCGGGGGTCGACAAGACGGTTCTCCTATGGGATCTGCCTGGCGGCGAGCTGCGGTCCAGGCTCCAAGGCCATGACGACGCCATCTCCAGCCTCGCCTTCGCCCCCAACGGCTCGGTCATGGCGACCGGAAGCCGGGACAAGACCGTCCGGCTTTGGGATGCCGCCACTGGCCAGCAGATCGGCGAGCCCCTCCTAGGACACTCGGGATGGGTCACGAGCGTGGCCTTCAGTCCCGATGGGACGCTCCTGATCTCTGGGGCCGAAGACAATCTCGTCGTCGTATGGGACGTCGCCGCACGTCGCCCGGTCGGAGAGTTCACGGAGCACCCGGGACCGGTGACAGCTGTCGCATTCGGCCCCGACGGCAGGACGGTGGCGTCGGCGGCCGAAAACGACGTCATCCTGTGGGACGTTCAATCGCGCACGGCGCGAAGGCACCCGCTGAGCGGTCACAGCCAACGTGTCGCCAGCGTTGCCTTCAGCGACGACGGGAGGTCAGTCGCAAGCGCCGGAGACGACCGCACCATCGTGCTCTGGGACTTTGAGACCGGAGACCGCCGCCGCGTCCTCGCCGGCCAGGAGAGCGCCATCAGGGACGTGGCCTTCAGCCCCGACGGCAGGACGCTGGCCTCCGCCGGCGCCAATGGGGAGATTCGCAGCTGGGACCTGGGCCCGGGGGAGCAGGCTCAGCGGCGCATGCGGAGCCACCACGGCTCGGTGAGGAGCGTCGCCTTCAGCCGAGACGGTGGGACGCTGGCATCGGGCAGTGCCGATGGAACGGCCGCCCTGTGGGACATGCGGCGCCCCAGCCCCCTGGTCGACAACCTCGGAGGACATTCAGACCGGGTGACCGGCGTCAGTCCCAGCCCCGACGGCAGGAGCGTGGCCACGGGCAGCGGGGATGGGACGGTCCGGCTGTGGGACGTCGGGGCCGTGCGGGCCCAAGGCGAGCCGATCCGAGCCGATGCCGACGCCGTCATCAGCGTCGCCTACAGCCCTGACGGCCGAGCCCTCGCGTCCGGCGGTGCCGACCGGACGGTGCGGCTGTGGGACGTGGCCAAGGCGCAAGTCCTCAGGGAGCTCACGGGGGGTCACGCGGAGATGATCACCAGTGTGGCCTTCAGCCCGGACGGCGAGACGCTGGCATCTGGCGACGCTGAAGGAACATTGCGGTTGTGGGACGTGGGAGGCGGGCGCCCTCGGGCGGAGTTGCGGGGACACACTCAGGCGGTGACCAGCGTCGCCTTCAGCCCTGACGGGAAGACGCTGGCGTCGGCTGGCGATGACGCCGCCGTCACCCTCTGGTCTGTAGAGAACCGTCGGCAGGTAGCGGTGCTCCGTGGTCACCGAGCGGAGGTCAAGGGCGTCGCATTCAGTCCGGACGGGAAGACCCTCGTGTCGGGCAGCTTCGACCAAACCATCGTCCTGTGGGACGTCCGGGCTCGACGAGAGCGAAAGACTTTGCACGCGACGAACCTTGTCCGAAGCGTGACCTTCCATCCGCAGGGACGGATCCTCGCCACGGGTGGGGTCGATGGTTCTTTGACGCTTTGGGACGCCGAGCGCGGGAGCCGTATCGGCCGGCCTTTCCCTGCCCACCAGGCCACGGTGACTGGGGTGACCTTCACCCGGTCCGGCTCTCTGCTGGCATCGGCCAGCGGGGACACCACCGTGGGGATCTGGGACACGAGCCCCGAATCATGGAGAGCGCGGGCCTGCACGATGGCCAATCGGGTACTCACGCGAGAGGAGTGGGCGCAGTTCGTCGGCGAAGAGAAGCCCTACCGGCCTGCGTGCGCACCGGCGAAAGCCGTTGACACAACTGCGTCTGGGTGAGAGCTCGGCCGAGCAATTTTCGAGGAGATTCTGCCGTTCGGGAAATTCTCGGAACTCGGAGCGAGTTGATCTGTAGGGTTCATTCAGAAGCGCAAGCCGGGAAGTGGAGGTCCCAATGCGGCGGGGCTCTTTGCGACTGCTGATCATCTCGTTGGTCTTGATCCTGCTTGCCGTCGGGTGCGGCGGAGACGGCGACGACGCCGTCGTCAGTGCCGGAGGGCGGAGCCAAGCAGGCGATCAAGAGGGCTCTCCGACCGCCCCCGACGCCGGTGGCTCACGGCCCTCGGACTCCGGTCGGGATGGCGCGTCGGGTGGGGATGGGCCCTCCCCGAGCCAGAGCGGTCAGGCCGGCCAAGGTGGCGGTCGCTCGGGCGGGGTACCACCAACGACGAGGCCCCAGGCCGGAGGCGGTTCAGCCAACGGGGCTTCGGGGCCCGGCCCGGTGGCGACGACGTCACCCACCATCGGGCCTCCGGATCAGCCCCAGGAGACAGGGGTGGAACTCATCCTCGGGACTCCGCCCGTGGCCGTGGTGCGGGCGGACAAGGTCGACGAGTGCACTGGTCGGGCGAGTGTCACCGTGCGGGCCAATGAACCGGTCAACGTGTTCTTCCGGTGGTATTTCCACCCCAAGCAGGACCCGTCTCGCAAGCGACTGGTCAAGACGAACGTCCACGGCGTCGAGCCGAGCGGGACCGGGCGTAATGTCGTCGACGCTTTCACCTTCGCGCCGAGCGGCGATGACCTCCTCGTCGAGTTCTCCACGTCGTCCAGGCCCACCAAGGGGGACCTCACGGGAACTTCGGGCGCGGCGTGCGGCTAAACCAGGTACGTGGCAAGGGGAATGGGCATCCATCACTGAGTTGACCGGCAACTCGTCACCGACTGCGCCTTTGCTCCTCGGCATCGACGTCGGCACGTCGCGCACCAAGGCAGTCTTGGTCGACGAGCAGGGCCGGGAGGTGGCCTGGGCCGCGATCGCCACCCCGTTCGCCAGCCGGAACGGACGGGTCGAGATGGAGGTAGACGCCCTCTGTGGCCGCTTGCGCGATGTGCTCGTCGACCTGGGCGACGAGCGTGGACGGGTCGTCGGCGTAGGGCTCCCAGGCATGGCCGAGAGCGGTGCCCCGCTCGACAGTGGAGGGAAGGCCCTAGCACCGGTCATCGCCTGGCACGACGACCGTGGTGACGAGGTGGTGTCTCGGCTCGAGCGTCATTTCGGGACCGACCTGGAGCTGCGTATCGGCCAGCGGGTCCGCACGGTCCTCACCGTCGCCAAGCTGGGGTGGCTGATCGAGCACGGCGTGACTGCGACGGTGCGCTGGCTGGGGGTCCCCGAACTCGGCCTCCACGCCCTGGCCGGATCGGCGGCCACGGAGTTCTCACTGGCGGCCAGGACCGGCTGCTACGACGTTGGCACCCGGGAATGGATCCCCGAGGTGCCGGAGGTGCTCGGGTTCTCGATCGACGTGTTTCCCGCGGTCCGCTCCGCGGGCGCGGTCATGGGCCGGGTCTCCGCTGACGGGGCGGCGTGGTCCGGGCTGACCGAGGGGATCCCGGTCACCGTGGCCGGCCACGACCACTTGGCCGGCATGGCCGGCGCAGGCGTGATGCCGCGGGACGCGGCCAACTCGGTCGGCACGGCGGAGACGGTGCTAGCCCTTTCGTCCACGCCACCGGATGCCGCGACGGCTCTAACCCATGAGGTGAGGCTGACCGTCCAGCCCGGCGGGGAGGCGTGGGCCGCCTTGTTCGGCGCGGCCCGGGCGGGCCTGGTGCTCGAAGCGGGCGCCGCCGTGTTGGGCCGGTCGCTGGAGGAGCTAGACCGCCTGGCTGAGGATGCCGACGGGGTCGACGTGGGTGACGCGGCGAGCGAACTCGCCCAAGGCGCGTCGGTCACTTTTCCCGACGCGCCTGCGGGAGAGGTGTGGGCCGGTCTGCTCCACTCGCTGACCGCCCGAACAGCAGACGGCTACGACCGGTTGACGAAGGTCGTCGGACCGAGGGAACGCCTGGTCATGTTCGGAGGCGGCAGCGACAGCACCCCTTGGCTAAGGGCGAAGGTCGCGGCCCTGCCCATCCCGGTGCTGCGGTCGAGCGTGCAGTCCGCAGTGGCCCGAGGGGCGGCGCTCTACGCCGGCGTCAGTGCCGGCTGGTGGTCGTCCGTCTCCGACGCTCCTACGCCGGCAATGGAGGTTCGACCAACGGCTTAGGCCGCTGGCGTCCGCTGGCGTCGCAGTAGCTGGGATCGCCGTCAGCCCTACTCCGACCAGTCCTTGTTCATCTTGTAAATCTGAAGCAGGTGGTCAACGAGGGTGTCGACGTGGGCCAGATCCGCGTTCAGCCCCAGGTGGCCGTAGGCCGAGATGTCCCGCATCTCCATGATGGCCCCACGCTTTCCGCCGAAGGCACCCTCCATTCAATCTCGGTGCGCCGTTCCACGTTGGCAAGGCCGGCGTTGGCAAGAGCGACGACCCACGCATCGGCGCGACCTCCGATGATCCGCCACTTTCTCGCGTCACTGACCCGCGAGTACTCCACGTCGAGCGGTGACCGGTCGGGATGAGGGTCTGGCCAGGGGAGCATCCCGCGCCCGGTGACCTCGAACGCCAGATCTACTGAGGCTCGCAGCTCCTCGTCGATGACCACCGCCCTATCATGACGTCCACAGGCGGGCGCCGACGAACGATATGAAGACGTCGACCGCGGCGTTTAGGGGTTGGAGCTGGCCCGAGGCACAATCGATGGCATGCGCCTGGGCATTGCCCATCATCTCGGCTGGGCCGTGGCAGTCACGGCCTCGGCCGACCACAAGGTCGTGGACCGTCGGAGGATCGAGCTGGTCGAACCCGGCATGCCGACGGCGCCGATCCACCACGAGGGCAAGCCCCTCGACGACAGGGCCATCGCGGCATTGGTGGCGCAGGTGCGAGCGTCCGCGGTCCGGGCCACGTCGGCTGCACTGGACGAACTCGCGACCGCGTTGCCTGAACCGATCGTCTCGATGTCACTCCGAGGGGGGCCGGTCGACTTCCCCGAGGAGATCGCCGTCCAGCGTCGCGCGCCATACGAGTCTCGCGCCGACTCCATCATGTACCGGCAGGTGCTGGCCGAACTGGCGTCTGCCCGCGGTTGGAGGTCCACCTCTACAACGCCAAGGATGTTGAGGACGAAGCGGCCCGCATCCTCGCTGAGCAGGCCCACCAGGTGCTCCACGGTCCGCGGGCAACGCTGGGACCACCATGGGCAAAGGACCATCGGATGGCGCTCGCGGCAACGATCGTGGTCGCCTGACCTGCCCCGCACCTGCTGCTCTAACTCGTCGTGCCGCGCTCGGCTGTCATGGCACGGAGGTGGGTTGCCGTGCTGTCGTGTCGATCGAAGCCACCTGGGGAAGTCCTTGGGCTGCGCATGGAGCGTTCGCTCCCGCCTTCCGCCCGACGATCACGTCGGCGCGCTCGTGCCTCGCCCGTAGGAGCAGGAACGGGGGCAGGGCCAGCAGCATGGTGACTCCTCCGATGACGTAGCCCGTTGCCACCGACTGGGCTCGTGAGATGTAGCCGAGGCCGAGCGACCCTCCGATCCCTCCGGCGCTCCCGACGAGGGAGACGAAAGAAACGACTGTGGCCCGCTCGGTCGACGGAACCACGGCGTGGAGGTAGGCCTGCTGCACCGGGGTGGCGACGCCCGTGGCGCCCATGGCCACGAGGAGCATCACGACCGCAGGCCAAAAGCCATCGACGACCCCCACACCCGTCGCGGCGACAGCCACGACGGCGGAGGACGCAACCAATAGGGTCGTTCGCCGGCCGCAGAAGCGGGTGAACACGTCGACGAGCTCGTTTCCGGCAATCGTGGCCAGGGCGATACAGGCGGAGAGCACCCCCGCGACCCACACCGCGTCACGCCCCAGGAGCTCGAGGAAGTAAGGCTGCCACGCGTAGTAGGCCCACATCATGAACGCCCCCTGGACGAGGCTGACAACCATCAGCAGTCGGACGGAAGGATTCCGCCAACCGCCGGCCAGACTCGCGTTGAGCACACGTTTCATCTCGACGGGCATCGCTGACAGGCTCGTGGTGCGGGGAATGAACCCGACATCGTGCATGGTGGCCAACCCGACGAGGAAAATCGTGGCCAGCAGGACCGCCCGCACGAGGAAGGGGAATGCCAGGTCGACGGTGCCCAGCAGCCCACCGCCGATGGAGCCGACGACCATGGCCGCCCCCGACACCATCGAGCCGCGGGCGAACACGGCGTCCATCTGCCCGGTGTAGCCGGTCGCCGCGAGGCCGTCGACCAGCCAGGCCTCGACCGCACCCGAGTAGAAGGAGAACCCCAGACCGAGCACGATCGAGGCAATCACGAAGGCAACCAGACCTCCGCCCATCGCTGCGATGGCGACGTACCCGAGCGTTCCCGCCGTGAGCGTCAACGCACTCAACAGGAAGGATCTCCGGCGCCCGGTGGTGTCGGCGACCACACCGGTAGGGATTTCGAAGAGGACCATGCCCGCCGTGAATGAGGCATTGGCGATGAAGACCTCAAAGATGTCGAGGCCGGCATCGAGCAGGAACAGGGTGTTGACGCCCCAGATGACGGACGCCGAGAGGGTGAAGAGCCCGGAGATGGTGAGATACGCCCGCACCACCTGCGTCGGCGTGGTGGTGACCCGGGTCGCCCACTTGGGCCAACGTCGCATCAAATTCTCCATTGCGAGACGAGCTTGTCGCGTGCTGTGGTTCCACCAACCCCGCACGGATAGCGCGCCTTCCCGCTCGGGCCATCGATCGGCACCTCTTTCTCGGCGACGCCGCGCGAGGCGCGAAGGCGAGCTCCCTCGTTTGTTGCCGATCGACCTCGCCGCCGCGATCGCGGTCCTCGTTGCTCATGTCGGTCCGTCGGCGACGTTGCACACGGGCCGCCCTGATCGCCGGCAGGTTGACACGGAGGTCCGCCAGGGATGCTCGAGCGGCGAGGCATCCATCGCTGACAGGCGTATCGGTTGACCACTCAGCGGGTCAACAGCCGACATCACGATGTCGCTGGACGGCTACGTGGCTCCGCCGACCGCCGATTCCCGAGGCGGGGTCGTAGACGTCGAAGAACTCCAGGCGTGGGTCATGAAGCGCGACCCAGTCGACACGCAGATCTTCGAACGGGCGACTGCGGCGACCGGCGCCGTGGTGATGGGTCGGCGGCTTGACGGGACCTCTCCCACGGCGATCCGGGCTCGATGTAGATGGTCCCGGTCCCGGCCAGGCGGCACCAGTCACGAAGAGCCCAGGCCACGAGCTCGGGACCGTTGTCCATCCGCAGATGCCCGGGTGCGCCTCGTTGCGCCACGAGGGCGTCGATGGTGGCCACGAGGTCGTCGGCGGTGCAGGTGCGGCCCACGCGCATGGCCAGAGCCTCTCGGGTGTGCTCGTCCACGATGTTGGCGAGCTTCAGGCGCCGTCCGTCGGAGGTCTCGTCGAACTGGAAGTCGATGGCCCACACGTGGTTGGGATGGCTCGCTATCAGCCGCTCGGTGGTCTCAGGAGTCACCCGACGGCGCTTGCGGCACTGAGGAGGCCGTCTCAGGCCCTCGGCCCGCCAAAGGCGCTGCGTACGCTTGTGGTTGATGACCCAGCCCTCCCGGCGCAGGAGCCGATGCGCCATCTTGTAGCCCCAGCGGGGATGGGCTCGGGCGATGGACCGCAGCCGGCGTCGGAGCTTGTCCTCCTCCGCCGAGTGGGGGCGGCCGGCCTTGCGCTGGGTGGACCGCTGCTGGCCGGTGACACAACACGCTCTGCGTTCGGAGACCCCGAAGTGCGCCTGGAGGGCCATGACGGCCCGCCGGCGGCGCTCCGGGGTTAGTAGTTTCCCGCGGCCAGCTCCTTGAGCATCGCCTTGTCGAGCTCGGCCTCGGCCAGCAGCTTCTTCAGGCGGCCGTTCTCCATCTCGAGCTCGCGCAGGCGCTTGGCCTCGGTCGCCTTCATGCCTCCGTACTGGTTCCGCCACCGGTTCCAGGTGGCCTCGGAGACCTCGAGATGGCGGATCACCTCGGTCAGCTCCTTGCCCTCGTTGAGCAGCCGTTCGCCCTCGCGGAGCTTGCGGACGATCTGCTCGGGGGTGTGGCGGTGTCGCTTCATGGGTTGTGTGGTCCTCCTGCCCAGATCCTGGGCGCTGGACTCCCACAACTGGTTGGACCGTCATCCGGGGGCCCCGTCAGGCTGTTCGACATCGTCGACGCGCCCAATGTCTGGACCAAGGACATGGCGTACGGCGCTCAACCGGCGGGAACGACTCCGTTCTTCGTCGTCACCCACTCGGCGCCGGAGGACGTCCGGCTGGAACGAGAGCTGGGTCTGCGATTCACCTTCGTCAACGATTTGACGGCTGCAGTCGACCAGGCTCGGACCGCCGCGACGGAAGGTCACGTGGTGATCATGGGCGGTGGGGACGTCATCGGCCAGATCGAGAAGGGCACGCGCCAGATGTACC
>JBHENM010000505.1:0-4686 GCA_046262035.1 Acidimicrobiales bacterium | reverse complement strand
CGTGCTCCTGTTCCTGGCTTGCCATGGCGGCCCGGATCCTCGCCGCCCCTCTGGTCCGCTGTACCTGTTCACCCACGACACCGACCCGAAGGACGTGGCCGGCACCGCTCTGGCCATGGACGAGATCGACCGCAGCCTGCGGCAGCTCGTGCAGGCGGAACGGGTCGTCATAATCGTCGACTCCTGTCACAGTGCCGGAGTGGGCGGTCGCCGGGCCGCGGCGACGGCCGAGGCGACGAACCAGTATCTCGACGCCATGGCCCGAGCCAAGGGCGGGGTCGCCCTCCTGACTTCGGCCGAAGCCGCCGAAGCCTCCGAGGAAGACGAACGCTGGGGAGGGGGGCACGGGGTGTTCACCCACTTCCTCCTCGAGGGCATGCGCGGTGCCGCTGACGGCTACCGCGGCCCCAAGGATGGGATCGTCTCCGTGGGAGAGCTGTTCGAGTACGTGCGGGACCGGGTGCAGGAGGCCACCGAGGGCCGCCAGCACCCGGCCGTGGGGACGACCGCGTTCGACCGCGGGCTCCCCATGGCCGTCACCGGCGACCTCGACGTCGAGCAACGACTGTCGCTGGCCCGGCGCCTGGTGGATGTCGGCTGGCTCCTCGACGATCCCGCGCCGTTCCTGCTTGCCGCCCGCCAGTTCCTGCTCGCCGCTGATCTAAAGCGGCACCTGCCCGTGGCCGAGGCCGAACGGGGCGCCGCCCTGCTCGCTGCAAGTCGCGCCGACGAGGCGGCCCGTGCGCTCGAGAAGGTGACGACCACATCGCCGGATGAGGTTCCGCCGGACGCGTGGCTGTACCTCGGCCTGGCCCGCGCGGCCACGGGTTCCGGGGCAGATCCGTCGGCCGCCGAGGCCTTACGGGAGTACTGCCGGCGCGTGCCCGACGGGCTCGAGACGGCTTGGGCCAGTGCCTACGCGACCTGGCTCGAGAGGACCGGGAACCTGCGTAGACGTGCGTTACTGGTCGGAGTCGAGACCTATGACCCGGAGTCCGAGATCCCGTCGCTGGCCGGGCCCGCCAACGACATCGAGCTGATCCGGCGCACTCTCATCGACGCCTTGGGGCTGCACCCCGACGACATCTCGGTGCTCGAGGGAGAGGCGGCCACCCGGTCAGCGGTCCTCGAGGCTCTCGGTCAGCTTGCGGCAGGAGAAGACGACGCCGTCCTCGTGTATTTCGCCGGGCACGCGACCCGGCTCACGTCTGCGGACGAGCCGTACCTCCTCACCTACGAGGGCATTGTGAACGGGAGGGTGGCTGGCATCACGTCTCGGGAATTGGTCGAGGCCCTCGACTTCCCGGCGCGTGGCGTGGTGCTCGTCGTCGATGCCCAGGCCTCACCCGCGCTGATGGAGCTGGCCGGGCGCCGGGAGGGTCTCACTCTTCTTCTCGGCAGCGATGTCCACGAGTCTTCAACCGAGATCCAGTTCGACGGGAGGACCCACGGGGTCTTCAGCTACGTCCTGGCGCGAGTGCTGGCCGAGCGCCCCGACCATGTGACCTACGGCGAACTGATCGACACCGTCCGGGCTCGTGCTCGAGATGTGTCGCCGGCCACGGTGGCCTTTCAAACGCCACAGCTGGTTGGTTCCCGCCAAGCACGGCTGTTCCGTGGCCGTTTCCCGGCCGCCGACCTTTGGCGCGTCCTACGGCGCCGCGCCCCGGTGGAGGTCGACCTGGGGATCCTCCGGCGCCGGATCGTCGACTCCGATGCACCGCCTGTCCGATGGGCGTTGGGCCGGGCCCTGATCGCGAGCGGCGACGCCCCCGGCGCCCGCATCGAGCTCGCCCGAGCTCGGGGTGGATACGAGACCCCTCCGCCTCTGCTCCTGATCGACGTAGCCCGCGCCAGCCTGGCGGCGGGCGACACCGTCGCCGCAGAGAGCGAGCTCCGAGCCATTGCCGCCGATGAGCTTCAGGAACGATCAGGTCACGTCGCCCGCGCTCTGGCGGCACTGACTGCGCCCGCCCAACCGCACCCAGCCCTGGTCGTTGTCGCGCCGGATCCACTAGGCGCCACGCTCGGGATCGAGCAAGCCGCCAGAGAGGTCGTGGCTCCCTTTGCCGGAGCGGCCGGCCTCGCACAGGACGCAGTGGTGGTCGTCTCCGGGGCCAGCGCGACCAGCCAGGCGGTCCTGAAGGCCTTCGACGACGTGGCCAAGCGATCCGAGCATCAGCTGGCCGTCCTCCTGATCCTGGGTGTCGTGTCGTTCGGTCAAGGCTCGACGGAACTCCTCACCTCCGACGGGCCGGTGGCCGTGGTCACGCTGGCAGAGGAGATCGGAGGGGCCGAGAACGTCGTGACTGTGGCGAGCGTGCTGCCGTGTCTCGCGGGCGGGGCCGCCTTCCCCGGTGTCTCAGTTCCGCTCGACATGCAGACGATGACCCTCCCCAACCTCGGGTCGCTGACGGTGACGATCTTCGAGGCCGACCACCTGACGACCTTTCCTCCGCAGATGCCCCTGAAGGGGGAGGCCTTGTCCAAACTGCTGGACGATCTGCCGGCGGCGACGGCCGAGGAGTGGACCTTCGCCCGCTGGATCGCTCGCTCGAGTCCGGACCGTTGCCGGGTCGCAGGACCGTGGGCCGAGGCGTCCGTGCAAGACCGGTCTCGGCTCAGTGCGGCCAAGCGTCATCTGGTGGCGGCGTCCCTGGTGGAAGCGACGGATGCGGTGCGCCTGGCGGAGGCGGCCATCGCCCAACGTCGGGCGCAGCACGAGGAGCACCCCGAGGGCTATTTGCAGCTCGGGGTCGCCCTCGATGCCTGCGGGCGCTGGGCCGCTGCGATCAGCGCCATGCGGACCGCCCGCGACCTGTACGAGGACGAGAGCGTCGCCGAGGCGGAGCGGCGTCGCGACTCCGCGATGCCGGAATGGCGGCGTCAGGCCCGCTACCACTACGGGCGCCTCGAATACCTGCGAGGGGACAACCTCAACGCTGCGGTTGGCTCGTTGCACGCAGCCCTGGCCGACGACCCGGACGACGCCCGGGTGCTGTTCCATCTCGGTCAGGCCATCCGGACCTTGGTGGAGCGCGAAACCCTGGTCGATTCGAGGCGTTACCTGCGCCGCTACTTAGATCTGGGCGCCCCGCTTGGGGGCACCCAGGAAATCCTCCGGTTCCTCAGCCCCACCCCTGCTACGAATGGGTGACCCTGGGGGCGGGCCGCTCGGTGCGGATGCTCACCGTCATCGTGGTCCACTCCGGTGCCGTCTCAGACGTGTCCCGGTCCTCCTCCCCGACCAGGTCCCTCCCCACCGGCCCTGTGGCCCTAATGGCCCTCAGGCTCAGGTCCGGCGGTGGAGGCTGAGCGACGTCGAGGATGGGAAGGTCGAAGTTGTCGGGGTCGAACCGACGCTCGGACGCGATGAGCTTCAGCCAGTCGCGTACCACTGTCCCCCCCGCCTCGATGCGCTCGGTGGGCAGCGTGATGGGAATGGGCTTTCCGCCGTAGGCCACGGCCGTCATCCTCGCTCCGACTCTCTCAACCGGGAAGAGCCTGCTGTGGCACCGGTAACGGTCGGTGAGGTCGAGCAGGGCGCAGAACAGATCTCGGTCCGACCGATTGTGGATGTACACGAAGACGTAGGGCTCTCGCAGCTGCCCGTCGACCTCGACGTAGCGAAGAGCAATATCGCCCCATGCATCGGGCGAGAGCGGAGCACGTTCGCCGGGCCGAGGCGGGGGGCTCTCGTCGCGCTGCGCAGGGACGACGTCGATCCCGACTTGCCCGTCGATGGTGGATGCGACGTTGCCGAGGCCCTTTATCAAATGCCAGCGGGCGAGGTGCTCGAGGCTGCGGACGACCGTGGCTGCGCCTTTCTCGGACGCGGGCACAGGTGCGGTCAGGCGGGAGGCGTCGGCGCGCGCCACCACCAGCTGCCCGTTGTCGGCCAGCACCACGAACCGCTCCCCCCCGATGGGTTCTTCCGGGGAGACCTCCCGCACGTCAGGCGAATCCGCGAGGGCCCGCCGGACGGTGTCGACCCAAGGACCCTCGCCCCGTAGCTCCACCCCAGCAGACGGCAGCGGCACCTTGACCATGACGGCGGCGTACCTCGAGTCGGGTGAGAGGCGGCAGTCGGCAGCCGGTTCGACGCGGGAACGAGCGGGCTGGACCTCGACGACGCTCACATGACAGATCACGTCATCGGGCCCGGGCTGATCGTGTCCGAGTATGGAGAGGATCGTGCTCTTCCCGTCGCGAGGAGCCTGGATTCCGTGAACTCTCCCGACATCGATCCACCAGGCCCCGTTCTCGTTTTCCATGGCAATGGCCGAGCGCCGTTGCGCTACGGCGCTCCCCAACACCCGCTGGTCGAGATCGTCGACCTCGGTGGCGTAGGCCACGGGGTGCTGATCACTGACCAGGCTGCGAACCTGGCGAGCCGCCGCGCCGACGAGGTCGCGGTACGTCACCGTCGGCCCGAGCGCGTCCAGGGTCTTGACCAGGGAAGCTGAGAACGCGCCGCGAGAGCGGCCGCCCACGTCCAGCTCCTGTGAGAGCTGGTGGGACTCGCACGCCAGCAGGGCCACATGTCGGGGGCGGTCGAGGGGTGACAGGGCGCTGATGGCGGTACGGGAGTCGCGGGTCACGTGATGCTGAGCGGGTTCGGCCGCCGTGCCCGCTCTCGCCGCCGCCTCGCGAATGCTCGGCAGGTAGGACTCGAGGGGGCGTGGG
>JBHENM010000504.1:0-3468 GCA_046262035.1 Acidimicrobiales bacterium | reverse complement strand
CCAGCAGCGGTGCCGCAACCAGGGACAGGTAGGCCACGGCCACGCACGCCACGTGGGCCGCGTCGTTGGCCGGCGTACCCAGAGGGAAGAGGGCGACGCCCATCGTCGCCAGTCCCCCCGTCGCCACCAGCATCGGGGCCGGGCCCGCCAGGGCCGACCGGAGGGCCAGGGCGAAGAGGGGCACCCCGATCCCGAAGGCCACGATTCCGGCCGTCATCGGTCCGCGGGTGGCGGCGCCGCTGGCGGCCAGGCGGCTGATGGTGTCGGTGGTGGCGGAGTAGCCGGACGCCCCCGCGCCGAGCACGGCCCACGCCACGATGAAGGCCACGGGGCCCAGCAGCCCCCCGAGGGAGAGGTACCGGGCGGGCCCTACGAGCTGGAGGACATGAGCTCCACGAGCTGGAGCTGGCTGGCCAGGGCTGCGCTCTCGGCCAGGCATTCCTGGGCGCGGACGCTGTCCCGGCCCGTCAGGGTGCTGCCCCACTCACGGAGCGTACGGGCCAGGAGGGGGCGGGCGCCCATGCGGCGGTGGGCGTCGGCGGCCAGGCGGAAGTTCTTGTCCGCCTCCGGCCAGCGGCCCACGCTGGCCCCGAGCAGGGCCTGGTACCGGGCGATCGAGCCCTTGCACACGTCGGCCCGGCCGATCACGACCATGCCCGACGTGGGCCAGGCCACGGCCCGGTTGACCATGCTGACCCGGCGGGCGTCGCCCAGGTAGGTAGCCGTCTCGGCCAGGTTGGTGGTGATGTTCAGCCACACCTGGTTGTGGGGGCGGGCGTTGAGGGCCTTGGCCGCGGTGTCGTCGAACTCCCGCTGCGCCTCCTCGATCCGTCCCATGCGAGCCAGGAGCAGGGCGAGGGAGCTGCGCCAGGTGGCGTCGTCCTTCCAGTAGGCGCGTTGGCGGCACTGGTCGAGGAGGTCGAAGCGCTCCTCATCGCTGCCCCACTCGAGTATCACCCAGAAGCGCTGGGACCAGTAGCGGTCGGCCGCGTCCTGGACACCGGCCTCCTGCCCCAGGGACAGGACCAGGTCGGTGGCCGAGCGGGCGTCGGCCTGCCGGCCGTCGAGCAGGGCCCGCATGGCCGCCCATCCGGCGGCGTTGAGCCGGTCCAAGGGCTGGCCGTCACGGGCGAGGGCGGCGTGGGCGGCGATGTGGCGGTCGGCCTCGGCCAGGTGACCGGCCTGCATCAGCTCCAGGATGCGCCCGCCGTGACTCTCGAGCCCCTCCTCGTCCTCACTGGGCGCTCCGGTCGGGCCCCGTACCCCGCTCAGGGGGCCGCTCGGGCCCAGTTTTCCGCTCAGGGGGCCGCTCGGGCCCAGGTTCAGCAGGGGTCCGGGCTGGTGGACGGACGGGCGGGAGCGGGCGGCCAGCGGGCGGCGCATGCGGGGGGCGACCGGCGGGGGAGCGGGGCCGGCCGGGGGAGTGCCCAGCTCGGTGTTCTCGAACGTCTGAGCCAGGATCGGCCGGAACTGGCGGGTCGGGGTCCTCGGCCGGGGCGGCCGCGCCGCCTTCACGACCAGGCGGGGCGGAGGCTCGGGCGGGCTCTCAGGGGCCAGCGCCGGCGAGGGTGAGGGTCGGGGCGAAGGCGGTTGCGCTGCCTGCGGCTCCGGGGTGGGTTCGGGTTCCGCGGTGGGTTCGGGCTCCCGCACGAGGGGCTTGATGTAGGCCCGAACTTCCTCTGACAGGGCAAGTTCCAGCTGCGCGTCCAGCTGGTCGATGTCGATCATTGGACGGAAATCCCTCCGCGAGCCGGTCCGGGTCTCCAGGGGATATCGGCCCCGTCACCCCCCGACTTGAGGACCTGTCGGGGGGATCTCAGGGTTGCTGCTGCTCCTCGGGAAACCGGCCCTCCTCGACCTTCTCCACCATGTCGTCGAGGGACGTGCCGGCCGTGGGCGCACCCGCGATCGAACTCGCTTCCTCGGGACCGGGGGGTACCGGGGCGAGGGGCGGCATGGGGTCGTCGTCGACGGGCGGCAAGGGAGGGGTGATGGCCTCGAGCTCGGCGTCGGTGGGGAGATCGGGCTCGTCCTCGGCCAGGTCTCGGGGGATGGGCGGTGGTTGATCAGGGGTGGACATGTCCCGGACCTACCCCCGGGGCGGGCGTCGCTATCTCGCTTCCCGCGTGGGCCTCGAGGTCCCGTACCCATGACCGGCCAAACCCCGCAGGCGCTCGACCACCCCCGGCAGGGCATCACAGAACCCGTCGACGTTGGCCTCGGTGGTGGACCAGCCGACCGAAAGGCGAAGCGACCGCTCGGCTTCCACGCCCATGGCCTCGAGCACGGGGGAGGGCTCGAGCGACTCGGACGAGCACGCGCTCCCGGAGTGGACGGCCACCCCGGCCTGGTCGAGTCCCAGGAGGACGGCCTCGGCCTCCACTCCGGCCACCCCCAGGCAGACCACGTGGGGCAACCGGTCCTCGGTGTCGCCGTAGGGCACGAGCCCGTCCAGACGGGTGGCGGCGTCGAGGGCCCGGGCCGTCTGGGCCCGGGCCCGGGACATCTCGCCGGCCAACGTCGAGCCGGTCGACAGGGCGGCGGCGGCGGCGCCGAACCCCACGATGCCGGCCACGTTCTCCGTGCCCGCCCGCCGGGACCGCTCTTGTTCGCCGCCGACCAGTAGTGGCGGGAGCCGCAGGCCCCGGCGGACCAGCAGGGCGCCCACGCCCGGAGGCCCACCCATCTTGTGGGCCGACACCGACAGCAGGTCGGCCCCCAGGGTGTCGAAGTCGATGGGCACGTGGCCGGCCGCCGCCGCCGCATCCACGTGGACGAGGACGCCGAGGGCCCGGCCGCGGGCGACCAGGGCGGCGATGGGCTGGAGGGTGCCGACCTCGTGGTTTCCCCACTGCACGTGGACGGCGGCCGTCTCACCGGGGCGGACGGCTTCGTCCACCTCAGCCGGGTGGATGCGGCCCAGCCCGTCGACGCCGAGGAGGGTCGTGTCGTACCGCGCCGCCGCGTCCCGGACGGCCGAGTGCTCCACCGCCGACACGACCTGGTGGGGCCCCCTCGACGCCGCCCCCCAGATGGCGGTGGCGATGGCCTCCGTGGCCCCGCTGGTGAAGACGACCTCCCGGCTGCGAGCGCCGAGGAGGACGGCCACCTGCTCGCGGGCCTGCTCGACCGCGGCCCGGGCCAGGCGCCCCTCGGTGTGGACCCGTCCGGGGTCGGCCCCGCCGCGGAGCCAGGGCAGCATGGCCTCGATCACCTCGGGGCGGGCCGGTGACGTCGACGCGTGGTCCAGGTAGTGACGGGCCAACGCTCAGCCTGGGTCGAGGTCGCTCAGACGACGGTGACGCAGATCCGGTCGCCGCGAGGGCGGGAGGCCGCGGTCTCGGGGACGGTGTCCCCGTACAGGGTGGCCAGCATGCCCTTGATGATGCCCCGGTCCACGGCGCAGATCACCGGGTGCTGGACGGCGGCCTCGCCGAACGGGCACTGCTCGGCGATGATGGCCAGGCT
>JBHENM010000503.1:0-2146 GCA_046262035.1 Acidimicrobiales bacterium | reverse complement strand
GAGACCGGGGAGTGGCGCAGTGGTAGCGCACCTGCTTTGGGGGCAGGCGGTCGGGGGTTCAAATCCCCCCTCCCCGACACGGACGATGCCGTCCGAAACGCGGGTGTAGCTCAGAGGTAGAGCCCCAGCCTTCCAAGCTGGTTACGCGGGTTCGATTCCCGTCACCCGCTCTACGGGTCGAGCGGGCGGCTTCCGGCGACCGATGAAGAACAATGTGCCAAGCCCGGCTGCCAACCCGCCCAGCGCGAGGAACACCAGCCACGCGGCGGAGCTCGAGTCCTCATCGTCGACCAAGCGGGCCGCCGCCGCGGCCTGGTCGGGGTTCTCCGCCGGGCCCGCAGAGCTGGGCGTGGCGCCCGCCCCGCCTCCGTCGTCGGGCACCGTCGTCGCAGAACTGAGGGCGCCGGGGTTGATGTCGGCCACCAGCACCGTGCCCGCCGCCGTGCCGTCGCTCCTCCAAACCTCCTCGCCCGTGGCGGCCTCGGTGGCCCTGAAGCACAGGTCGCCGCCGGCGCTGGCCAACCTCTGCGGGCTCGAGTGGGCGCCGGACCCGGGGTTCATTCCTGCCTGCCTGGCCATACTTCCGGCGTAGCCGGACACCCCAGGCGTTGCGAAGCGGGTCCCACGGCAGCGACCACAGCGCTCGAGGTGCCTTCACGGCTCCGTCGACCGTCTCGGTGTAGTCAGAATGGCGCACGCCCGAAGGCGCCGTCAGCGTCCAGGAGTCGTCACAAGCCGGGCGTCCCTCTGATGGAAACGGCCTTGGCGCCAGGACCTGCTTCGAACGGCGCCTGGTGGTGCGTCGCCAGGGCCAGGGCCATGGCCAGGTCGTCGTGGCCAGCGCGCTCGGCGATGCGGATGGTGCGCGACTCGGTGGTCTCGAACTCCAGCGCCGCCAGCTGGCCCAGCAGACCAGGGGTGCCGAGGCAGTGCCAGACGGCCCTGCGGCTGGATGCGGAAAGAACCGACTGGTCACGACCGGGCTGGGTGGAGGCCGAGGGCGGTGAAGTCGGGTCGAGCACTCGCCATGCGATCAGGTAAACGGTGCGTTGTACAGATGAGCGCATCCTTCAGGTCGGCGACGAGCGGCTCGGCAAAAAGGACCCGCCGAGTCGCGCCGGGTCTAGCCAGCCAGCGATGGGCGCATCTGGAGCGACGAGAGCGTCGCTTGGCGTGCCACATCTGTGCCACAACTCGCTGTCCGAACGCGACAACTCGGAGCAGGCAAGCCTGCTCCGAGTCGTCTGGTGTTGATTGCTGGGACTGAGGGTCAGGCCCCGCAGCGTGCCTGGCCGATGATCATGTCACCGACGGCCGTGGGCCCTTGGAGGTACATGTGCACGGCGTTGAGGGTGACCGAACCATCCCCGTTCGTGATTCGCTCGTTGAAGACGACCACGCCGTGGTCCCCGATGTGGTTCAGCTCGAACGGCACGGAGTAGTTGATCCCAGGGTTGCTCGGGACGTTCACGATCGTGAGTGGGTACCCGTCAGCGTCGGTGGAGGTCTCCACGATGGCGCCCCCGAGCTGGACCGTGAAGTTCTTGCCACCGTGATAGGCGATGCACCGAGCGAATACGCTGTTGGCACTGAACGGCGCGGGGCCGACGGTGTTCGCGGTGGCGGTGCTCACCACCGTGCCCGTGCCCGTGATCGTGGTCTGGAGCTGGCCTGACGGCCCGACGTTGTCGTTGGCGTCAAAGTGGCCGCCGAAGATGACCGCGGGACCGTACTGCCCCATGGCGCCGTCGCTGTCGGTGGCGCTGATCTGCGTGCTGGTGCCGCCCGGCGGCAGGACCACTTCGGGGCTGGCGCTGGCTGCGGAACCCGGGGGAACCGTCTGACCACACCCTCGAATCGTGGAGGCACCGCCGAAGAGGCTCACGTTGGTGTAGTAGGCGCAAGCGCTGCCCGTCGGCGCATGGTTGGCGCCCGACTGGCCCGTGAACGCGAGGGTTGCGCCCGCCATGGTGACCATCGCCAGCACTGGCGACAGCACTCGCCCGGCGCGCCGAGATAGACCGAATTGCTGACTCATATGTGTATTCCTCCGCTGTCGGAAATCCCGCCCCAGGGTGGTCCGCATTCCATCGTTGCGTGGCGGGTAAGGGCATCGTCGTCCGAAGCCCGCGGAGAAACATCGGTC
>JBHENM010000502.1:0-4821 GCA_046262035.1 Acidimicrobiales bacterium | reverse complement strand
GCTGGTGGCATCCGATGATCAGCGTTCCCGGCTGGGTGAAGGTGCGGACGTAGTCCCTGGTGCCGTTGGGCCCCACCTCCACTCCCTGCCGCTCGGCCTTGCCCGTCTCCACCGCCTGCTGGTGGGCCTCGTCGCCGAACGTGGCGTCGTGGACGATCCGGCCTTCGTTGTTGAAGCGGAACCGGACGGACGTGCCGGCCTTCACCGTCACCTCCTCGGGCTCGAAGGCGATGTCGACCATGGCCACGTCCACCGTCTGGTCGGCGGGCGTCGTGGTCTGCGTCTCCTCGCCGCCGTCACCCCCGCCGCAACCGGCGGTGGCCAGCACCAGAGCCCCCACGGCCACGGCCACGACCGTCCGGTGAATGGGTTGCACTGAGACCTTCCTCCTCCTCCTCCAGCGGGGCCAAGAGACCCTTGACGGATCGACCTCTCCTGCGTATCATGATCCTTGGAATCCCGAGCGGGCGACCGAAGAGTGGCTTCACAGCCAATCGGAGGAGACTTGCTTGGGATTCCGCTTTTCCCGCGCCCATTTCGCGGGCAAAGCCGTACGGCGGCCCGTGTAGCCTCGGCTTCCCGCCCGGATGGCGGAACGGTAGACGCGATGGTCTCAAACACCATTGTCCGAAAGGGCGTGCGGGTTCGAATCCCGCTCCGGGCACGGTTCGAAAGTCTTGGCTAACGATTCGTGCGCCAAGACTGCTGGATCGCTACCATCGGGCGCCAATCGGCAAAGGAGGCTGGGGCATGGCCGAAGCGCGCTTTCCGAGGATCCGCAGGCAACGTTGGGCGACCTTGGCGGCGATCGTCGCCCTCCTGGGCGTGAGTGCCCTGGCGACCAATCAGGCGGGTGCCGTGGTGTTCAGCAACACGGCGTCGATCACCGTGCCCGACGGGCCGGCCAACGGAGCTGTGGTAGCGACGCCGGCCAGTCCCTACCCTTCCAACATCACCGTTTCCGGTCTCGGCACGTCCGTTACCGACGTGAACGTGACCCTGTGCGGGTTCAGCGCCACATTCCCGAGCGACGTGGACATCCTGCTCGTGTCCCCCAGCGGGGCCAACGCCGTCATCATGTCGGACGCCGGAGGAAACGGGGAGACGGATCTGCCGAGCAGCAACGTCACCTTCACCCTTGACGACCAGGCCGCCAACCAGCTACCGGCCGATGACCCGATAAGCGCGGGCTCGTGGCGGCCGGTCGACGACGACTCCGAAGCGTTCGCCGCCCTCGACGGCTTCCCGGCACCCGCGCCCGCACCCTCAGGCAGCGTGGCCTTGAGCGCGTTCAACGGCACGGATCCAAACGGCACGTGGAGTCTGTACGTCATGGACGACTTCGACAGTGCGACCGCCGAAGAGCCCCGGACGCCGATCTTCTCCTGCGGCTGGAGCATCGACATCCTCACCGCGGGGACGACGACCTCGACCTCGCCGACCACCCAGCCGACGACGACCACCACCACCCTGCCGACGACCACCACCACGCGGCCGACGACGACCACCACGCTGCCGACGACGACCACGAGCACACTCCCGCAGCCCACGACGTGCGACGGCCTGACGGCGACGATCAGGGGAACCGCCGGCAACGACACCATCTTCGGTACTCCCGGCAACGACGTGATCGTGGGCGGCAGTGGTCACGACATAATCAGTGGCGGCGGCGGCGACGACGTCATCTGCGGCAATGACGGCGTCGACCGCATCTCCGGCCAGGATGGCAACGATCGGATCTTCGGCGGCGCCGGTGCCGACGTCCTCGAGGGCGGCAACGGCAACGACGCCCTGTTCGGCGAGGCCGGCGTCGACCGCCTGCTGGGCGGGCCCGGCAACGACGCCCTCAACGGCGGCCCCGACTCCGACCAGTGCCTCGGCGACGAGGACACCGACACCGCCACCGCCTGCGAGCAAATCGCCGGAGTCCCCTAAGAGCTAGACGCTCCGAGCATCCGGATAACCTGTGGACTCTTGACGCTGCAACTCCCGGTGGCTTGGTACGTCGACCCGGCCATGCTCGAGATCGAGAAGGCCCACGTGTTCGGCGGGGCAGCGGCTTATGTCGGGCAGGAGATGATGGTTCCCGAGAGGGGCAGCTACCGCGTCGTCGACTGGATGGACGACGCATGGATGCTCGTGCGGAACGGGGAGCGCGTCGAGCTCCTCTCGAACGTCTGCCGGCACCGCCAGGCGATCATGCGGGAAGGCAGCGGGACGGCGCGCAACATCGTCTGCCCGATCCATCGATGGTCCTACGACCTCAACGGGAGCCAGCAGGCGGCGCCCCATTTCGCCGAGAACCCCTGCCTGAACCTTCCCTCCCGGCCGCTCCGCTCGTGGAACGGTCTGCTGTTCGACGGAGCCCGCGACGTGGGGGCCGACCTGGCCGGCTTCTCCCGGGCCGGGGAGTTCGACTATCCCGACTACGTGCACGTCAGCACCGCCGTCGACGAGTACCCGGTCAACTGGAAGACGTTCCTGGAGATATACCTGGAGCTGTACCACGTCGAGCCCTTCCATTCCGGGCTCAGGTGGTACGCCGATTGCGGGGCCTTCGAGCCGGCCGACTGGGAGTTCGGCGAGAACTGGTCGAACCAGGTGATCACGCTCAGAAGCGACCCCTCACGCTCGTCGGAGGCCTACCGCCACTACTACGACCTGGTGACCCGGTTCCGGGGGCGCCCGCCGGAGCACGCCGCGCTGTGGTTCTGCTACTACCCCAACGTCATGCTCGAGTGGTACCCGGAGGCACTGGCGGTGTCGATCCTTCTCCCCCGGTCGCCTTCGTCGACAACCAATGTCGTGGAGTTCTTCTATCCGGCCGATGTCGTCGACGGGCGACCCGACATCATCGAGGCCCATCAAGAGGCCTACGGCGAGAGCGCCGACGAGGACCGGGAGATCGTCGATCGCATCGACAGGGGCCGGCGTGCCCTCTTCGCCCAAGGCCTGGACGACGCCGGTCCCTACCAGGACCCGCTGGAGGACGGGATGGTGCACTTCCACCGGTGGTTGAGGTCGCAGCTCCCACCTCACCTCCAGGGGTTGTCCGGTGCGGTCGGCGCGTGACGTCGGACCAGGGCCGAGCGCCGTACTTCGAGGCACTCCGCCGGTACGCCTCGGCGGGCAGAACCGCGTTCCACACTCCCGGCCACATCCAGGGCCGGGGCGCCCACCCGTGGCTGCAGGAAGCGCTGGGCCTGGACGTGTTCGAGCTCGACCTGTGCCCCGGGCTCAGGGACCTCGACGGCGACTCGGGGTCGGCCCAGGGCCAGGCCCAGGCCCTGGCCGCCGAGGCCTACGGAGCCGACCGGTCGTACTTCCTGGTCAACGGCTCGACCGCCGGCAACCAGATCATGCTGATGTCGACCTGCCATCCCGGCGACGTGGTGCTGACGTCCCGCAACACCCACAAGTCGATCGTCGGGGGCCTGGTCGTGTCCGGCGCCCGGCCCGTGTACGTCAGGCCCCAGCTCGACCCGCACAGCCACATCGCCCACGGTGTTACTCCGGCCCAGGTGGAGCTGGGCCTGGACGAGCACCCCGAGGCGAAAGCGGTCCTCATCGTGTCGCCGACGTACTACGGCGCCTGTTCGGACGTGGCCGGCATCGCCGCCGTGGCCCACAATCACGGCGTCCCCCTACTGGTGGACGAGGCCTGGGGCGCCCATTTCCCCTTCCATCCGGCGCTTCCTCCCCACGCCCTGTCGGTCGGGGCCGACCTCGTGGTCACCGGGATCCACAAGCTGCTGGGCGCCTTCACCCAGGCCTCGATGCTGCACGCCCAGGGCCCGTTGGTCGACGCCGACCGGGTCGAAGTCGTGGCCGGCATGGTGCAGAGCACGAGTGCCTCGACGCTGCTGCGGGCGTCGCTCGACGTCGTCCGGATGCAGATGGCGACCGAGGGCGAGGCGCTCCTGTCCGAAGCGATCGCTCTGTCCGAGGAGGCGAGGGACGTCATCTCGAGCCACCCGCGCCTGTGGTGCCTGGGCAAGGACCTCGTCGGCCAGCACGGCGTGGTGGCCGTCGACCCCACCCGGCTGGTGGTCAACGTCACCGGAACCGGTCGCACCGGTTATGAGGTCGACCAAGCCCTGTACGACGACCACGGCGTCGTCGTCGAGCTGTCCGACTTCGCCAACGTGCTGGCCAACGTCACCATCGGCCACTCCCGCGAGGACCTGGCCCGCCTCAGCGACGGCCTCCAGGCCGTCGCCGACGATCCTCACGCCGACCGCCTCAGCCCCATCGGTTTCGTCGAGGAGGCCCTCCGGGTCCTGCCTGATCAGGTGCTGAGCCCCATGGAGGCGTTCCACGCCCCCCAGGAGCGGGTTCGCCTGGCCGATTCGGTGGGGCGGGTCTCGGCCGAGATGGCGGCGACCTATCCGCCGGGCATCCCCGTCCTCGTCCCCGGCGAGCGCCTGAACCGCGCCCTGGTCGCCCATCTCGCGGCCCAGGTCGCCGCCGGAGGGAGGATCGTGGGCCCGGCCGACTCCGGGCTCACGACCATCGGGGTGGTCCGGGAGTAGGGATACCCCCGGTCAACCCGGCTACCGTCAGGGGCGCGTGAAGTCGATCCCTCTGAAGACAGAGCTGCTGGGGCCGGGTGACGACATCGTCGAGGTGGCCAAGCGGGCCTTGGAGACGGCCGGCGTCACCCCCGAGCCGAGGGACATCCTCGTCATCTGCGAGTCGCCCCTGGCCATCACCCAGAACCGGATCGTCGACATCGACGACCTGCACCCCACGGTGGCGGCCCGGCTGATGTGCCGGTTCTTCAACATCGACAGCAGCCTGTCGACCCCCTACGCCGTCCAG
>JBHENM010000501.1:0-22297 GCA_046262035.1 Acidimicrobiales bacterium | reverse complement strand
GCGTGGCCCACCGAGGTTCCCGTGGTGCGGGCCAGGTGGTGGGCGGCCGAGCGGTCGCCGGATTGCTTCCACGCCCCGGCCTCAGCCGAGCGGGCCGCGGCCAGGCCCTTGAGCGTGGCTGCCATCCTCTCGATGGCGGCGGCCTCCCCTACGGCGAGCGCAGCCTGCTCAGGAGAGAGCAAAGCCGGGGGATCGCCGAAGACCCCTCGAATCGAACTGGTGTTCGTATCGTTACCAAGACCAGGCCAGGGACGGAAGGGGAACGTGGGGCGAGCCACCCCAATGGGAGAGTCACTTCACGGGGTATCTCTGCCACACCTCAGACGGTCAAGAGACGGCTACCGGGGCCTTGCCACTCCACCACCACGATGGTGGCGTCGTCCTGCAACTGCCCCTCCTGGTGGTCCAGGATGGCGTGGATGAGGCGCCGCATTGTCTCCGGCGCTGGGGTGGCCGCTGCCGATGTCCGGGTCACCAGGTCCACCAGCCGGCCGACCCCGAAGAACTCACCCTCGGCCGAGCGCGCCTCGACCACGCCGTCGGTGAGGAAGAGCACCTGGTCGGCTGGCTCCAGCCTCTCCTCGGATACCACCACACAGCCGCTGACCCCGAGTGGAGGAGCGACCTCACCCTCCAGGGTCTTGACGACCCGGCCATTGCGCAGCAGGAGTGGCGGCGGATGCCCGGAGACGGACCACCGCAGGCACCCTGACGCCAGGTCGAGCTCGGCCAGCACGGCGGTCACGAAGCGGTCAGGACCGAACTGGTCGCCGACGGCGCGATCGATGGCCGCAGCACTATCGGCAAGGTCGCCTCCCGCCCGGCGGCTTGCGCGGCAGGCGGCCATAGCTACGCTGACGAGGAGCCCGGCCTCCAAGCCGTGGCCCATGGCATCGAATACGGAGATACGGGCGGTGTGGGCATCGACGGCGTAGTCGAAGGAGTCACCGCCCAGTTGGTACACCGGAGCCAATACGCCGCTGATGACCAGCTGATCGGTCCCGAACGTGAGGGGCGGCAGCAGTCGCCAGGCCAGCTCGGCGGCCACAGACATGGGCTGACGGCGCCGGACCCGCTCGAAGAGGTCACCGTAGGCTTGCTTGGTCACCACCACCTCGGCGACGAGGCCGGCGAGGACACGCACCTCGTCCAGGTTCGGCTCCTCTACGCGAAAGGCCAGCTCAAGCACGCCGAGGCGCTCCACGCCGTCGAGCACCGGCGCCCACACCCGCAGGCCACCTTCTTCGGCCGCGGTCGTCTGGATCTCCAGCGTCCGGTAGCACCACCCGGCCAGCGTGGTGTCGATCACGACCTCCTCGCGAGCCGAGCTGTCAGGGTTCGGCACCGGCACCAACACCCGCTGCTCGTAGTCGACGAGGTATAGAGCGGCGTCGTCGGCGCCCAAGGCCCTGGCATGCTGCACCAGTAAGACGGGAACGTCGTCGGGTACCACGAGGTGCGAGGCGTCCACCAGGTGCGTCAGCTCCTGGGCCCCTCTATCTCGGACGGCCATGTGCTGCCGACCCTATCGGCGCAGCGGGACGGGGTGTACCGGCCAGCAGTCGGTTTGCCGGATCAGCCTTGACATCGGCCGGGCTCGGCCTATCATGATGATATCACTTTGATAGGGAGGCCCGTATGGAACCCACTGAACGACCAGGACGAGCCCCCTCCGGTGCGGTCTTCGTCGTCATTGAGGTCATCCTGGTGGCGGTGTGCGCAGCGGTGTTCCTGACTGCGCTACGAACGGAGAACGTGGCCCTCGGGTTGTCAGCCATCCCCGTGCTGCTCGCGGCCATCGTGCTTCCTACTGGCTTCTTCATCGTCCAGCCCAACATGGCCCGGGCCTTGGTGTTCTTCGGGCGCTACAAGGGGACGGTCCGGGCCAACGGCTTCTTCTGGGCCAACCCGCTCTATCGGAAGACGGCCATCTCCCTGCGCATCCGCAACCTGGACAGTGACGTGTTGAAGGTCAACGACGCCGCCGGGAACCCGGTCGAAATCGCCGCCGTCATCAACTGGCAGGTGTTCGACTCGGCCAAGGCGCTGTTCAACGTGGAGAGCTTCCACACGTTCGTGGAGATCCAGACCGAAACCGCCGTCCGCCACGTGGCCAGCGAGTACCCGTACGACAACTACGACGATGAGGGTTTGTCCTTGCGGGGGAACGCCGAGGAGGTGACGGAGACGCTGCAGCACGAGCTCCAGGAGCGGCTCCAAGTCGCGGGCGTGGCCGTCCTGGACACGAGGCTCCGGCGCCTGGCCTACGCGCCCGAGATCGCGGGCGAGATGCTCAAGCGCCAGCAGGCGAGCGCCGTGGTGGCCGCCCGGAAGCTGATCGTGGAGGGCGCCGTGGGCATGGTCGACCATGCGCTGCAGATGCTGAACGACCAGCGGATCGTGGAGCTGGACGAGGAGCGCAAGGCGTCCATGGTGAGCAACCTGCTGGTGGTGCTCTGCAGCGACAGGGGCGCCCAGCCCGTGGTCAACTCGGGCTCGCTTTACTGAGGAGCGTGCTTATTGAGTGGCCTGATGGCCACGCAACCTCGATGGGAGTCCACGTCAGGCCGTCGACGGCGAAGCCGGCGACCCGAGAATCAGCACGCTCCTAGGCCGGTGGCCGAGCGCAAGAGCTTTCTGCTCCGCATCCCCCCGGAGCTCCACGCCGCCCTCGAGCAGTGGGCGGCCGATGAGCTCCGCAGCGTCAACGCCCAGATCGAGTACCTGCTCACCGACGCGGTCAAGAAGTCGGGCCGTATGAACAAGAAGCGCAGCTCGTCATGACCCCGCCCAGGGAAGGGAGCCAGCCGTGAGACGGACCCTGTTCCTGGCCGAGGAGCTGGCCTTGGTGGCCATCAACGACTCGGGTCACCATGCCCTCGGCACACGGGATCAGCTGAACGCATGTCTGGCCGGACTACTGGTGGCTGAGCTCGTGTTCGATGGTCACGCCCACCGAGGGAAGGGGGACGACACCCTCGTCCTTGCCGGAGGCCGCGCGCCCGAGTCACAGACCCTCGCAGCCGCGGCGCTCGTGGTGGACGAGAAGGGGCCCAAGGTCAAGGCGATCCTGTCCCACATGGACCGGGGCCTCACCCGGCACCTCGGTCACGGCACGCGGGATGCGGCCGTCTCCGGGCTCGTCGAGGCGGGAGTGGTGGCGGAGCCGAAGAGCGGGCTCCGTACCCGCTACGACGTCATCGACCGCGGACGGCGCGAGGCCATCGTCACCCGACTGCAGGGCGCAGTAGCCGGGGACGGACCGCTGCAACCTCGTACCGCCCTCCTCCTGTCCATGACCGGCCCGGCCAACCTGCTCGAAGTCGTGGCCCCCGACCGCGGAGCCCGCCGCCACGCTCGCCACCGCATTGACCACGCCCTCGAAGGGTCTCCGTTCGAGCCGATCGGCAAAGCCGTCCGCAAGCTCATTGCCGAGGCAATGGCGGCTGCCGCCGGTTGAGCGGGTCGATCAGGGTGCAGCCAGCTCATCGGCCGCAGCTACGGCGATGGCTGCGGCCAGCACCAGCAATAGCGCCCCGGCCACGCCGCTCAGCTCCAGGCCCACCAGGCCGGCGGCGAGGGTGAGGAACGGACCGATGCGGACGGTCGCGTCCTCGACCTTCCTCTGCACGACCAGGTTCTCCACCAGCTGGTAGACGATGACGGCCGCCGCCAACCAGATGGCGCGTTCCCCCGAAACGACCGCGGCCAAGCCGATGATGGGCAGGGCGCCGGCGACCACGCCCGCGACCGGCACCAGGTCCCAGAGCCCGACCCAGATGGCCAGAGGAGCGGGACCGGGCACCCTCGCCATGCGGGCCAGGGCGTAGGCGAAGAGGCCGGCGGCCAGGGCCATGGCCAGCGTGGAGGTGGCGTATCCAAAGGCGCGCCGGTAGACCTCGAGCCCGACTCGCTGGAACCGAGCGCGCCGCTCCGGGTCGCGCACCTGATCGCGTGCCCCTCGAGCGATGCGTGGACCGTGCAGCAGCAGGAACACGGTGAGCACCCCGGTGGCCAGGAAGGCCACACCTCGGGTGGCGGCGGCCCGGAGCGCTTCGGCCGGAGTTCCCCCTCGGAGCCGCTCGGGGATCTCGTCGAGGAACCGGCGAGTACGTTCCTCGAGCTTGACGTCCCGCGCCAGCTCCCCGAACCGGTCCGACCGCTCGAGGCGGCGGGCGCGTTCGGGCGCGGCCTGCTGGAGTCGCCGGGTCTCGCTGCGCACGTCGTCGACCAGCCCGTAGATGACGGCGCCGGCCGTGCCCACGAGGAGCAGCATCACGAGGAGGACGGCCAGACCGCGCCGCACGCGGCGTTCCAGGTACGTGACGATCGGGTGGAGGAGCCCCGCGAGCACGCCGGCGACCAGGATCCACCCGATCACCCGCTCGGCCGCGTTCAGGACCCTGAGGAGGACCAGGGTCACGCCAAGTGTCCCCACCGCGAGCACGACCGACCGGGGACTGACCCGGAGCCGGGCCCGGGGGGACCGCGACCTCCGGTCGGGCTCGGCCATGGCCCCGGTACAGTACCGGCGTGGCCGGCTCAGTTCCGTCCGAGCCGGAAGCGGCGGCCGATTCCGCGCCAGGCACCGGCATCCCGCCCGCAGCTGCCGGCGGCGTCGTGGAGGTCGACCTCGACTGGCGTTCGGTGGCGTGGGCCATGGGAGCCTTCGTCGTCCTCGTCGGAGCTACGGGCCTGTTCCGGAGCGCTCCCCGCGCTATCACCGTCCTTGCCATAGGCGTGCTTCTCGCCCTCGCCCTCGATCCTCTGGTGAGCAGGCTGGAGCGCGCCCTGCCGGGCAGACGCGACAACGCACCTCGCATGGAGAAGCGCCGGCGAACGGCGGCCGTGGCCACGGTCATGAGCGGCCTGCTCGTGGCCACGATCCTGGCCATCGCCCTGCTGGCTCCTCCGGCTATCGATCAAGGGCGCGAGCTGAGCCGCGACGTGGACCGCGTGGTGGCCCAGATCAACGACCTCCCCATCGTGGGGGACGACCTGCGCAAGGCAGGGACGGCCCGCACCATCCAGCGGTGGATCGAAGAGCTTCCCGACCGGCTCGAGGGTGAGGACACGCCCCTTCAGGATGCCGCCCTCAGGTTGGCGGACGGCCTGCTGGTGGCGAGCTTCACGGTGCTGGTGATCATCACCCTCCTGCTCGACGGGCCGAGGCTGATGCGGGGCGCCCGGCGCCTCTTCCCGCCCGAGCGGCGGGAGCGGGCCGACCGCGTCGGACGGCTGGCCTACGACACCGTCGGGAAGTACGTCGCCGGTTCCCTCCTGGTGGCGATTGTGGCCGGGCTGGCCACGCTCATCGCCGGACTGGTCCTGGGTGTTCCGCTGGCGCCTCTGGTGGCGGTCTGGGTCGCCATCTTCGACCTCGTGCCCCAGATCGGAGGGGCGGCGGGAGGCATCCCCTTCGTCCTCCTCGGTCTGACCAAGGGCGCCGGCACCGGCTTGGCCTGCGCCGCCTTCTTCATCCTGTATTTGCAGTTCGAGAACAACCTCCTCAGTCCCTTGATCGTGGGGCGGGCGGTCAAGCTGTCGCCGCCGGCGACCATGACCGCCGCCCTCATCGGAGTGTCGGCCGGGGGGGTCGTCGGTGCGGTCATGGCCGTTCCCCTGGTTGCCGCGGCCAAGGTGGTGTACCTGGAGCTGCGCCCCGGGCCGGCCCCGGTCCCCCGCTCAGAGGGCCGCTCGGGCCCGGGCCCCGAACCGTCCGACGGTCGCGAGAACGAGACATGAAGCCGATCGAGTTCCTGGGCAGCTTCGAGTCGACCTACCAGCCGGCGCACGACATCGACGTCTCCGAGACGACGGGGCACGCCGCCCGGTGGAAGGAGGACCTCGACCTGTTGCGGTCGTGCGGCGTAACCAGCCTCCGCTACCCCGTGCGCTGGCACCGGATCGAGACCGAAGAGGGCAACTACGACTGGAAGCTGACCGACCAGGTCCTGGGCTACATGCGGGACACCGGCATGCGGCCCTACGTCGACCTCCTCCATCACACCAGCTACCCCCGCTGGCTGACGGCGGGATTCGACGACGCCCGTTTCCACCGCAGCTACGTCGATTTCGTCGAGGCCTTCGCCTGCCGGTTCCCCGACGTCACCGGTTACACCCTCTTCAACGAGCCTTTCACCACGTTCCTCCTGTGCGGCAAGGAAGCCATCTGGCCGCCGTACCTACGCACCCTTCACGGCTTCCTCCGCCTCGCCACCAACGTCTTCCCGGCCGTGGCCGAGGCCAGCCGGATGTGCCACGAGCTGATGCCCGACGCCCGGCACCTCTACGTCGACACCTGCGAGCGCCACAACGCCGGCACCCGGTGGGCCCGGCGGTTCACGGCCCAGATGAACGACCGGCGCTTCTTCCTGCTCGACCTCTTCCTCGGCCGCGACCTCGACCGCAGGCGGCCGTTCGTGAGCGAGGTGAACGAGATCGGGGCCGACGAGCTGCTGGCCATGGAACCGGGCCGCATCGACATCCTGGGCCTCGACTACTACGCCCACTCCCAGTGGCAGTGGGACAGTCCCGACCGGGGGGTTCAGACCTCACCCAACCCGGCACCGCTGGCCGACGTGATCGAGGAGTACTGGAAGCGCTACCAGGTGCCGTGCATGCTGGGCGAGACCAACATCCGGGGCTTCGCCTCCGACCGGGCCAGCTGGCTGAAGTACACCCTTGAGCAGTGCGAGCGGGCCCGGGCCCGAGGCGTGCCCCTGGAGGGCTACTGCTGGTTCCCGTTCATCGACTCGTGCGACTGGGACTCGCTGCTTTTCCGGGCCGACGGCCACGTCGACCCCGTCGGGGTGTACTGGCTCGACGAGGAGCTGCGGCGGCGCCCGTCCTCCATGTCAGCCTCGTTCCGCCAGGCGGTGGCAGGCGAGCCCGCAGCCGGCCTGCCCGCCTTCACCTTCCAGCCTCCGGTGTCGGACTGGATGCAGGGCTGGTTGCCTCACATGTCGCACTGGGAGTGGCAGGAACCTCCCGAGGCGGAGGTCCGCCCGGCCGGCCACTCCATGCGCGACATCGAGATGCGCATCGTCCCCCGCAACGAATAGCCCGCCGTTGCCCGCTCGACGAGCAAGCTCCGCTTGCGAGCCGAAATCCTTAGCGCTCGCTGACCAACTCGTCGTCGGAGCCGAACAGGTCGAGGCCGAATTCATCGGCCAGCTGCCGGAAGCGCTGCTGCCCGGCCCGGTTGACCCTGAGCAGGTCGTTGATCCGGGCGACCTCGTCGTCCGGAGCGTCTTCGCCGGCCGATGACAGATAGGCCTCGGATCGGGACAGCCAGCACGCGGCTTTGACGAGAAGCGTGCCCGACTCGCCCGAATCCTGGAAGCGCTCCATCCGGGACTGTGCCACCCGGAGCGCATATACACCCCGGAGATAGCGGCATTTGCGATCGTCGGGACCGCCGATCCGGAGAGCCCGGCCCAACGTGTTGTAAGCGTCCTTGAACCGGCCGTTGCCCGCTTCATCCTCGGCGGTTCGGATGACCTCGTCGTACTCGCTCAACTACGTCCCCGTTTCCCAACCTCGCCCGGGGCCGAATTGTAAGCCTCATTCGTCGACCTCGTCGACACTCGCGCCGCCTCCGGCTGTGAGGCGCCAGCCGTCCACCTGGGCTCCTGCCTCGGCCAGGACGACCACACAGCCGCCGAACCCGCCGCCCGTCATCCGTGCACCATAGACACCGGGTTGCCCCTGCAGGCCCGCCACCAGCCGGTCCAGCCCCGGCGTCGACACTTCGAAGTCGTCGCGCAGGCTGCGGTGGCTGCCGTCCATCAGGTGCCCGGCGGCAGCCAGGTCCCCGCCTCGGAGGGCGTCGGCGAACATGCGCACCCGGGCGTTCTCGGTGACGACGTGGCGGGCCCGGCGTCTGAGAACGCCGTCTTCGAGCGTGGCCACGTCGTCCTCAGTCGCCGTACGCAGCGGCCCGATGACGCTTGCCGCCTCCTCGCACTGGCGGCGGCGCTCGGCGTAGGCGGACGAAGCCAGCGCGCGTCGCTCGCCCGAGTCCACCACGACCACCTCCAACCCCTCGGGGAGGGGAACGGCCTCTACGGAGAGGGTGGTGCAGTCGATGAGCAGGGCGTGTCCGGCCACGCCCGCGGCCGACGCGAGCTGGTCCATGATCCCGGACGGCACCCCCGAAGCCAGGTGCTCGGCCCGCTGGCAGGCGGCGGCGACCTCCAGCGGTGAGCCGCGGAAGCCGAGAGCCAGAGCGACGGCCACTTCGAGGGCGGCGCTCGACGAGAGCCCGGCGCCCACCGGTAGCTCGGTGTCCACCGTCCCCACGCCGCCGGTGTCCGGCTCCACCACGGCCACCACACCGGCGACGTAGCGGGCCCACGGCGGTTCCACCGTGGCCGGGTCGCCGAGGCGCCGGAGGTCGAGGCGGGCGGGCTCGGCCTCGACCGAGGACGCCAGCTCCAGGCGTGGCCCGCCACGCTCGAGGGCCACCGTCGTGGCCCACTCGATGGCCATGGGAAAGACGAGGCCGCCGGTGTAGTCGGTGTGGTCGCCGATTAGGTTCACCCGGCCCGGAGCGCGGGCGACCACCCGGGTCAAGAGGCAATGCGGGGAATCGGGCCCGACCCGGCTCCTGTCTCCTCGAGAGCCACGGTGATCGCCTCGAGCTCCTCTGGACCGAGGGGCACGGACCCGGCGCCGATCCATCCGTCGACCTGATCGGCCGAGCGGGCGCCCACGATGGCGCCGTCCACACCCGGGCAGGCCAGCGTCCAGGCGATGGCCAGCTCGGCCAGCGAGCAACCGAGGTGCCCGGCCACGACCTTCAGCCGCTCCACCAGGGCGAGGTTCCGCTCGAACGCCTGCCCCTGGAAGTCGGGGTGGCCGGCGCGCCAGTCATCGTCGGGGAGGGACGCCAGCCGCTCGGCCGAGAAGAGCCCGGTGAGCAGACCGGAGCGCATGGGGCTGTAGACGATCACGCCCGTGCCGTGCTCCTGGCACCAGGGGATCGTGGTCTCCAGGGCGTCCCGGGTCACGAGGTTCAACTCGGGCTGGTAGGTGCCGACAGGGCGGATGGCCTCGCACTGCTCCAGCAGGTCGACATCGAAGTTGCTGACACCGATGGCCCGAACCTTGCCCTCGTCGACGAGTGTGGCCATGGTCGCCCAGGACTCCTCGATGGGGGTTCCGTCGTGCGACGGCCAGTGGACCTGGAACAGGTCGATGGTGTCGACGCCCAGCCGGCGGAGGGAGTCGTCGCACTCCCGCCTGATGGAGTCGGTAGCGAGGACGTTGGACACGGTGGTGGCCCCGGGCTCCCAGACGAGCCCGCATTTGGTGAACACGTAAGGCCGGTCCCCCTCCGGCAAGGCGCGCACGGCGCGCCCGACCACCTCCTCGGCCCGTCCCAGGCCGTAGGCGGCGGCGGTATCGATCCAGTTGATGCCCAGCTCGACACCCCGGTGGATGGCTCGGATGGACGAATCGTCGTCCTGGGGGCCCCAGCCACCCTGCCACCCGCCTCCCCCCATGGCCCAGGCGCCGAGCCCGAGCCGCGTGATCTCCATGCCCGTCTTGCCCAGTGGAGTGGTGCGAAGGTCCATGGGTCAGCCCACCAGGGCGGCGCGCAGCTCGGCCGCCGTCCGTTCGGGGAGGACATCGTTGATGAACGCTCCGGCGCCCGTCTCCGAGCCCGCCAGGTACTTGAGCTTGGTCGCCGTGCGGTGCAGGGGCGTGAACTCCATGTGGAAGTGGCTGACCGGTTGCCACTGACCGTCGTCGGTGGGCGCCTGGTGCATGGACATGATGTAGGGAAGGGAGAACCCGAAGAGGCGGTCGTAGCCCTTGAGGACCCGGGAGAGCAGCTCGGCCAGGGCGGCGCGCTCGGGGTCGGTGAGGTCCAGGAGGCTGGCGGCGTGACGCCGGGCGATCACGTGGAGCTCGTAGGGGAACCGGGGGGCGAAGGGGACGTAGGCCAGGAAGCTGCGGTTCTGGTCAACCACGCGGACCTCGTCGGCCCGCTCCTTGGCCACCACGTCGCACAGCACGCACGTGCCGTGGGCGACGAGGTAGGCCTGGGCCCTCTCCAGCTCACGGAGGGGGACGGGAGGGATCTCCGGATAGGCGTAGATCTGGCCGTGGGGGTGGTGGAGCGTCACCCCCACCGCCTCACCCTTGTTCTCGAACACGAACACGTATGCGACCTCCTCCCGAGCACCTAGCTCGGCGTAGCGGTGGGCCCACACATCGACAACCCGTTGGATCTGCTCGGCCGTCATCCCGGCCATGGTCAGGTCGTGCTCATCGGTGTAGAGCACCACCTCGTTTGCGCCCAGAGCCGGCTCCACGGGGTACAGCCGGGATGAGGCGACGGCAGGCAGCGGCGGGTGGGCAGACAGAGAGGGGAACTTGTTGTCGAAGACGACCATCTCGTACTCATGGCGCGGCACTTCGGTGGGCCGGTCCGGATCGCGGGTCGGGCACAGCGGACAGTGTTCGGCCGGGGGCAGGAAGGTGCGATCCTGGCGGTGCGAGGCCACCGTCCGCCACTCCCCGGTAAGGGGATCCCTCCGCCGCTCCGTCACCGGGCCACCTGCGGGGTCCACGAGAAGAAGGTGAGGCTCCGACCGTCGTCCTTGGTGAGGGGCTCGGCCACCATCGTCGCCTCCGGCTCTGCCGCCCAGCGCAGGAGGTCGGCCAGCACGGAACAGGCAGCCACGTCGCCCGCCACGGCGCGCTCGGTCAGGCGGTACTGGCAGAAGATCAGGCGGCCGGCGCCGACTCCGTGAGATCCGACGACGGTTCCCGTCACCGCTCCGGGCACCGGCTTGTAGGCGATGACCACCGCGGTATCGGGAAAGGGCTGACCGTCGATGGTGCCGATGGCGCTGGCGGCCTGGATGGTGGAGTCCTCCGCCACCAGGACCGTCCGCCGGGGGAGGGACGGGATGGCGCCCGAGTCGGTGGTGAACTGGAAGACGGACGAGCCCCAAGCCGTGCCTATGCCCTCGATGGTCAGGGGCACGGGAAAGTGCACGGCGGCAGCGCGGGGCTGGGCCAGCACGACCACGACGCGACCCCCGTCCAGCTCCCGCCGAACGGCGACGGCGGCGGCCTCGTCCAAGGCCGTTTCGCCGATCACGAGGGGGCCTTCGGCCGAGGAGATGGCTCCCGTCGATCCCAGCGCCACCTCGTCCAGGTCGCCCCCGATCAACCTCACGGGGACGTCGATCCCGGGGGGGGCCACCACGTGGATGGGGTAGCGGTTCTCGGCGATCATCCTGCCCGCCGAGCGAAGCCGGATCACGAGGTCGTGGCTCCCGGGCACTCCGGGAGCGGTGACCCTGACTTCTCCCAGGGCCGTCGCTCGGTGGCCCTCGATATCGCCCAGCCACAGGGGCGAGGCGACGACCTCCTCGATCCCCAGGGGAATGGCGCCCGCGAACCGGGCTTCGATCTCCACGTCCTGCAGCACGGGGCCGTCATTGGCCACGTGGAGCTCGGCCCGCAGGAGTTCCTCGGCCGCCACCACCAGGCTGTCCAGCGTCAGGATCGGGAGCACCACCTGGTTGGCCCGCCGCATCTCCTCCGCCGCCAGCCGCTTGGGCCGGCGGTACAGGTCGAGAACCCCGTTCAACTCGTGGGGCACGTCGGTCAGCTCGGTGAGGCAGTACCCCCCGACGTGGTCGTGACGGCGGAACACCTCAGCCTGGAGGCGGTCGGACAGGCCCTGGTAGCGCTGGGTCTCCAGCACGAAGCGCCCGATGGTGCCGGGCCACAAGGTGCCGGCCAGCCCGGCAGCGTGGACGGCGCGGGTGTCCCAGAACGGGGGTTGCGCTTGCAGCGGCATCTCCGGGAGTCCCCAGTCGCCGAACTCGGTGACGAAGAAGGGCCGGCCGCAGGTGGCCAGGGCCCCGGCGGCGACATCGATCTTGGCCAGGTACTCCCGGTGGAGCCGGCCGTACCAGTGGGCAGTGAGGATGGGGGAAACGAAGACGCGGTCTGGGCCAGGCTCGACCCAGTCGTTCTCGATAACCGGTCGAGTCGGGTCGTTCTTGGTTACGGCGCCGGCGAGGGTACGGGCGAAGGACTCGTAGCCGTCCCAGTAGCGGGCCTCGTGCAGGCCGTCGCAGATCTCGTTCATCGCCGACCACAGGATGATGCTCGGGTGGTTGCGGTCGCGGCGGACCTGCTCGCGGATGGCGGTCACCGCCCGGCGAGCCAGAAGAGTGTCGGCCCCCATCTCCTTGTGGTCGATTGGCTCGGCCACGGGCAGGTCGCAGTGCAGGAACATTCCCACCTCGTCGCACACGTCCAGGTACGTGGGCGTGAAGCCCCTGATGTGCAGCCGGAGAGTGTTGAACCCCATGGCCTGGGCCTGGGCCACCTCCTGCACGATCTCGTCCCGTGAGCCGTCGCCGTACAGCTCCTCGGCCCGGAACCCTTGGACGAGAACGCTCTTCATCCGGTACGGCTCCCCGTTGACGAGGATGCGGCTGCCCTCGACGCGCACGGTGCGCAGCCCGAAGCGGGCCGACCGGCTGTCGCTCAACCCGCCGCCGGCGTGAGCGTCGACGAGGACGTCGTGGAGCACGGGTGACTCCGGTGACCAGTGCCCGGCAGTCGTCGGCCCCAACCGCGCTTCGATCGTCTCCCGGGACCGGCCCGGCACCTCTATCCCGATCTCACGGGCCACGCCCAGCGTCCGCACTCCGACCCGCGTGTTGACGGCGACCTCGGCCCGGTTGTCGACTTCGACGGTGACGACGAGGTCGTCGGGGTCGGCGTTAACGAAGACGTCCCCGACCACGACCGGGCCGTGACGCCGCAGCGTCACCGACTGCCAGATCCCGCCGTAGGTCATGTACAGGGAAGGCCGGCTCGGGAAGACCTGATTGGCCCACCCCTGCTTGCCGTGGGCCAGGCTGAGGTGCTCGGGGTCGTCGAGCGAGGGATCGAACACACGAACCGCGAGCCGGTTCTCCCCCGGGACCAGGGCGTCGCCGGGATCGAGCTCGAACGGGGTGAACGGGCTGTCGTGGCTGCCGAGGAGGACGTCGTTGACGTACACGTCGGCCACGTCCATCACCGCCCCGAACCGCAGGCTCCAGTGCCCGTCAACGTCGTCGAGCACGAACGACCGGCGGTACCACGCCGTTCCGTCCAGCTCGAGGTGACCCTGGGCCTCCCAAAGCCCAGGGACGAGGATGGTCGACCGCTCCTGCTCGTCCAGCTCGGTGAGTTTGTGGTCTCCGGGGAAGAAGTCCCACTCCCCGTCCAACGACGCGGTCCGGCTGCTGTCGAACCGCAGGCTCATCGGGCTGCCGCCTTCGGCGGCCGCCCCGCTGAGCGGGGCCCTGTGCTCACTGATTCGCTCGCCTGCGGCGCGCTCATCCGGTCACCCCCCCCATCACGAGCCCGACCTTACCGACGCGGCCCTCGTCGGCCAGGGCATAGGCCGAGGCTGCGTCGGTCAGCTCGAACCGGTTCGTGACCACCACCTCGGGATGGAGGTTCCACCGGACGAGGCGGTCCACCAGCTCGTCCATCCGGCCGATACTCGTGACCCACGACCCGATGACCGTCACCTGCCTGTGGATGAGGACGGGGCTGACATCCATGGCCAGCGTCCCCCCCTCACCGACCAGCACGCACCGGCCCCAGCGGCGGAGACCGGCGAGGGCCAGGGCGCGAGCGGCCGCATTGCCCGAGCAGTCCACCGCCACTTCGCAGCCGAGCCCGCCCGTCAGATCCCGAATCTCACTGACGGCGTCGTCGCTCGACCGCAGGCCGTGGGTGACGGCCCCGAGCGTCTCGGCCAGTGCCAGGCGCTCCGGCACCACGTCGGCGCCGATCACCATCCGAGCCCCCATGGCCTGGGCCAGGAGGCCGGCGGCCAGCCCCAGCGGGCCCATGCCCGTGATGAGCACCGCGTCCCGTCCCGAGACGGCGGCCCGGGTGAGGGCCTCGTAAGCCGTCCCGAACCCGCAGGCCACGCAGGCGCCGTCCACGAACGAGAGCGACGGAGACAGGGCCACGCACGTCGACTCCTCGGCCAGGAGGTAGGGAGCGTGACCCCCGTCCCGCTGCCAGCCGTACGCGGCGCGCAGCGGGGACGTGCAGCTGATCATGTACCCGGAGCGGCAGTCGGGGCAGAGGCCACAACCGGCGATGTGGTAGAGCAGCACCCGGTCGCCCACACTGAAACGGCGGCAGCCGGGCCCGGCTTCGACGATCTCGCCCGCCGGCTCGTGACCGCCGATCACGTCCCGGTACGCCTCGGGACCGGTGCCCAGGTGCTCCCGGTAGATCGCCCGCAGGTCGCTGCCACAGATGGTGGACGCCCGCATACGAACCAGCACCTGACTGGGCCCGGGCCCCGGTAGGGGGACCTCGCGGATGTCGACCCGGCGGCCCCCGGGAAGGAAGACCCCGGGCATCGTCTCCTGGGACTCCCGCAATGTCAGCGGATTCCCCGCCCCTGCTCGCCTTCCCCTCTCGGGATCCACACCGTATCCGGCTCCCCGAGGAGCACCTGGTTGGCGAACTCCACCCCCTGCATGGCCGAGTGGTCCATGTTCCCGATCTCGTAAAGCCAGGCGCCGAACCGCCCTCGCGACCAGATGTCCTGCGAACGCAGCCAGGGCTGGATGGTGCCCAGCGACTCGTCGCGCGTGACCGACGGGACCGGGTAGGTCATGTCGGGGGAGCACAGCCACGTGGTGGCGATGAGGTCGCGGTCGGACTCGTCCATCAGGCCGGTCTGGATCAACCCGTGGATCACCCGGTCGACGATGGTGGACTCGGCCTCCGGCTTGTGGGGCGAGCGGGACGTCTCGGTCAAGAACAGCGTCTGGTCGGGCTTCGGGGTGATGTACGGCGAGTAGTTCGACAGGTAGGTCACCCGGTAGAACGGGACCTCGGGCTCAGGGAAGTAGATCCAGTTCTTGGTGCTGTCGGCCGGTCGGTCCAGCCCGACCCCCACGATGTGGCTCCCACTCCAATGCAGGCCCGTGCTGGCCGTGCGGACGGCATCGGGGGCGGACTCGAGCGATCCCACCAGCTTGTTCAAGGGCATGGTGGAGAGGAGCACGTCGTACGGCCAGCGTCGTCCGTCGGTCGTGCGCACCTCCTTGGCCTCGGGATCGACAGAGGCGACGGGAGTTTCCAAGTGGAGCTTGTGGTCCACGTACTTGCGCAACCCGTCATAGAGGAACCCGGTACCGCCCCTGAGCGGGTAGCGGAACACGTTGTTGGGGCCCCACGTCGCCTTGTCTTCCTCGAGGACCACGTTGCGCAGGATCGCCTCCACGTCGACCACGGAGACTCGTTCCCCGATCCACACGTCGTTCATCAACTCGGCGGGCGTGGCCCACACTTTGAAGTTGTACGGGAGCATGAAGTGCTTGGCGATCCCGGCTCCGAACACGCCTTGCACCCACTCGGCGAAGTTGGTCGGCGACTGCTCGACGCGCTGGGCCTCGATGAGGCCGAGAACGCACTCCAGCACGGTCTGGGACTCCAAGGACCGGATGTTGTTCTGGAAGGGGTAGGCGATGAAGCGGTCCTCCATCCAGACCCACGCTTCTCGCTGCAACTCCGTGTAGTCGCCGCCCATGAGCTTGTCGACCAGCTCGTCGTAGTACTCGTAGTGGCTGAACATCACGTGGCCACCGATGTCGTACGTGAAGCCGGCCTCGTCGGTGAAGGACGTGGCCAGGCCCCCCACGTAGTCGTTGGCCTCGAGGATCACCCAGTCGTCATAGCCCAGCTCTTGAAGCCGGTAACCGGCGCCCAGCCCAGTGGGGCCGGCGCCGATGATGACGATCCGAGGAGAGGTAGAAGCGTCGCCGTGACCCATGGAGTCCTTTCGTGGTGGCTCCTGGGCAAGACGAGATCGAACCTGGGATGCCTAACGTCTCTCCGTCCGGAACTTCAGCGATGGACACCAGAGCTAATCGAACACAACCGCAGGCTGCTTTCTCAACCGGCGGACCGAATCCTAGCGAACGGCGTGGAAGGCGGGGACTACGTGAGCAGCAGGATGAGGATGATGATGAGGATGAGGGTGCCGAGGCCGATGTACATGGTTCCTCCACGTTCGGGGTCCTAGGCGACCCGTTCCCTCATCCAGGCCCGAACAAACCCACCCGTCGCGGGGCAGGAAGCGCTTGAGTTTCATCGCGCCGGGTATGTAGGGCCGGACCTTCGCGGTCACGTACACCTCATCATTCACACCCGAAGGAGTGGATCTGTCATGAGCACAGTCGAAAAGAGCATCGTCGTCGACCGGCCGGTACGCACGGTCTATGACCAGTGGACGCAGTTCGAGGACTTCCCCCGTTTCATGGAGGGCGTCGAGGAGGTCGTGCAGCTGGACGACACCCGCTTGCACTGGGTCGCCGAGATCGCCGGCGCCAAGCGTGAGTGGGACGCCGAGATCACGCAGCAGATCCCGGATCAGGAGGTTGCCTGGCGCAGCCTGAACGGCTCGGACAACGCCGGGGTCGTGACCTTCCAGCCCTTGGGTGCCGACTCCACCAACGTGACTCTGCGTCTCGACTTCGACCCCGAAGGTCTGATGGAGACCATCGGAGACAAGCTCGGATTCGTGTCGAAGCGCACCGAGGGCGACCTCGAGCGGTTCAAGGACTTCATCGAGAGCCGCGGCGTCGAGACCGGCGCCTGGCGAGGCCAGGTCAGCTGATCCCATCCCGCCGGGGGGCCCGCTTGGGCTCCCCGGCGGCCTCGACGGGCGCGCCGGGAAGTCGTCTGGGCACCACTAACGTTGGCTCGTGCCCCGTCGCCTCTTACCGCTATTGGCCCTGGTCCTGCTTCTGGCTGCGTGCTCGAGCAGCTCGCCCAAGGTCGCGTCCCCCACGTCGACCATGGCCGGCCCGGCCGGCACTTCCAATGCCGCGCCGCCGACCACCGTCGCCGCTGCTCCCCTGTACACGGTGGCCACGGCCAGGGTTCCGTCGGTCGAGGTGTTCGACGAGCCGGGGGCGAGCGAGGCCGCTCGCGCCGTCGAGAATCCCCATCCCCGCTACCTCACGCCCCGGGTCTTCCTGGTCCGCGAGGATCGGGGCGACTGGCTCAACGTCCTGCTTCCCATGCGCCCGAACGGGACGACGGGCTGGATCCGGAAGGCGGACGTGACCCTGGAGCAGCACGACTACCGCATCGAGATCGAGTTGGCCGGGCACCGGCTCACCGTCCACCGCGGCCACGAGCTGTTGTTCGACGAGCCCGTCGGCGTGGGCACCGGCAACACGCCGACCCCGGGCGGACTCTTCTACACGACCGAGCTGCTCATCCCCGACGGGCAGCCGGAGTACGGCGCCTACGCCTACGGGCTATCGGGCTTCTCCGAGGTGTGGTTCAGCTTCGGCAACGGGGGCGACGGCCAGTTCGGGATCCACGGCACCAACCAGCCAGAGTTGGTGGGCTCCGACGTGAGCAACGGCTGCATCCGCATGACGAACGAGGCCATCACCAAGCTGGCCGAGACCCTCCCCATAGGCGTCCCGGTGGAGATAAAGGCCTAAATTGCTGGCGGCTTCGGCGCCCCGAGCGGGGGCCCTTACCCGGGGCTGATCTGCAGGCCCAGAGACGAGAACTTCTGCAGGGCGTGGTCGTACCCGCGCTCGAGATGGTGCACTCCGTGGAGGATCGACGGACCGTGGGCCGCAGCGGCGGCGATCACGTAGCCGAAGGCGGCCCGGATGTCGGGCATCTCAATCTCTGCGCCGTGTAGGGCGCACGGGCCTCGCACCAGGGCCGAGTGCATGAACCCGCTCTCCTCGAACCGGCAGGCGGGCCCGGCCAGGCACTGGTCGAACAGCTCGATCTCTGCGTGCATGGCCCGCATCGCCTCCACGTAACCGAGCCGGTCCTCGAAGACCGTCTCGTGGAGGACGGACAGGCCCCGAGCCTGGGTGAGGAGCACGACCAGGCCGGGCTGCCAGTCGGTCATGAACCCCGGATGGGTGGCCGTCTGCACTGCGGCAGGCCGGAGGCCGTCGGGTCCGGCCTGGGCGGCGATGCCGTCGTCGTCGATCTCGAACTCGGCGCCCACGCGCTGTAGGACGGAGATGGCCGTGACCAGCCGGTCCTGGGAGCAGCCGCGGATGCGGACCCGCCCGCCGGTGGCCAGGCCGGCGACGAGGTAGGAGAAGGCCTCGATCCTGTCGCCGCCGAGGCGCTGGTCGGCGCCCGTGAGCCGGTGCACGCCCTCGACCACCAGGCGCCGGTCGGGCTGCAGCTCGATGCGGGCGCCCATGCGCTGGAGGAACAGGGCCAATTCCACCACTTCGGGCTCGATGGCCGCGTTCTCCAGCACCGTCCGCCCCTCGGCCAGGGCGGCGGTGAGGAGAACGGTCTCGGTGGCGCCCACGCTGGGCCAGGGCAGGCGGATGCGGGCCCCGTGGAGGGCGACGGCCTTGGCTTCCAGCCCCTGGTCGGTGATCTCCACCTCGGCGCCGAACTGGCGGAGGGCCTCGACGTGGAAGTTCACCGGGCGGGGCCCGATGCGGTCGCCGCCGACGAAGGGGACGAACGCCTCGCCGATGCGGTGCAGGAGCGGTCCGACCAGGAGGATGGGCATGCGGTTGAGCCCGCTGTAGGACACCGGGATGCGGCTCTCGTTCAGGCCGTACGGGTCGATGGCGACCCGGTCGCCTTCGATCGCCACCGCGGCACCCACCGAGCGCAGCATGCCGGCGGTGATCTCCACGTCCCCGAGCCGGGGGGCGTTGGTGATGGCGCCGGGCTCCTCGGCGAGGAGGGCGGCGACCATGAGCTTGCTCACCGCGTTCTTCGAGCCGCTGATCTTGACGTCGCCGTGGAGAGGCCCGACCGGGTCGATGGCCCAGCTGGGCACCGAGGTGGGGACCGTCACCCCGCCATTGTGGCATCCGCCGGGACCAGCTCCGGCGGAAGCGGCAGGGCGTGCACGATGTGCAGGCGGGTCGTCGTCCGGGTCATGGCGACGTACAGGGCCCGCCGGCCGGTTGCCGCGCTGCCCTCGGCAATGACCGCCGCCGGCTCCACCAGGACCACGGCGTCGAACTCCAGGCCCTTGGCCTGGTCGACCGACAGGAGGGCGATGGGGACGTCGAGCACGCCGGCGCCCTCGGGCAGCTCGGGGAGGGCGGGGCGCAGCTCGTCGAGGTACCCGGAAGGGCAGATGACGGCGACCTTCCCCTCGCCCACGAGCTCCAGCTCAGTGGCGGCCACGGCGGCGACCTTGCCGGCCAGCTCGTCCGCCGTCACCGCGGTGATGACGGGGTCGACGCCGGCGCTGCGGACCGACGCCGGCGGCGCCAGCCCAGGCGTCGCTTCGGCCAGGACCCGGGCGGCGAGGTCCATCACCTCCGACGGGGTGCGGTAGTTCACCGAGAGCTCGGCCCGGGCGGGCGGGCGGCGGACCGGGAGGTGGGCCAGGACGTCGTCCCAGCGGGCCGGCGCCCACGGGCCGCTGGCCTGGCCCAGGTCGCCCACCAGGGTCATGGAGCCGCCGGGGCACCGCCGGGCCAGCATGCGCAGCTGCATGGGCGAGAGGTCCTGGGCCTCGTCGGCCAGGATGTGGCCGAACGTGCGGGAGCGGGGATCCAGGTGCTCCTCCTGGGCCAGGGTGTCGCCCTCCTCGAGGTGGCGGAGGACGTCGTGGCGCATCTGGGCGTCGAGGTCGGGCAGGTCGACCATGACCCGTTGGCGCTCCCACCGCCGGGCGTCCCGCTCGCCGCTGCTGCGCCGGGCGTGGGCCCGCCGGGGCGGGGGACCGAGCCACACCGACGCCTCGTCGAGCAGGGCCAGGTCGGGCTCGGTCCAGGCCACCTCCCCGACCCGCTCCCGGCGTGGGCGGTGGAGGAGGCCCTGCTCGTCGTCGCTGAGCACGGATCTGGCGGCCGAGCGGATCAGGGCCGGCGACCCGAAGAGGTCGTGGATCAGATCCTCGGGCGTGAGCACCGGCCACATGCGCTCCAGCGCCTCGCGCACCGGCCGTTGCCGGCGGACGGCCTCCTCGAACGAGGTCCAGTCCTCCTCCTCGTCGTTGGTCTGGCGGTGGAGGTGGCGGGCGATCAGGCGCTCGACCGTGGCCCGCCGGGCGTTGTGGGTCCCGGGGCGACGCTTGGCCTGGCCCGCGATCCGCCACGACGCCTCACGGGAGAGCATGAGGCGGCGGCCGTTCCAGAGCACGCTCGTCTCCCGGGGCAGGCCCCGGCCCCGATCGTCGACGGCGCGCGCGACCACGCCTGCCATGCGGGGGTCGCCCTTGAGCCGGGCCGCGGCCGCCGAATCGGTGCCCCGGACGGGCGTGCCCACCAGGGTGGCGGGGGTGGCGAGGGTGACGCTGTGCTCGCCGAGGGCGGGCAGCACCGCCTCGATGTAGCGCAGGAAGATGCGGTTGGGGCCGACGAGGAGCACCCCGGAGCGCTCGAGCGGGAAGCGGTGGGTGTAGAGGAGGTACGCGGCCCGGTGGAGGGCCACCGCCGTCTTGCCCGTCCCCGGGCCACCCTGGACGACCAGGATGCCGGGCAGGGGCGCCCGGATGATCTCGTCCTGCTCCCGCTGGATGGTGGCCACGATGTCGCCCATGCGGCCGGTGCGCGACCGGTCGAGGGCGGCGAGCAATGCGCCCTCGCCGACCAGCACCATGCCTCCGGGGTCGGCGTCGCCGTCGCCGCGCTCGCCCAGCAGCTCGTCGTCGAGCCCTACGACCCGCCGGCCCCGCAGGATGAGGTGGCGCCGGCGGGCCAGGCCCATGGCGTGGCGGGCCGTGGCCCGGTAGAAGGGCTCGGCGGCCGGGGCGCGCCAGTCGACCACCAGCGGCTCGTTCTCCTCGTCGGCGACCGCGAGCCGGCCGATGTAGAGGTGGTCGCCCTCGTGGGGGTCGATGCGCCCGAACACCAGGCCCGCCTCGCCCACCTGGAGGTCGGCTAGCCGGCGGCCGGTGACCTCCATGCGCACGTCGCGCTCGATCCGGTTGGCGAACGTGCCACCTGCGCCTTGGTCGAGCACGTCGGAGGCCAGGGCGCGGGCCTCGGCCCGCATGGCTACGAGCCGCCGGTAGGCGTGGTCGACCACGGCCTGCTCGGCCTGGATCTCGGTGTGGGAGTCGGCTGCGCTCACGCTGCGTCCCAGGTGAGGTGCCATGGCTCGTCGGTCGGACCGGGGTCCCTATGGACGCGGGCCGGTGCGGCGACGGTGGCCCAGGTGCCGGGGCCTTCCGGCTCCCACCGCACGGCGACGACCCGGAGGTCGTCGAGCGACACGGAGTCGGCCAGCTCCATCACGAACGCGTCGTCGACGACGGCGATGCCGCGAGGCCAGACGTCGACCAGCCATCGGGCGTGCAATCGAGCTATGGCCCGCATGGCCACCCGGTCGGTCGTCCCCTCGACGTTCGCCGGCCGGTTGGAGGGAATCAGCGCCACTTGGCAGCCGGAGACGACCCGGGCGCCCGTCTTGGACTTCCAGGCGTTCACGTGCTGGCGCAGGGGGTCGAGCGCCTTCTCCTGAAGCTGGGTGGCCAGCAGGTCGGCCTGCTTGGTGTGCAGCCAGGACTCGAACCGCCAGGACCGCTCCCAGGACAGCACCATGGCCAGGTTCCGAGGAAGGGCGAACTCGGCCGGCAGGAGGAAGGCGTTCTCGCCGAGCCACGTGTGCATCTGCCCGAACAGCTCGGGGGGCATCCGGAACTGCTCGACCCACACCCCCAGGACCTTCATGCAGGGGCACAGCTCTCCGCCGAAGGCCAGCATGGCCCGCTCGGACGTGAGATCGTGCGCTTCGAGCACGATCTTCCCCCGCCGCCAGGTCACCCGGTGGTCCGCCCCGCCGCAGTCCACCGTGGCGGTGGTCTCGGGGAGGCCGTCGTACCAGCGCACCTTCCGAGCCATCAAGCGGCCGATTCGATGGGTACGACCCTTGCCCACTGCGGAGCCGCCCATGTTCGTCCGGCCTGTGTCCGGTTGGCGATCAAGCCCACGACGATCTGCATGCCCTTGGGCGCCTCCGGCGGCCACGGTGTCATCCCGTCGGTCAGGACGACGACCACCGACGGCCGGGGGCGGAGCTTGGCGGCTGCCGCCAGGCCGGCGCCCATGTCGGTGCCCCCGCCGCCCACGAGGTTGATCTGACGGGCGTTCGTGACCTGCTGCACCGTCTGCACGGCGGCATCGACGGCCATGACCCGCACCCGGTTGCGGGCCAGGCCGACCCCTTTGAGGAGCCCGTCGACCTCGGCCAGCACCGTCGCCAGCTCGACGTCACCCATGCTGCCGGACGTATCGCACAAGACGAGCACTTCTGGAAC
>JBHENM010000500.1:0-12401 GCA_046262035.1 Acidimicrobiales bacterium | reverse complement strand
CGGGACATGCTGACCGTGCTGGACACCCTCACCGGCGACGGTCCTGTCGATCCTGCCCTGGCCCTCCCCGAACACCTCCGCCACGAGCCTGACCGGTTCGGCTGAAGCGTGGTGGTGGTGGCACCCCCTCAGAAAGACGGTGGTCAGCACCCTTGGCGGTGCCCTCGCCAAGGTGTAGACGTAGGGAAGGCCGGTCTTCGCTCACGCACTGCGAATCCGAGCCCTGAGAGCGCCGAGGTGCCGGACAGCCCACCTGCCGAGCACCTCGGCTGCTCCGTCTCCCCGCCGGCGCCCGTGGGATCATCCAGGCGTGGCCGAGCCCGACGGCGACCAGAGGGACTTCCTGCCCACCCTCGTGGGCGACGGCCGGCCGCTCCTGCTGGCGGTGGCCGGGTCGTTGTTGTTCGCCGGCGGCTTCATGCTCTTCCTGGCGGCGACGGGCGAGTTCCTGCCCCAGGACATCCACTACCTCGGAATGAGCTCGGACGATCTCTGCGATCTGGCGTCGTGTCGTGTCGTGGATTTCATGGTCCACGACCGGGCTGCCTTCGGCGGGACGCTGATGGCCCTCGGGATCCTCTACATCTGGCTGACGGTCTTCCCCTTGTCCGGAGGCGAGCAGTGGGCGTGGTGGACGTGGCTGATCAGCGGCGTCGTGGGGTTCCTGAGCTTCTTCGCCTACCTCGGCTACGGCTACCTCGACACCTGGCACGGCGTGGGCACGCTGCTGCTCTTGCCCGTGTTCGTCGCCGGTCTCTGGCGCGCACGGAGCCTGCTGAGCGGCGCACTCGACGTGCGCACGGTCGGGCGTCAGGGAGGGTGGCTGGACGGACGGAATCGGTTCACCCTGGGTCGCTTGCTGTTGCTGGCAGGAGCGGCGGCGACGGCCTCCGGCGGCCTGGCCATCCTTCGCGTCGGTGTGGGTGACACGTTCGTCCCCGAGGACCTGGAGTTCATCGGACTGTCGGCGGACGAGCTTCGGGCCGCGAACCCCCGCCTCGTCCCGTTGCTGGCCCACGACCGTGCCGGCTTCGGCGGAGGGGTGGTGACGATGGGTCTCACGACCATGCTCTGCCTCTGGTGCGCCCGGCCGTCCAGACACTTGCACCAGGCCGTCGCCGTCGCCGGCGCCGTGTCGCTGAGTGCGGCGCTGGGCGTTCACTTCGCCGTGGGGTACACCGACGTCTGGCACCTCCTGCCCCCACTCGTGGCAGCGGCGAGCCTCGTCCTCGGCCTGGCCTTCCAGCATCCGGGCGTGAGGGAGGTGTAGTGGAGGAGATCACCGACGGCGACACGGTGTGGCGCTTCGACAGGGCCTTCCTCGCGTCGAATTGGACCTGCATCTGGGGCCGCGGCTGCCAAGGGATCCTCCCGGAGCCGGCTGAGCACCTGGGCCAGGGCTGCTGCTCGATCGGCGCCGACCTCGACGGTGAGGACGAGGCCCGTAGGCTCAGCGCCCTGGCGGCCACGCTGGAGCCGTCCCGCTTCGAGCACCACGCCGACGCTCGCACGGGCGGCCTCTTCCGCGACGAGACCCGCACGGCCACCCGGGTGGTCGACGGTGCGTGCATCTTCTTCAACCGGCCGGATTTCCCCGGCGGCGCAGGGTGCGCCCTGCACCTGGAGGCCATCGACGCCGGTGAGTCGCCCCTGGACTGGAAGCCCTCGGTGTGCTGGCAGCTGCCCATCAAGGTGGACTGGGAGCCGGGTGAGGACGACACCGAGGTCGCCACCGTCCGCCGGTGGGAGCGGCGCGACTGGGGCGCCGAAGGGGAGACCATGGCCTGGTGTTGCACCGAGGGCGACCGGGCCTACGTGGGCGAAGCGCCCGTCATCGACTCGATGGCCGAGGAGCTCGAGGCCATCGTGGGGCCAACCGTGTACGTGGAGCTGCGCCGCCGATTGGCGGAGTAGGGGGTCCTCGTTCGAGGACCGGCTGTCTGATGGCGTGGAGTGCCCCGGGCGGACCATCCACCGCGCTGGAGGCAAGGGCGGCCAGGATGGGCACGGCGTCCGGCGTCAACCGGGCGAGCCGGTGTGCCCAGGTAAGGAGGTGAGCATGGGCTCGATGGCGAGGCGCGGTTCGTGCTTGTGTGGGAGCGGGTTGAAGGCAAGGAGCTGCTGTGGCGACCGGAGCGGCTCCTCCGACTCCGAGGGCGAGGGGTCAGCGGGTTGGTCGGATGAGGAACTGACCGCGCTCCAGGTCCAGTTGCGGCAAACCCCCGACCAAGAGAAGGCGGTCGCCAACCCCTACAACGGGCTTGTAGCCGAGTCGTCGGAGCTGGATCGCGCCAGCGCGCATGCCGGGCCCTACGATCATCTGGCTGCCCACGCGGCCGGGAAATCCGCGGTGATCGAGCCGGCATCTTCGGCCACCGCCGTCGGCCAGGACTCGACGGAGCTTTTGGCCGCGATCAGCCAGGGGTTCATTCTCGAAGCCCACGGCGATGCCCAAGGCGCCGAAGCGGCCTACCGGGTCGCGGCCGACTCGGGCCATCCCGACCACGCCCCCCGCGCTGCGTTCAACCTAGGTCGGCTGCTCGAAGGCCAGGGCGACGTCGAGGGAGCGAGGGTTGCCTATGAGGCCGCCATCGCGTCACGGCACCCCGACCAGGCACCCAGGGCGGCGTTCAACTTGGGCGTGCTGTTTGCGAACCAGGGCGATGTGGAGGGGGCCGAGGCGGCCTACCAGATGGCGATGGACTCGTCCCACCCCGACCAGGCGCCCGGTGCCGCGTTCAACCTGGGCGTGCTGCTGGCCGACGAGGGCGATTTGGAGGGGGCCGAGGCCGCCTACCGGCAGGCGATCGACTCGGCTCACCCCCACCGGGCACCGGAGGCGGCCGCCAACCTGGGTGTGCTGCTGGCAGTCCAGGGAGACGCGGACGGCGCCGAAGCCGAGCTCCGGCGGGCCATCGCGTCGGACGCGGAGGAGGCGGCGCCGCTGGCGGCGGTAAACCTGGGCTTTTTGCTGGAGGACAATGGCGATGTCCAAGGGGCCAGGGAGCAGTTCCAGGCCGTCATCGCGTCAGGCCATCCCCACCAGGCGCCCAGGGCGGCGTTCCACCTCGGTGGGCTGCTGGACGACCATGGCGATGTCGAGGGCGCGGAGGCCGCCTACCGATGGGCGATCGAGTCACACCACCCCCATCAGGCCCCTCGATCAGCGTTCAACCTCGGCTTCCTGCTCGCGGGTTGCGGCGATGTGGACGGAGCCAAGGCCGCCTACCGGCGAGCCATCGACTCGGGCCACCCCCACCACGCGCCGGAGGCGGCGGTCAACCTCGGCGTGCTACTGGCGGGCCAGGGCGATTTGGACGGAGCCCAAGCTGCCTACCGCACCGCCATCGAGTCGGGCCACGAGGATGCCCGGTGGCTGGCGCGGCGCAACCTGGGCCTCCTACTGGCTGGCCAGGGAAACGTTGAGGTAGCCGAGGCCGAGCTCCGACGGGCGATCCTGTCGGGTCACCCCCGCCACGCGCCCGAGGCTGCGGTCAACCTGGGCGTCCTACTGGCAGGCCGGGGAGAGGTGGAGGGGGCCAAGGCCGAGTTCCAACGTGCGATCCTCTTGGGTGACCAGGGGGTGGCGTCGCTGGCAGCGCGAAATCTTGACGCCCTTCCCGAGCGCCGAGGCCGCATTGAGACGTTGGCGGGCTGAGAAGGTTCAGCGGCGACGACTCGAAAGCGCCAGCAGAGCGAGGTCATCCTCTACGGCGCGATCCGACGGCGGGCGGTTGGTCAGGTGCTCAGACACGGCACCTGGATTCACCCTCCCCCGGGACCCGGCGCCGGCCTGCTCCTGCTCGGGCGAGCTGTCAGAGACCAGGTCGGCCACGCGCCTCGCATTGGTGCTCACGCCGTACGGGACCCCGGCGGGGTGGCGGGCGGCGATCTCCATGGTCGGCGGGGCCGGCCCATCGCCCACAAACTCGGCGACATAGGCCGGGGCCGGCTCGTCGGCGGTCGACGCCTCGGTGACGGCTCGGGCGTCGGCGGTGGTCGGGAAGTGGGGCAGGTCATCCAGAGCCGCGTGGAACACATCTTCGATTGCGGTCGCATCGAGCTCGATGGTCATCCCACCCAGCAGGTCCCGGAGGGCGCTGATGAGCTCCTCGGTCGTGGGCAGTGAGCCAAGCCGCCCCCGGAGGTCCATCGTCATCCGACCCAACAGGTCGCGCAGCGCAGTGACCACCTCGTCGGTGGTCGGGAGTGACTCGAGCCGTTCGGCGAGGGCCAGCCAGTGTGCGTCGCTCGGGTCTGGCCGCGAGGTGGAGGTTGGACCCTCGGCCTGGCCCGGGCCACCATCGTCGACGGCGCCCATTTCGGGGAACTGGTAGATCGCGGTGGGGCCTTTCGCCACCAGGACGCAGCGCTCGTGGCCGGTATCGTCACGGGCGACAATGGTGACGGTGCGGTCCGGTCGGGCGGCCGCGAACCTGGCCGCGGCGCTTATCGCCCGTCCGGCGGCCAGGTCGGTGACCCACGATGCCGGGCGGTCGGACCCGTCGTAGCAGGTCACCTCGTAGACGGATCGCCGGCCCGGCGAGCACGAGAGATAGCGCTCGAGGCGCTCGTCCTCCCCCCTGGCCACGAGCGCGACCATCAGCCGGGCCACCACCTGTCCGCTGGCAGGGTCGGCGGCGGCGGCCGGAAGCTGGATCGCGGCGCGCAGAAGCTGCTCGAGATAATCCGCCCCGGCAGTGGCGAACGCCTCAGGCATTCGTCGGCGTCGAAGCCCGCCGCCGGCGGATGAACCAGAAAACCGAGGCACTGGCCAGGACGGTGCCACCGGCGACGGGTAGGCCCGCCGACGACAACAGCGGGATCGGACCCGTCTGGGCGTTCGGACCGCACGTCACAATTCCCAGCTGGACCCGCGCGAGGTTGAGACCGCCCAGCACGTTCAAGTCGAGCGCGGTCACAGAGAGCTGACCGGGTCCTCCGGACGACTGCTTGTTGAGGATGAGGTCGACGATCCCCGGCAGGCTGAGCCCGGTGTTCGGCGCGGGGTTGATCGGCAGCGAGAGGAGTGTGATGCTGCCGGTCGGATCGGTGATCCTCGCGTTCGCCAGCGTGGCGCTGCCGGTGGTGGTCCCATTTGAGCTGGCCGTGCACTCAGCGGTGATGACGTCGGCCCGCAGCACCGCCAGCCCGAGGTTCAAGACCACGCCGCTCGGGGCTCCCGAGACCAGGCAGCTCTGGCTCGGTCCGATCTGGATCGCGCCGTTGGCTCCGATGATGCCCGCGCAGGCAGCGGAGGTGCCGTCGTTGTTGGCAACGGCGTCTTGAAAGAGGGAACCGTCCGAAAGGATGGTCTGTACGCCGAGAATCGACAATGAGGGTGTGCTGTTGCCGGTCTTGGTCTGCGAGATCCCGTCGTTCGACGCCGCGACTTGGCCGGTGGAGACGGCGGGCTGGCCGAGCAGCTGGACCGTCGCCGCCTGCCCCGTTGCCCCGGATGTGTCTGCCAGCGCCAGATCGGGGGTTCCGAGGATCAGGATGGACGCCACCGCCAGGACCACGTAGGGACGACCGTTCGAACGTCGGAGATTGTTGGTGTTCATGAGACCTCCGTGAGGGCTTTCTCGGTTGACGAAGCGGGGAATCGGATACGTCCTGGCACCACTTTGGAGCTGGAGGCGGGACCCGTCGGCGCGAATCGGAGCACGCACTGCAGGGTGACCGCGGGCAGGCCGTCGGCCCGCAGGGCGGGGTCGAGGTCGGCCGAGAGGCGGGCCGTCTTCTTCCAGTCATGGCGAGTTCTGACCACCCGGGCGAAGGCCCACCAGATGGCCATGTAATGGATCGCCAGGTAGAGCCAGTTGGCCAAGCCGAGGGCGACTGCCATGGGCACGCTGGTCTCCGGCCGTGCCTTAGCCCGGTAGACCGGACCCCAAAGGGCGAAAGGGCCCAGCCCGAAGACGACGAACAACGGGACGATTCCCCACGCGCCGCCACTGAGCCACGCCAACGGACCTCCTGGAAACGTCAACGCGTACCCGGCAACGATCACGGCGCAGAGCGCGTAGATCAGGCTGCCGAAGAGCTGGAGCCACGGCTGGAACAGGAAGTAGGCGATCTCGATGGCGCCGGCGGCAGAGATGCGCGGCGAACGCACGATCGGCATCAGGTAGCGGAAGCACTGCATGGAACCCTGCGCCCAGCGGCTGCGCTGGCGGACCAGCTGGCGTGCGGTCGGCAAACCTTCCTGGATGACGTAGGTGTCGTGGCAGTACTCGGTGCGGCTGCCGCTGAGGAGGACATGCAGGCCCAGCTCGAAGTCTTCGAGCAGGGCACCATGCCAAGGAGTTCCGTGTTCTCGGCCGATCGCCTCGAGCACGGAGAGCCGGGTGAACTGGCCGTTTCCACCCATCCCAACCGTGCCCACGTGGCGGCGCAGGGTTTGCATGGCCGCGATCACGCAGGCGAACTCCAGGTCTTGGAGCCGCACGAGCAGTCGTGCGAGCCCCCGCTGGCCGTGGTCGACAGCCGGCCCGTCGTGGCTCGCTGCGACCCGTACCTTGACCTGGACCGCGCCCACCTCTGAGGTCCCGAAGAAGGACGGTCCGGAGATCATGGCCAGGCACCGTGGGTCCAGGCGCCCATCTGCGTCGACTACGCCGACGATCAACCGGCGCGTGTCGACGCCAGCAGGCAGGCTGGCGCGCAGGGCCTCCCAGCCGGCATTCAGGGCCGCCCCCTTGCCGTGGCGGGCGTTGGGCAGACGTCGAGCGACCACGTGCACTCGTCGGTATCGCCGGGCCAGTCGTGCCAGGACGAGAGGGGTCGCGTCGCTCGAGGCGTCGTCGACGCACCACAGCTGGGCGGTCGGGAAGCTACGCATGAGTCGTTTCACAGTCGCCGCGATCACGGCCTGCTCGTCGAGGCAGGGGATGATGAAGTGCCAGCAGAAGGCCCGTTCGTCGCCGGGTTCCGCTGGTTTTCGCCGCAAGAACGGCACCACGATGAGCAGCACGTAGGCAATGAAGCTCGCACACAGCAGGAAGGCTGCGGCGTTCAACGAAGCCTGGAACAGCTCCCCGGCCCTACCCATTTGCTGCTCCGATGGTCAACTGGCTCCGGTGGTCGACCGGGGCCGGGACGAAGAGCAGGACCAGCGGCACTCGGACCGCGCTTGAAAAATGGTTTCAACTACGAGCACGGCTGCTCCAGCTTGACGGACCCGGCGAATTATGCGGCTTGACGGCCCCAATGTGGTGGATCTCCCAGGTCAGCCTGCTTCCGCCCAGTCGTCGCTCCGTTCGTCTTCAGGGCCGCCCCCTCCGGTCAAGAGCCACGCAAAGAGCACAAGACCGACCACCGCTCCGATGGTGCTGAGCATCGTGCCGAGGAAGACATGGCTGCGCTCGTAGCCGGATTGAAAGCCCCACACCCGCATTGAAGCGGCCACGACGAAGAGCCGGGCTTGGTTCACGGTGAAGAAGACGAGGGTGACCGCGGCGAGAGCGCTGAGCCCTCGACGCGGTGTTGTCCGGCCACTGACAATCAGCAGGGCGGCGATGACGAAGAAAGGCGCTACGAGAAACGCCACCGTGCAACCCTCGGTCACCGCATACCCGAAGAGCCGGCCCTGGAGCGGAAAGACCACGGCGCTGCCCACGGCTCGAGCCGGTACGAGGCCGAGCAGACGAGCCAGGTCAGCCCCGGTCCTGGCCTCGAAGCCTCGGACGAGGGACTCCTGGGTGATCATGGCCACGCACATGCCCACCAGCAAGAGGGCCACCGCGCTCGGCGCCAGAGCTTCGGCACGGGGCCTTGTCCGTGCCCCGCCGGGCTGGGAGGAAGACGTGCCGCTCCGCCGCAGTCGTCGGCCAAGTGAGCTCAAGGGCGCGGACGCTATCCCCGGTGTCCGCCCTTCTCGCGGATGGCACGTACGCCAGGGCGGCGTGGGTTCCCTCGGGTCTGCGCCGACGTCGGGTATCCGCGATATCGGCGCCCCCGCACGCGAAGGTTTTGGCAATCGACACGCAGCCGAGCCTGGGGGAGGAGCGAGTGAACGTTAAGCGGGCTTCGCCCGCGCTGTTGATGTCGGTCCTGCTATCGGCGTGTGCCGCCAGCGGCGATGCCTTCAATGGTGAAGGCACACCGACGGCCCCGACGGCCCGGACCGCAGCGACGGCCGCGACGGCCACAACGGCCACAACGGCCACAACGGCGTCGACCGTCGTGACCGCGCCGACGGCCCCGACCGCAGTCACAGCCCCATCGAGCGGCGGCCGTTGAGAGGTCGGGCCACTCAGGAGGAAGGGACCGACCTTATGAAGGCGCAGCCCGCAGTGCCCGGATCACACGGGCATCGGCCGGCGACGGCCCTGTTGGTGCTCGGCACCCGGCCGGAGGCGATAAAGCTCGCGCCCGTGGTCAGGGCCCTGCGGGAAGGGCTCGACGTCCAACCCGTGGTGATCACCACAGGCCAGCATCAAGTGGGCGTAGACGACGTGCTGGAGCTGTTCGGGATCGTCCCACAACGGTCGCTTCGCATGCCCCGGCGATCGCCCGACGGCCTCGTGCGCCTGTATGCCGACATGATGGCCCATCTCGATCCGGTCATGTCCGTGCTCGACCCCGACGTGGTCGTCGTCCAGGGCGACACCGCTTCGGTGCTGGCCGGCGCTCAAACGGCGTTCTTGCAGCGTCGCCCGGTCGTCCATGTCGAGGCCGGCCTGCGCAGCGGGAGCCTGAGCGAGCCGTTCCCCGAGGAGGCCAACCGCCGCCTCGTCTCCACCATCAGCTCGCTCCACCTGGCGCCGACTTTGACCGCCGAGGCCAACCTCCTTCATGAGGGGCATAGTGGGGACGAGGTCATAGTCACGGGCAACACCGCAGTCGACGCTCTACTGTTCGCGGCCGCCGCACCCGCGCCGCTTCCCGACCCTCGGTTCGAGTCGGCGCTCGCCGGCGGCCGGCGGCTCGTGGTCGTCACCGCCCACCGGCGGGAGTCCTGGGGCGCCGGCATGAGGAGGATCGCGTCGGGCGTGGCCACGCTGGCCGAAGCTCACCCGGAGGTGCTCTTTGCGATCGTGACCCATATGAACCCGGCGGTGCGCCAAGTCTTCGGAACGGCAATGGCAGGACGGGCAAACGTGTTCGTCACCGGGCCGCTTCGCTACGTCCAGTTCGTGCGCCTGCTGGCGGCCGCCGAGGTGGTGCTCACCGACTCCGGCGGCATCCAGGAGGAGGCTCCGGTGCTGGGGGTGCCGGTGTTGGTCCTCCGCGACCGCACCGAGCGCACCGAAGGCGTGTACGCGGGCGCCGCCGAACTCGTCGGCACCGACCCGGGAGCGCTCGTGGCCGCCACCCACCGAGTGCTCGCCAGCCGCCGGGAACGGTCACCCGTGAGCGCCAGCAGTCTGTACGGCGACGGCCGGGCAGGAGTCCGCTCGGCCGCAGCCATTGGCTGGTTGCTCGGCTTGTGTCCCCGTCCCGAGCCGTTCGACGCCGGGCCATTGATCCCCACGCCCGCCTCAGCCACGACTTACTGAGCGCTCGAGATTGACCGATTACGGGACAGCCGGCGTCAGCCGCCCTGTCGCCTGGCGCCGCCGAGGCGAACCAGAGCGAACCCGAGCAAAACCGCCGCAAGACCGAGCAGGATCAAACCGACCACCGGAAATCCGGTGACGGCCAAACCGGCACCCACGCCACCGGCACCAGACGCAGCCCCCAGGCCCCTGCCACTTCCATACATCCTGAAACCGCCTCTTTTCCACTCCTCGCGCGACGAAGGAGGGCAGTATACGGCGCCTGATCATTCGAATGAGCGACCCTGGGACGCATTTGGGAAAGACGCGTTGGGAGACTTGGGTCGTGATAGAGATGCGATGGTGATGTCGTGGTCCTGGTGAGTGTCGCATTCCTCCTGGTGGCGTCCATGACGTTGGGCGTCGGTCTCCTGAAGTCGGACATGCGGGTTGTCTATTTATCGATCGGCGCCAGCGTCGTAGCCGGCATAGTGCTGGTCGTCTCCTTCGTGCGAGGCCGATCGGCAGCGAGGGGCGGCGGCACCTTCGCCACCTCGAGGCAAGGACCGCCGCCCCCCCCGCCCACCCGACCGCCGCCCACGCGACCGGCGCGGACTCCCGCCTTGGACGGCACCATCGCCAACTCGGGGAACCGGTCGTTCCCTCCGACGCCTGCGGGCACGGACTCGGCGGACCACGGCGACTCTATCTCCGCTTCTGCCACCCCGCCGGTGTCGCCGCCGACCCCTCGACGCAGGCCGTGGTCCGCGGTCGAGCCGTTAGTCGAGCTGGAGGCGCCAGGGCCGGGCCTCCTGGGCCGCCTCCGCCGCCGACCGTTGGTGATAAGAGCGACCTCCCCCCCTCCGCTGACAGCGCTTTCCGAGGAGTCCCGGCCCAAGACCCGCGCGCCGAGCGGTGGGGGGCGCTCGGCCCAGACGGAGGCGCAGCAGGGTTCCGTCTCGCCCAAAGGAGCAGCCGACAGGTCCAAGAGAGGCGCTGGAAGCCCGGTTCGCGTTCAATCCGCGGCGTCCGCCTCCCCGCGAGCCACATCGAAGGCCAGGACGGCGGCGACCAAGAAGGCGGCGAGGACGACTGGGCCGTCTGGGGCGCGGCCGGCGCCACGAGGTCGTGGTGCGGGCCCAGCTCCCCGCTCAGGGGGCCGCTCGGGCCCAGCCAAGCAGGCCCGGCCTGTGGGGAAGGCGGCCAAGAAGTAGCCCAGTGCCGAAGGGTCCCGGCGCTCGCCGTCTGCGCCGCAAGACGGCCCGAGCGCTGACGCGCCACGTTGACCGGCGGCCCGAGGTTGGTCGCTACGCTCTAGCAGCCGGGGGACGGGTCGGGGGCGACGGACCTCGCAACCGGAGTCTGAGAGGGACTGGGAGCCTTGCCTGCAACGCGGCCCACATACACGGCGACGTTCGAGCGGGCCGAGAATGGCACCTGGATGGTGGCCCTTGTGGAGGAACCCAACGTCCACGGGTATGGGGACACCTTGGTTGAGGCTCGGAGGAATATCCGCGACGCCATTGCCACGCTGTTCGGCCCGTTCGAGCCAGAGGCGGACGGCTTCGAACTGGTGGAGGAGGTGCGGCTGCCGGAGGCGGTTCTGGCCGTGGTCCGCCGGGCTCGCCTGCAGCGAACACAGGCGCACCAGCAGCGGGCAGAGGCACGGGCGGCAGAGGAGGCTGTCGCGGCGACGACCCGTCAAGCAACGGCGGTTACCCGCCAAGCGGCCCTTCTCCTCGTCGAGCACGGCGACCTGGTGAAGGCCGAGGCGGACAACGCCGAGCTCGCGCAGGACATCCGGCTGCCCGATGCGCTTCTGCTCACGGTCGAGCGCGCCCACCTGGAACGGACGGCGGCCCGCCGGCACCGCGAGTCGGCGCGGGCGGCCCAAGAGGCGGCGGCCGTCAGCGCCAGCGAGGCAGTCGCCACCAACCGAGAAGCAGCCCGCCTGCTGATCGAGCACTGTGGGCTGACGACGGCAGAGGCCGCCGACCTTCTGGGCTTGTCCACTCAACGAACGCAGAGGCCGCTCGACGGCTGAGCCAAGTGGCTGCCTTGGTAAGGCCCTCGTTTCTGTGGCCAGCTCGAGGCCAATGTCATTCGAGGAACCGACGACGGACCTCAGCCGCAAGCGGTGGTGGGCCGGTGGCCAGCGGCCTCCCGTCGGGACGGACGAAGGTGACCTGGCCGCCGGGGTTGCCGGTGATGCTCCAGCCCCGTTCGTGGACCAGGCGGTGATGGGTGGGGCACAGCCACAGGAGGTTGTCCAGGTCGGTGGGGCCTCCGTCGGCCCAGTGCCTCACGTGGTGGGCGTGGCCCCAGCGGCGACGTTCGCAGCTCGGGTACCGGCATCCCCCGTCGCGGCGCCGCAGCTGGCGGGCCAGCCACGCCGGCACCGTGCGCCGGGCCCGGCCCACGCCCACGGTGCTGCCGTCGGCGGCGGCCGCCACCTCGACCCGGGCGTCGCAGGCCTGGCGGCGAACGGCCTCGGCGGCCAGGGCCGGTCCTCCTTCGATCTCCGCCACCCCCTCGCCTCCGGCCAGGACCTCGGCGTCGACCACCACCACCACCGTGGTCCGGTCGGGCTGGGCCAGGGCCCCCAGGTGGGCCGAGGCCAGCTCCCCCAGGGCATCCGCCGCCTGGGCCTCGTAGGGCTCGAACAGGCCGGTCTCGGGGTCGGGCTTGGTCCCGTCGGCGATGTGCTCCAGGGCGGCGACCACGGCCGCTCCGGCCTCCTCGGGCAGGCGGGCCCGCAGGGACAGCAGGCGGGACTCAAGGTCCCAGTGCCAGCGCACGGACCGGCGCGCCTGGGCGTCGGCGGCCTCGGCTGCGGTGACGGGGCGGGCCCGGCGGGCGAAGGCCGCGCACTGGGCCGCCGTCCACCCCGGTGCCTCGGCGGCGATGGCGGCGTCGGTC
>JBHENM010000499.1:0-1962 GCA_046262035.1 Acidimicrobiales bacterium | reverse complement strand
GTCGCCGTCGTGCGACCGTCTTCGCCCTACTCTTCTGGATGACAGCCGTGGGGCTGACGGCCATCGGACAGCGTCCCGCCGCCGCCGCGGTCACGTCCGTCAAGGGCTGGGCGTGCGGTCAGATCACCGAGGTCGGCCTCTTCGGCGGGGACCCAGCGAAGCTGGGCTGTGCCCCCCAGGTGGGGGTCAGCCACGCGCCCGCGACCGATTCGTCCTTGAGTCCTTCGGTGGAGCTACCGCCGGGCGGCTCGGCCACACCAATCACCGCCCACGACCCCGACGGGTCCGCGTCCCTGTTCGCCAACGGTCTTGCCGTGCTCAACGGCGGGATATGGCCTGACGACGTCTGGAAAGCTCCGCCGTCGGGCCCCGTCACCGTCAGCACCCAGGGAACCCCCGGCGGGGGAACGGTGACCAGTTCCGCCGACATCACCCTCGATCCCACGCCGAACCCAGTCGTGTGCTGGAACGACGCAGACAAGCCCGCCCCCAAACCGACCAATTGCCTAGCGCCCGGCGGGTTCGGACCCGCGCCGGTGTGGGGCGACATGCTGCATGTGGAGTGCAGGGCGTCCGAATCGGCCGTCACCGGCTCGACCAGGTTCACCAACGCATGGCACGCCAGCGCCACCGATAGGGACGGAGCTCCGCTTCCGAGCGCCACCGAGGCGGTTCCCGACAACCCACCGCCCAACTACACCCGCCACGGAGTGATCACCAACGTGGGCGACGTCTTCACTGCTGTGTACAACGAGCAGATCGTGAACCCTGACGGGTCGCTCACCGTGAACGCGGTGCACATGTACCTATTCGGCCCCGTGGCCGTCGGACACGTGATCAAAGGTCAGGTCACCTGCGGAACCACTCCGTCGGCCATCGCACCGAGCGACACCGTGGGGCCGGTTTGCGGCACCCCTGTGCTCAAGCTCATGGGCCCCTCCGACCCCAGGCCGCAGGAGCCCCGGGCCGAGCTGGTCGGAGTGTTCGACACCGGCGGGCTCCAGTCGATCACCAATGTCCGGGCCCAAAACGGCACCGTGAAGATCGGACTCCCCGAATCTCCTCATCCCTACCTGAGATTCGTAAGCGGCCAGACGGGACCGTTGGCCGTCGTGGCCACGCGGAGCGAGGCTGCGGAGGCGGCGGGGCTTCCTCTGGTGTGGTCTTTCGACGCCACCGACATGGCCGGCAACGTCACCCACTGCTCTGGCATCACGGCCGCAGGGGCGACCACTTCGGTCGTGCAGGGCTCCGCCGAGCCGGGTGACTCGATCACGGCCTCCGGCTCCGGTCTAACTCCGTCGGTGAGCTACCGGCTCCGGATGGGCACGAGCTCGTCGAACTGCGCCGCTAGTGCGCTGGCCCTCGGGGGCAACGTCGTCTCCACCGCCAGCGGCACGATCGGCGCTACGAGCCGGATCATCCCGACCAACGCCACCTCGGGCGTGAAGTTCCTGTGCTGGGTGCGGGTCGGGAGTACAACCGACGCCGGGGCCGCTGACTCGATCACCGTCGTCTGACCTGCGGTTTCGCCGCCAGTCAGCTCTTGAACAGGAAGTCGGCCTGCCACTCCGCTGACCTGCTGCGATGCCGTTTTCCAACCTCCCGCGGCCTGGCCGCGGCCTGGCGCTTGGGTTCTAGCTGGCCCGGCGCTGGCTCCGCAGCGACACGCAGCCGCTGGCGCACGGCGTACTCAGGTCGAAACCCGTAGAGAGGGCCAAGGGTCGGTGACCTTCGAAGGAGGCCGACACCTTGATGGGCACCGGCGAGCTGATGAGGCCGCCCCAGATGCCCATCGCCTGCTGGAAGGCGTCCGCGGCCGCGGTTGGGAACCCGATCAGGATCGGACTGAAGGTGGCGGTGGCTGCAGTCGCCTCCGACGTCGCCAGGGCGGTGGCGGTCTCCAGCGGAGGGGACGAACGTGTTGGCGTCAGTGGGATCGGCCCTGAGGACCACCTCGGG
>JBHENM010000498.1:0-4103 GCA_046262035.1 Acidimicrobiales bacterium | reverse complement strand
GGTCTTCGCCCCCGACCCCTCGATGCAGCTCTACGGGAGGGGCATCCGGAGACGCCTGGCGCCCATGCTCGGCAACGACCGGCGCCGCATCGAGATGGCCTACAGCCTGCAGTTCACCCTCCCGGGGACGCCCGTGCTGCGGTACGGAGAGGAAATCGGCATGGGCGAGGACCTGTCCCTCGAGGAGCGGGACGCCATCCGGACTCCCATGCAATGGTCGACCGGCCCAAATGCGGGGTTCTCCACCGCCACCGCCGACCGACTTCCTCATCCCATGATCGACAAGGGGGACCTGGCCTACGAGCGGGTCAACGTGGCCAGCCAGCGTCTCGACGGAGGCTCGCTGCTGCACTGGATGGAGAGGGCGCTCCACACCCTCCGCGAGTGCCCCGAGTTCGGCCAGGGGACGTGCCATCCCGTGGATACAGGAGAGACCGCGGTACTCGCCCTCCGGTACCAAGGGCCGGGAGGGACCATGCTGGCCGTCACCAACCTCGCCGGCAGCCGCCGAACCGTCGACCTCGGGCAGCAGTCCGGGCAGGAGGGCGAGCCGGTGGAGGTCTTTGCCGACCAGGCCTACGAGCCCGTGGGCGCAGATCTGAGTGGGATCCGGCTAGGGGGATACGGGTACCGCTGGATGCGCCTGGCCGAGGTGCCCGGGCGCTGAAAGTGGCTCTCCGTCCCTAAGGTAGACTCGGCACTAGGCGCACATTGTTGTTGCCGCGTCACGCGGCACGTGCCTAATCTTTTGTGAGACTGGGGCGTCGGCGGACGGCTTCGGGACTGTCGACGTAGAAGCTGGGAGGCTGGCAATGGTTAGCTCGCGAGGCGCGAAGCTCGGCGTCATTTTTTCAATGGTGCTGACGCTGGTAGGGCTGGGCACTACGGGCGTTGCCCATGGGGCGTTCCTCGGCTGCGGGGACATCATCTCCCAGAGCGTGACTCTGGACGGGGACGTCGGCCCGTGCGCCAACTTCGGCATCATCATCGGAGCCAACAACATCACTCTCGACCTGAACGGTTACGAGATCCTGGGCACACCGGCCCGAGGGGACAAGGTCGGGATCTACTTCCAGCGGGTGACGGGATCGACGGTCAAGAACGGCGGCGTCAGCAACTTCGACGTCGGCGTCCTCATCGAGGGTGGATCGGCCAACACCGTTACTAACGTCGCCGCGGTTAACAACCAGGGCGGGGGCGCTGGCACTTTCGGCGGCGACGGGATCGCCATCACCTCGTCGACCAACAACCGGGTCATCGGGAACAAGGCGGCAAACAACGGTCCCTACTCGGGAATCGGGCTGTACTCGCTGGTTGATTCCGCCCATCCCAGGACCGTGACCGGCCGGTCCACCGGAAATCTCATCGAGAACAACGACGTCCTCGACAACTTCGCCCCCAGGCCCGGGGGCGGCCCCGAGTCCACCGACAACGATGGAATCCGAGTGGAGAACCAGAGCACGGACAACACGTTCCGGGGCAACCGGGTTTCGGGTAGCGGCTTGGACGGAATCGCCCTGTTCGCCGACTCCGGGAACAACCTGGTCCAGGGGAACTTCGTACAGAACAACGGCTTCTTCAGGACGGCCATCCGGCGGGGCAACGGCATCGTCTCGTTCAACCGGGCCAACGGGAACCGCATCGAGGGCAACTACGTGACCAACAACGCCGACAACGGCATCGTGATCCAGGGCCCCCTCGGCAACATCCCCGGTTCCCTCAACAACCAGGTCCTCTACAACACGTCGGTGGGGAACTCGGCCCGCCCGCCGCTGGCGACGACAGCGCCGGCCTTCATCGGCCCCACCTTCGACCTGCAGGACCGCAACCCCAACTGCGACAACAACCTCTGGTTCGGCAACCGGTACCGCACGGCCAACCCGCCCTGCACCACCACCGGAGGTCAGCAGGTCTAGCTGTCCGCCGCGGTCAGCCGCCGCCGGATCCGCCGGCGGTGGTCGTGGTCGCCCCGGGATCGGGCGGTGAGGTCGTCGACGTCTCTGGCTCCGTGGTCGGCGGCTCGGTCGGGTCGGTTGTCGGCTCGGTGACAACCGGTGACGTCACCGCCGGACGAGCGGCGGTGGTCGACGTCTGGCAGTTCTGCCACAGGCCCCGCGCCGCGGTGCGGGCGTCGGCGACGGCGGCCCCGATCTGGTCGGCGTGGGTCGTGTTCGGAGCAGTGGTGAGCTGGGTGGCGTATCCGTCGCGGGCCATGGCCACGTTGACGAACAGGCCGTCGGGGAGGCGGTAGGCGTACGCCAGCGTGCGCTCCAGCCTGTCGGTGCGGCTGGTGTCGTACACCAGCCGCACGTTCGGCCGGTCGGTCAGCAGCTCGCGCAGGTGCGTGGTCGCCTCGGCCGAGAAGCAGTCAGTGGTCTCGATGTCCGGAGCGTCGATCCCGATCAGGCGGATCTTGGTGCCGTCGGTGAGCTCGAAGCTGTCGCCGTCGATGACCGCCTTGACGGTCTTGTCCTCGCCCGGCGGAAGGGACGGGTTGATCGTAGAGCTCGTACTGGGAGCGATCGTGCGCAGGGTGCTGGAAGAGCGAGTGGAGACGTTGGTGCCTGAGCCCGAACCCGAGAGGGCCGAGAACGCGGTGATCAGGAGCAGGACGGCGATGGCACTGAGGATCAGCTGCACCCCTACAGGCGCGGCCCGGAACCTTCTCCAGAGCCCACCCAGGTCACTCCAGAGCGTGCGTCGCTGGGGCCGTGGCGGCCCGATCCGCCACTCCGGGGGGTTCGGCGCCATCGGTGATCAGGACGCCTCGTGGTCGGGCGCTACGGCGCCCGATGACCAGAGGTCTGCTCTCACGGCACCTCGCTTTCGGGTCCCTCGTTCGGGACACAGTACGACAGGGGCGGACGGATTTAGCGTCTTTCCCCTTCCGCGCCCCGGCGATCAGGACCAGAGGTCGGCGAGGAGCTTGTCGACGGCGGCCACGCCCGGCGCCCTTCCCGACGGCATCTCGTCGATGGGATCCGCCACCTCGGGACCGGCGTGCTCCTTGTCCATCAGGGCCTGGACGGGCGTGCTCAGGAACCGACTGAGCTGCCCGTAGCCATGGCGGTCGTCGAGCCTGGGCCGCACGTGGTGGTGGTAGCGCAGGGGCACGTTCACCTCGAGCACGTCACGAGCGCGGGTGACGGCCACGTAGAACAGCCGCCGCTCCTCGGCCAGAGCCTCGGCGTCGCCGGTGGCGAGATCGGAAGGGAACATGCCGTCGGCGGCGTGGATCACATGGACTACGTCCCACTCGCCGCCCTTGGCCGAATGGACGGTGGACAGGACCAACCAGTCGTCGTCGAGGGCAGGCGGGCCGGCGAGGTCGCCGGTGTTCACCGGCGGGTCGAGCGTCAGATCGGCTACGAAGCGGTTGCGGCTGGAGGCGTGGGACGCCTGTTCCGTCAGCCGTTCCAGGTCGGCACCGCGGGCGGCCGGCGCCGAGTAGCGCCGGCGGACGACGGGCTCCAGCCATTGCCGGAGACGTTCTACTTGGGCGCCCACCGCCGGAGCGGGGCCGCCTTCGGCTCCGGTGCAGTCGCCGAGGGCAGCCCGCAGTGCTGACAGCTCCGCCTGGGCGGAGTCGGGGACGGCCGGCGCTGCGGCTAGGAAGCGGGCCAGAGGAGAGGGAGCACCCGGGTCTTCCACCGCGTTGGGGTGTTCCTCGCGCACTCCGAGCTGGTCCATCACTCTGCCGGCGGTGGCCGCGCCCACGCCCTCCAGAAGTTGGAGCACACGAAACCACGACAGCTCGTCCCACGGGTTGTCCAGCAGGCGGAGCAGGGCGAGGAGGTCCTTGATGTGGCCCGCCTCCAGGAAGCGCAGCCGCCGTACTTCACGTAGGGGATGTTCCGGCGGCCGAGAGCCAGCTCCAGTGAGGTCACATGGTGGGCGGCCCGGAAGAGGACGGCCTGCTCCCGCAGCGTCACCCCCGACTCCCGGTGGGCGAGCACGGAATCGCAGACCCGCTCGGCTTGGGTGGCGTCGTCGGCGTTGGTGCGCAGGAGGGGGCGTCGTCGCCCGGGCCGTTCCGACCACAGGGTCTTGGTCGCGCCCTCGGGAGCGTCGGCCATCACCTGGTTGGCCACGGCCAGGATCGG
>JBHENM010000497.1:0-2291 GCA_046262035.1 Acidimicrobiales bacterium | reverse complement strand
CTACGTGTGCACGGGGTGCGCCAAGTTTCACCAGGAGCCCTCATGTGAGGCCTTCCCGTCCGCGGCGATGGTCGCTACGTGGCGGCGGCACCAGTTCCTCACGCCGAGGGATCGTCTCCCCGCCCCCCAGCGGCACCTGGGTCACGTCCGGGTCTCGAGGAAGGTGTGCAAGTACCCCCGTTGTGCGGAAGTGCTGCACGAGTTGCTGTCCGGGAGCCGGGCCCGAAAGCGCCGTATCGAGCAGCAGCCGATCTATTCCACCAACCTCGATGAATGTCCGTACTGCCGCTCCCGCGACAGGGCGGGCCAACGTCCCGTGACCGTTTGGACAAGGTTCCCATGAGCGCTCCCCGGAGAGTCGATGCGCACTGGCTCGCGTTGGAAGAAGCGAACCGCCTGCTGCGCAACGCCCAATTGCGCGGAGGTGACCTCCGCTGGCTGAGGGGCCGGCTGGTCGACGTTCTGGTCACCCCGCTGGATGAGGCGGATGACTGTCACAACGCCCTGGTCGTGACCGTCGCCCCCCGCCATCCAGACACCGTGAGAGTGGCTGGCGCTCGGGTCGAGCTGATTCACGACGATGGACAGGTAGACCAAGGGGCTCTCGACGCTGCTGGCCACGTGCGTCTGCCGCAGCCAACGGGGGCTTACGAACTGTCTCTGCCACTGCCGAGGGAAACGTCCGGCGAGACGCCGCTTGTGGTCCTTCCCGACCGGGTGCCGGAGCAGATCGACGTCGAGCCACTGGGCCGGCTAGAGGTGACGCGGCGCCGCTGGTTCGGCCCTGCGGCCGCCATAGCGGCCGTGCTCGCCCTGGTCCTCGGTTCGGTCGCTCTTCTGCGCGGCGCGGGGTCCGCGGCGTATGCCACCGTGCGCCTTTCCCCTGTCGACTGTGCGAACACCAAGGGAAGGAGCAACGACAATCACGTGGTCGTCGCCGCGGTGTGGGCCGACGAGGAGAAGAAGCGATTTGGGGAGGTTCTCGAGCGGTTTAGGGAGAAGACGAACATTGAGGTGACGTTCGCCACCGAGTCGCCTAGACCCGACCGGAATCTCGCGACCACGCTGGACAAGTTCTTCGAGAAGGACTGTCCTCCCGATGTCGCCATGCTTCCCCAGCCCGCTCTACTGCACAAATTGGCCAAGGAGAAGAAGGCCCTTCCGCTGGACGACATCGCCGGCGACCTGATCCGCCAGAATTACAAGGAGTCCTGGCAGGAGCTGGCCCGAGAGGGCGGCAAGTCCTACGGCGTGTGGTTCAAGGCGGCCAACAAGTCGATCATCTGGTACGACGTACACGCCTTCGAGCGAGCAGGCATCCGCGAGGTCCCCAAGACGTGGGACGAGTTGCTACAAGTTGCACGGCGCCTCCAGGACGCGGGCATGACCCCCTTCTCGGTGGGCGGGGCTGACGGCTGGACGCTCACGGACTGGTTCGAGAACGTGTACCTGCAGATGTGGGGCCCGGAGAGCTACGACGACCTGACCCACCACCGGATCCCCTGGACGGACCCGACGGTCAAGGACGCGCTACGGAAGCTGGCCGAGATCTTCGGCAGGCCCGAATGGCTGGCGGGAGGCACGTCGGGCGCACGGGCGACGACGTACGAGGAGTCGGTGAAGAAGGTGTTCGGTGGTGCGCGCGGATCCAAAGGGGCCATGGTGTTCGAGGGCGAGTTCGTGGCCAGCACCATCGCCGAAACCGATGCGAAGCTCGGCGAGGACGCCAGGTACTTCGACTTCCCAAGCATCAACGGGACCACGTCGCCGGTGGTGGGAGGAGCCCGGAGCGAGGGCGGAGCCGTCGGCGGGGACGTCGCCGCCATGCTCAACGACACTCGGGCCTCCCGGGAGTTCATTCGCTTCCTGGCCTCGCCGGACGCGGCGAAGCCATGGGTTCAGGCGGGGGGGTTCGCCTCGCCCAACGACATGGCCGCCCCCGACGCGGATCCATCAGCTCCCAGCGAACGCCCCGGATCGTTAGAGGGAAGCGGCCCTGTCCGCTTCGACCTGTCCGACCTGCAGAAGCCCGCTTTCGGCGCGGATGAGGACCAAGGCATGTGGCCGATCTTCAGGCAGTTCCTGGCCAACCCTCGGGACGTGGACAAGGTGAGCCGGGATCTAGAGGCGGCGTGGCAGCGCCTCGGCGGCCCCTAGGAGGCCGCTGACGTAGTCGGCTTCTGGGCGGTGCATCGACTGGGGCCACCCCCCACGGGCGGGCCGGTGCTCATGACGACCGGCATGGAAATCGGGAGCCGAGATCGCGCCCGGACTCCCAGGCCGGGCATGTC
>JBHENM010000496.1:0-19110 GCA_046262035.1 Acidimicrobiales bacterium | reverse complement strand
GCAGACCCGCTCGGCTTGGGTGGCGTCGTCGGCGTTGGTGCGCAGGAGGGGGCGTCGTCGCCCGGGCCGTTCCGACCACAGGGTCTTGGTCGCGCCCTCGGGAGCGTCGGCCATCACCTGGTTGGCCACGGCCAGGATCGGGAGGGTCGAGCGGTAGTTGTGCTCCAGCTTGACGACGACCGTCCCCGGGTAGCGCGCCGGGAAATCGAGGATCGCCGCCGTCGTGGCGGCCCGGAACCCGTAGATGGCCTGAGCGTCGTCGCCCACTACGGTCACCCCCGTTCCGTGGGGCCGGAGGAGCTCGATGAGGTCGGCTTGGAGCGGGTTCACGTCCTGGTACTCGTCGACCAGGACGTGGTCGTACAGGCCCTCGAGCAGGAGCCGGCCCACCTCCGATCCGCCGAGGGCGCGGACGAGCAGCAGCAGGTCGTCGAAGTCGCAGAGCCGGTGGGCGCGCTTGCGGGTTGTGTAGGCGGTGAAGACGGCTCGGATTCCGTCCAGATCCGAGCTGCACCACGGAAACGACCGGGTCACCATTTCGGACAGCCGCACCTGGGCGTTGCTCACGTGGCTGAGGATGGCGGCCAGCGTCTCCTTGCGGGGGAACCGGCTCCCCTTCCCGGTGGCCAAGCCGAGCTCGTGGCGGATGAGCCCCAGCAACTCCGCGGAATCGGCGGCATCGAGCAGGCTGAAGCCGGGGTCGAGCCCGATGAGCTGGCCGTGACGGTGCAGGAGCCGCTGGGCGACGGCGTGGAACGTGCCTCCGACCACGCGTCCGGCCAGTGCGGGATCGGCGAGGTGACCGGCCCGTCGCAGCATCTCACCGGCGGCCCGTCGCGAGAACGTGAGCAGGCAGATTCGTTCCGGATGGACACCCCGCTCGAGGAGGTGGCCGACGCGGGCGGCGAGCGTGGCCGTCTTGCCCGTGCCCGCGCCGGCGAGCACGAGCAGGGGTGAGCGGTCATGCTCCACGACCCGACGCTGCTCACAGTTGAGGCCGGCAGCGTCGAACATACGTTTGGGAGGTTAGCAGTCGAGAATGACGGCGACGGTGACAGCACCCCCTCTGGAGCGAAATACTCTCGTGTCGCAAATAGGCCGGAAACGGGATGACGCCCATCAATCGTCGCGGGGAGTGGGATCCATGACTTCGGCGGGGGCGCCCCGGCCACTGTCCTCGCCGGTCATGGTCGAGCGGGACGACGACCTCCGCAGGTTGGTCGCCCTCGCCCTGCGCCCTCCCGGGATCGCTGTCGTGGAGGGGCCGCCCGGCGTAGGAAAGAGCCGGCTGGTCGCCGAACTGGCTGGTCACGCCGAGATCGACGGCCGGCGGGTGCTCGTGGGCCGCTGTCATCCTTTGGGCGAGCCATTCCTCCTGGGCCCGCTGGTGGACGCCCTGCGGGGCCTGAAGCAGCTCCCCCCGGACGTCACCTTCACCCCGATCGTCGGGGCCCTGAGACCGTTGCTGCCCGAGCTGGCGGCGGTGCTCCCCGCAGATCCCATCGCCTATCCGGAGATCGAGTTGCACGTCGTGTTCCGGGCCATGGCCGAGTTCCTCGGCAAGCTGGGACCGACCCTGTGCATCCTCGAGGATCTGCACTGGAGCGACGAGGGCACTGCTGAGTTCGTGCACTTCCTCGTCGAGGGGCTCCCGGCCGATCTGACCCTGGTTCTCACCTTCCGGCGGGAAGACCGGGCCAGGTCGAGCCCGCCGCTGGGCGTGCCTTCGCGCCTCCCGTCTGGGGTGGCGACCGTTCGACTCGAGCTGAAGCCACTGACTGCCACCGGAGTTCGGCATCTCATGGCCGCGATCCTCGGGGTCGAAGACGTCTCCGCCGAGCTGGCCGAGACGGTGCACTCGCGGACGGCAGGACTGCCCTTCGCCATCGAGGAGGTCGTGAGGCTGGGGCAGGACAAGGGCCTGCTCGGGAATCCGTGGGACCCTCGGTCGCTGCGGGCCCTGGACGTCCCCGCAGCGGTTCGCGACTCTGTCCTGGACCGAGTGTGTGCTCTCAGCCCGGATGGAAGACGGGTTGTCGACGCGGCTGCCGTGCTCGGCCTGCCCGCCGGCGAAGCCATGCTGGCCGGGATTTCCGGCCTGTCTGCGCCTCGGGCGGAAGCAGCGCTGGCGGAGGCGCTCCGGGCGGCGGTCCTCTTGGAAGCGGAACCCCACGTGTACAGCTTTCGCCACCTGCTCGCGGCCCAGAGCGTGTACGAGGCGGTTCCCGGACCGGAGCGCCGACGGCTCCACCTGTCGTCGGCCAGGGAGCTGGAGCGGCTCGATCCAAAACCCGTGGCGCCCCTTGCGCACCACTTCCGGGCGGGGGGCCGTTCGGCTCGGTGGTTGGAATACGCCGAGGCGGCCGCCGACGTGGCCGCTTCGCGGGGAGACGCAGCCGGTGCCGTCAAGCTGCTGCACGAGGCGTTGTCGACCGCGGGCCTTGACGAGCGTCTGCGAGGGCATCTCGCCGCGAAGCTGGGCCAGGCCGCCCTCCGATGCGGCGTGGAGGGGCAGCGCGAGGCCATGAGCCTCCTGCGCCACGTGCTGGACGACGTTGGGATCACGGACCGATCTATTAGGGGCCGGGTTCGACTCCTGCTGGGCGACCTGCTGGCCTGGGCGGGGGACGCGGACGGGTCCTACGAGGAGCTCGTCCGGAGCGTGTCCGAACTCGAGAGCGACCCCGCCCTGTCCGTCTACGTGATGGCTGATCTCGCCGTCGCCCCCCACCTCGAGATTCCCGTCCGGGAGCAGTTCCAGTGGCTGGAGCGCGCCGGGGCCTTGGCCGTGAGCCTCGACGACCAGCGGTGTGCCCTCGCCGTATTGGCGGCCCGGGCGAACCTGCTGCTCGGCGTGGGTGACCCCGCGGGTTGGGAGGCGGCATGGGCGCTGCCCCGAGAGGCCGAGTCACTTTGGGAACGGAGCCGACTGTTGTGGACCTGGCTGCGACTGAGCTGGGCCTGCATTTATCTCGGTTACTACGCGCGGGCGCAGTCGTTTCTGAACGAGGCTGGTCGCTGGGATGGCGCCGCGGGACTACGTCACACCACCCTCCGAGACGCCCCCGAGCTCGTGCTCCGTTGGGTTCTGGGCGAGTGGGACGACCTTGACGTGCGACCCCGGACGTACGCCGGGACTACGGCCGACATGGCGGCGTCGTCGGTCCCGGCCAAACAGGTCATCGGCCTGCTGGCGCTGGCGCGGGGTGAGCTGGATCAGGCCGAGCGGTGGCTCACGGACTGCGCTACCCACGCAGGCCCTGCCGGCCTCGCCCGTTCGCTGGCGGCCTCGACGGCCGGTCTGGCGACGGTGCGGCTCCGGCGAGGAGAGCCCGAGGCGGCTAGGGACGTGGCCAGGCGCGCCCTGGACGCGGTGACAGCCAAAAGGGTCTGGGTGTGGGCCGCCGAACTCGTTCCGACCGCGGTCGAGACCTCGATCGCCTGCGGAAGGTACGACGAGGCGCGCTCGCTGGTCCAGGCTTTCGCCACCGGGCTCCGGGGCCGGGACTCCCCCATAGGTCGGGCCACGTTGAGCCTCTCCCGCGGACTTCTCGAGGAGGCGTCGGGTTCTGCGCGGCGGGCCGCAAGCGAGTTCTCCCGGGCCGAGCGAGCGTTCATCGCCCTGCCCCGCCCCTACGACGCCGCTCAGGTCGCAGCCCGCCGGGGCCGTTGCCTGTTGGCCGCAGGGGATCAGGAGGCAGCCCGCCTTGCTCTGGTCGAGGCCCACGCCTGCTTCAGCCGCCTCGGGGCCGCCGTCGAGGCGAGTGAGGTCCGGCGTGACCTGCGCAAGTCCGGGAGCGGCGGCGAGGCAACGAGCGGCAGCCGCCGAGGACGCCGCAGCTACGGCAACGAACTCTCTCCGCGCGAGGAGCAGGTCGCCGAGCTGGCCTCGCGTGGGCTCACCAACGCGCAGATCGGGGCGGCCCTCTACATCTCGGCCCGGACGGTGGAGGAGCACGTGGCCTCGGTCGTGCGCAAGCTGGGTCTCCCGTCGAAGCGAGCGCTGATCGCCATCTCCCGACCCATCGGGGAAAAGAACCCGTAGTTTTTCCGGGTCACAACCGTCCGCTACCGGGGCGAAGATCGTGCGCTGAGCCTCGAGGCGGGGGCGGAGAGCCGGAGTGAGTCGGCTGGGACGAGCACGAACGGGTGGGTGAACGCCACCCGTTCGTGCACCGATAAGGGTGGGCGCGGCCTGCTCGGAAGGGATCATCGGATGCGACGCTTGGTCAACGTCAGGGTGGGGACGGCAGCCGCGGTTGGAACCGGTGCTGGGAGGCGGCCCTGGCGGCGCGTGATAGCCGTAGCGGCGCTCATCGCCCCTACGGTTGCCCTGCAAGCGCCCGCCGAGGCGGCGACGTTTCCCGGCCTCAACGGCAGGCTCGCGTGCCAGAGCGCCCGGACCGGGGATACGGAGATCTTCACCTTCAACCCCGACGGCACCAACCAGGTCAACCTGACCAACGCCCCCGGCGCCGACCAGGGAGCGTCGTGGTCCCCGGACGGGAAGAAGATCGCGTTTCACAGCGCTCGTTCGGGCAACTTCGACATCTGGGTGATGAACGCCGATGGGACAAGCCCGGTGAACGTGAGCAACAACCCGGCGGTGGATCTGTTCCCTTCGTGGTCTCCCGACGGTGCCCAGCTCGTTTTCACTAGCAATCGGGACGGCAACACCGAGCTCTACATCATGGACGCCGACGGGACCAATGTCCTCCGCCTGACCAACGACCCGGGCCAGGACGCCCTTCCGGAGTGGTCGCCGGACGGGACGAAGATCGTCTTCAACAGCCCCAGGGATACCGCTCCCACCACGGAGCTCTACACGGTCGAACCGGACGGGTCCAATCTCACCCGCCTCACGTTTTCTGCCGGCACGGATGCGGGAGCGAACTGGTCCCCTGACGGCTCTAAGCTCGTCTTCCACAGCAACCGCCTCGGGCAATTTGACCTCTTCGTGATGAACGCCGACGGGACGGGCACGACAGACGTCACCCCCGGAACGATTTCTTCGTCCGAGACCTTCTCCAACTGGTCGCCGGACGGCACCAAGATCGTGTTCGCCAGCAACCGAACAGGGGATGCCAACGAGGTGTTCGTCATGAACGCAGATGGAAGCGGGCTCACCCAGCTCACGTTCCAGCCCGGCTTCGACGGCATCTGCGAGTGGCAGCCGCTGTGCACGATCTACGGAAGTGGTTCCATCGTCGGGACCGACGGGGACGACATCATCTGCGGTTCCGATGGGTCGGACAGCATCGCCGGCAGGGGCGGCAACGACCGCATCATCGCCCTCGGAGGCAACGACAGCATCGACGGGGGTTCGGGGAACGACTTCATTTTCGGAGGGGCCGGGAACGACAAGGCCGCCGGCGCCGACGGAGATGACCTGGTCTCGGGCGGGCCGGGCGCCGACATCCTCGTCGGTGGCCCGGGGCGCGACCGCGTCGACGGCGGACCCGATGCCGACCGCTGCTACGACGCAGAGACTCTCATGAGGTGCCCCTGATCGGAGAGCCACCGACTAAGCCAGGGCAGGAACGGCGTGGCCGTTGGTGGCGGCCACGGCGGGGGCGGCGCTGACGGGCGCGGCGACGGCCGGAGCGGCGCTCCTGCGCCAGTCCTGCTTCCACTGACGCACGTGCTTGAGGTTGGTGTCGGTGCCGAGCGTCTTCAGGATGGACTCCGTCACACTGGGCTTGCCGTCGTCGGGGCTGTCGTTCAGGACCCACCTCAGCCGCTCGACCAGAACGGCGTCGTTGGCGGCGGGGACGAAGGGGTGCTCATCCGAGCCCGGGGTGAGGGTGAAGGCCTCCTCCAGTGAGGTTGCCGACCGGATGCCCATCCGGCGCAACCGGGACCGGGCCGACTTCCCGTTCTGGCCTCTCTCCTTCACCGGCTCGAGGTGCAGGTAGAGGATGCCCTGGTCGACCCAGTCGATCAGCCGGGCCACCGGAACCTTGCTGTGCAGCACCACGTCGACCAGGTTGGCCGTGGCCAGGTTCTGCATGTCCTCGATGCCGAGCTCCAGCAGACGGGCCTCGTACCAGACGCTCAGCCCATCCAGGTCGCTCAGCGGATAGTTGTTCCTGAGGGAGGGCACGACGGTACGCAGCACCACGGCCGCCGTCTTCTGGAGGGCCTGGAGACCCACGAGGGGGAAGAACCCGATGAGGAAGGCGATGGCCGCGATCTGCCGGTCCGGGCCCCCCGGCCCCCCGTTCTCAGGGACGTTCTGCAGGATCATGCTCACGGCCAGGACCACCACCAGGGCGCTCACCGTGCGCACGGTGGCGTTGACGTAGGCGCTGGCCTTGAGGTCGGCCTGGAAGAACCGGCGGACGAGCATCTGGAGGGTGAACAGGTAAGCGCCCATGAAGGCGTAGCAGAGGGCGTCTCCCGGGACCGTCGGGTGGGCGGAGAAGACGGTGGTTCGGGAGAAGACGGCCACCCAGCCCACGGCGAAGACGACGGTGGCCAGGAGGACGGGGAAGAACGTGTCCGCCCGCAACCGGCGACCGTCGCTCTCGGCGTCGCGGCCGGTGCCCTTGCCGTAGTGGGCCTCGAACTTCTGACGGTAGAGGTTGACCTGGTGGCGGAGGTGCTCGCCGCCCCTGGCCTTCCACTCGGGGTAATAGATCGAGCTACGGGGCGGCCGGGGGAGATGCTCGACCTTGTCGATCCCCAGCCGGTGCAGGTTCAGGACGTACTCGTCCCACACCGCGCCCGACCGGAAAACCACGAAGCGGACGAACAGCCAGCCGGGAAGGAACGACAGCACGACGCTGGCGAAGATCTTGAGGACGGAGAGCTTCGTCTGGTCGGCCAGGAGGAGCGGAACCATGGCCACGACGGTGGTGCTCAGGAGCAGGAGGGAGCCGCTCAGCAGCCGCTTGCTCTCGTCGGACAGCTTGTGGTCGTTCGGACGCGCCTTGGATGCCATGCTGCTCCTCTCGCCGTTGACCCGCCGGACTTCTCCTTGATCCTCCGTCCGGTGAACGGCCGGCGTCTGTCTCGACCGGCACTCGCCTTATGTGACGGCGGTCACACCGGTGCCCGCAGACCGCTCGGCCTGAGGTCACTTAGCGTGGCCGGCTTGGTAGGGTCGGCACGCTTCGTTACATGTTCTGGGGGTCCGAAGCCGGCGGAGGCGGCTTTCTGATTTCCCTGTGGTCTCACTCTCCCGGACCGACCTCTTGGGGTCGCTCCAGATGCGAAGGGAGGTGAGAAGCATATGAAGAAGGCAACGAATCACCGCACGCTCGTACGGATTGGTCTGACGGCGCTGGGCGGGGTGTTCACGGCCGTCGTCCTGCTCCTGGCAGGCGCCACGGCCGCCACCGCGCAGGCGACCTCGGGCAATTCCGGCAACTCGGGCTCAACGGGTGCGGCTACCGCCATCGGCAACGCCAACAGCGCCGCCAGTTCGGGGGCTGGGGCGAACTCGACATCGACGTCGGGCTCGACCGGCAGCGCCACGAACACGGTGGTGGTCGTGGCTTCCGGCGGCAACGGTGGGAGTGGCGGCATCGCCGCACCCTCGGCCGGCTCCGGCGGCTCTGCCAGCAACGCCTCCACGGGTGGCTCCGGCTCGTCCAGCGCCATCGGCGGATCCAGCGTGGCCGTCGGAAGCGCCAACGGCGGGAGCGGCGGCAGCGCCACGGTGGTGGCCAGCCCGGTCGCGTCCTCGGGAAGCTCGGGTTCGACCAGCGCTCAGTCCAGCGCCACCAACACGGGTGACACGGGCAACGCCTCGTCGTCCGCCGTGTCGTCGCCCGTGGCCGTCTCCGGCAACTCCGGGGCAACGGCTCGACCGGTGGGCCACGTCCAACCCGACGGCGACCAACTCGGGGATCCTCGGGACCGCCGTCGCCGTAGGTGGTGACGCCACGTCCGGCAACTCGGGTAGCTTCGGGTCCACCGGACCGGCGACCGCGATCGGCAACGCCAACAGCGTCGCCGGCTCTGGTGCCGAAGCGTCGTCCGTCTCGGGCTCGGGCACCACCGGTAGCACCGGAAACGCCCTGCTCGTGGCCATCGGCGCTGGCAGCGGAGGCAACGGCGGGTTCACCGTGCCGGTGGCCGGGCCAGGTGGTCCGGCGGTCAACGTGGTCATCGGTGGTACCGGCAACAGCGTGGCGGTCGGTGGCTCCAGTGTCGCTGTGGGCAGCGCCGACGGCGGCATCGGGGGAACGGCTTCGGTGACGGCGAACCCGTCAGCCGCGTCCGGGAACTCCGGATCGGCCAGCTCCCAATCGAGCGCGACCAACACCGGCAACACCGGCAACGCATGGTCGGACGCCGTAAGCCGCCCGGTGGCGACATCTGGCGGCTCCGGCTCGACCGGCGCCATCGGTCCCGCCACCACCAATCCCATTGCCCTCAACTTCGCCATTCTCGGCATTGCGATCGTCTTCGGATCGTTGTAGCGCCGCTAAGGATGGCTCCAAAGGGGACCGGCCCGGGAGGCCGGTCCAGCAAACATGGCCGGCCCGGGAAGCCGGACCCAGCAAAGCAGACAAGGGCTCCTCGGTTCGGGGAGCCCTTGTCGCGCCAGGCTCGAAGCGGACGCGAGTGTGGCAGGCTCCCCGATGTGGCGTCAGAGAACCGCCGACGCCCCGACGAGCTGGACGATGAGGAGCGGGCGCGCCTGAGCCGGGCCCACTTCCGCCTGAGGAACGCCTCGCAAGCGCTGGAAGCCCTCACCGCCAGCCGCAAGCAGCGGGGACGCTGGGACCCTGCCCCTCCGACCGACGAAGCCCTCGAGGGTGCCCGGGCCGAGCTGCGGGCCGCGTACGACGCCGTGTGGCGAGCCGAGGACGAGCTCCTGGGCTGAGGAGTCTCAGCCGATGGTGGCCGTGGCCTCCTGAAGGACCTGGTCGAGAGGCAGGTTCCGCCCCGCCTCCCACAGTTCGGCGAAGACCGCCGGTCCCAGAGCACCCTTCACGGCGGCCAGGTCGGAGGCGTGGACGCCCCGCTCGTGGGGCGGCACAGGGGCCCCGATCTTCCGGCGTAGGTCGTCGGCCGCTCCCAGCAAACGGGCCCCCGCGCCCGGGTCGCCGCCGGCCGCCGCCGTGGCCGCGACCCCTTCCAGCCACTCCGCCGTCCAGGCGTCTCGGCCCAGGAGGCCGGCTTCCTTGTGGGCGTTGGCGTAGTGCTCGGCCGCCAGCGACAGGGACCCAGTGGCGCGTGCGAGTCGGCCCTGGTGCAGCAGGACGTGGGCGAGGGCCGGATGGTCGCGCCCCTCAGCAGCCACGGCCTCGGCCTCGTCCAAGGCGGCCTGCGCCTGGCCGAGGTCACCGGCCAATAGGGCCAGGTCGGCCAGGTTGCAAAGTGCGCCGGGGAGGGCGGCCCGGTCCCCCAGCTCCTGGCGCAGAGCGAGGCTCCGTTCGAGGTGAGCGCGGGCGGCTGTGAGATGGGCCTGCTCCATTGCGAGGTGCCCGAGGGTGGCGAGGGAGTCGGCCTGGCCGGCGCGATCGCCCAGCTCCGTCCGGAGGTCGAGGCTCTGGCCGTGCCGCGTTCCGGCCGCGGCGTAGTCGCCCCGCTGAAAGGCCAGGTCACCGAGGTGGCCGAGGAGGAGGGCGATCCCGTGGTTGTCGCCGAGTGCCCGGCGGACGGTCAAGGCGTCGTCATAGTAGGCCTGAGCGGTGGGGAAGTCGCCGCCGGCATGGGCCACCCACCCCAGATTGGCCAGTGCGGCCGCGACGAGGGAAGGCTCCCCCAGCTCGCGACCTATCACCAGGCTCTCCTCGTAAAGGGCCCTGGCCGCGGCGTGGTCATGCTCCAGGGCGGCCAGGTTGCCCAATCCGTGCAGGGCCATGGCCGCGCCCAGGCGGTCCTCGAGGCGGCGGCGGAGGGCCAGGCTCTCCTCGTAGCGCGAACGGGCGGCGGGGTAGTCCCCCTGGTGCTGGGCCAACACTCCGGCCGCGTTCTGGGCCCGGGCCCGGAGCAGAGAGGGAGCGCCGGCGGCCACGTCCAGCACATTCCGAAGCTGGCGCCGACCCTCCTCGAAGTGGCCGCGCATCTCCCAGAAGCGGCCGAGCGACGCCGCCAGGCGCAGGGCCTCCAGGCTGGTGCGATCGGCCGCTAGAGCGGAGCGGAAGTTGGGATGGTCGAGCTCGAGGCGATCGAGCCAGACCGCCTGGTCGGGCCCGTCCAGGCGGGCCTCTGCCTCCTGGGCCCACTCGGCGGCCCACGTCTGGAGCCGGCTCCGGGCCGTCCCGGCTTCTCCGGACAGTTCGAGCTTCTCGGTTGCGTAGGAGCGGATCGTCTCGAGGAGGCGGAAGCGGGCGGGAGCGCCCGGCGTGGCATCGGCCAGGACCAGCGACCGGCGGACGAGTGCGGTCAACAGGTCGATGACCTCGGGCCCGGCGATCCCGTCTCCGCTCCCGACCCGCTCGGCGGCGTCGAGGCTGAACGTCCCGGCGAAGACGGCGAGTCGTTGGAGGAGCCGCTGCTCGGATTCGGGCAGGGACTGGTACGTCCAGTCGATGGCGGCCCGAAGGGTCTGATGGCGGGAGGGCGCCGTTCGTTCCCCTCCGGTCAGGAGTCGGAAGCGGTCATCGAGGCGGCTGGCGATCTCGGGAAGGGACAGGACCGTCGTGCGGGCCGAGGCCAGCTCGACGGCCAGCGGGATCCCGTCGAGGCGGCGGCAGATGGCGGCCAGTGTCTCTTCGTCGGACGGTTCGGGCGACCAGGTGGGCTGGAGGCCCCGGGCCCGCTCCACGAACAGCCGGGACGCCTCCTCGACGGTCAACGGGGGAACCCGCCAGACCGTCTCCCCGGGAACACCGAGCGCCTCGCGGCTCGTGGCCAGGACCGTGAGGCCGGGGCTGGCGGCCAGCAGGGCGGCGACCAGGTCGGCGGCGTCGGCCACGACGTGCTCGCAGTTGTCGAGGACGAGGAGGAGATTCCGGTGCGCCAACGACCGGCACAAGGTGTTGATAGGGGAGAGGCCGCCCTCCTCGGCCAGGCCCAGCGTTCGGAGCAGGTCGCCGGGAATGGCTTCCGGATCGTCGGTGTCGGCGGCCAGGGCCAGGAAGACCGCACCGTCGGGAAAGCCGGACGCGAGGCCCCTCGCCGCTTCCAGGGCGAGGCGAGTCTTCCCGATGCCCCCGGTGCCGGCCAGGGTCACCAACCGGTGCGTGCGGACGAGTTCCGAAACCTCGGCCAGTGCATCCTGGCGTCCGACGAAGCTGGAGAGGGTGGCCGGCACCCCGCTTCCGGCGGAGACCAGCATCTGCCGCTGACCGGGCGCCGGGATGGCGGAGGGGCCGGGCGATTCGTCGGCCAGGAGTGCCAGATAGGCCGACTCGGTGGCGGGGGAGGGCGAGATACCCAGCTCCTCGGCCAGAAGCTGCCGGCAGCGCTCGTAGGCACGCAGGGCGGCGCTGCGGTTTCCCTCCGCCGCCCGGCCGGCCATGACCCGGACGTAGGCCGTCTCCCGCAGGGGGTCGAGACCCACGGCCTCTTCCGCAGCCGCCACTGCGTCGGACGCCGCGCCATCGGCGAGGCAGGCATCGGACAGTGCTTCGAGGGCGGCCAGCCTGAGATCGCGGAGCTCCGCTTGCCGGCGCTCGACCCAGGTTCCGGACCCGCCGGGAAGGAAGTCCCGCCCGGCGATGGCGGAAGCGCCCTTGGCGCAACGCCGGGCCTCCTTGGCGTCTCCGGCGAGCAGGGCGGCCTGGGCCGACTGCAACGCCCCTTCGGCCTGCTCGATGTCGACGACCGTGCCCGCCGGCAGTCGGATCTGGTAGCACCCGAAGGCCGAGCTCAGAGCCTCCCCTCCGTCGAGGCCGGCGGCGCCGACCCAGGTGCGGAGGCGGGACACGACGACCCGCACGGACGTTTCCCAGGATCGGGGGAGGGCTTCCCCCCAGAGGGCGTCGGCCAGCTCGTCCCTGGGCACGGGTCGCGCCCGTTCGGAGACCAGGTAGGCGAAGGCGACTCTCCCCAGACGCCCCAGGTTTCCGGCCTCGACCCTGGTTTCCCCGAGCTCCAGGCCCACCTCGCCCGCCAGCGTGACGCGGAGGCCCATCACCACCAGGCTACTTGCGCCTCATCGGCCAGGCCGGCGGGATACTGCAGGATCAGCGCTGGCACCCGTCGCTCAGCGACGGTGCCCCCGGTTCAGGGCGTCTGGGGGACGGGCAGGATCCACTCGGGCAGGAGACCAGGAGGAATCAGCCAAGGCGGAATAAGGCCGGGAGGTAGCAGGCTCTTCTGCTGCGTGGGCGTCTGCTCCTTGGGCGTGGGCGACTTCAGGAACCACTGGGTGTTGTCGCCTCCGGCCATGACCGGGTGCTGGGGACCGTACTCGCCGTTGACGCTGAGCTGGGGCGCAGCCGCCGCCGCCACGCCGAAGGCCTCCTGGATGGACACGGCACCGTTGCGGTCGGCATCGCCGTGCTTGTTGAGGAAGGCCCCGGCGAGCAGGCCGGTGTAGATCGACCGCTGGGTGTCGCTTCGCTCGTAGCCCTTCTCGTCCTCTTCCGAGGCGGCGGTGAACAGGCGGTTGGGGCTGCTGACGCCGTCGTCGAAACCGGCCGCCTCGCAGTTGGAGACGTTTATCCACGCGTGCCCCTCGAGGGCCCGCATGCGTTCTCCGAACTCGCCGTCGGAGATGAACTCGTTGTCGACCGCCCAGAGGTACTCGTCCCACTCCTCGGCGTCGCCATCGTCGAAGTTGCTCTCCATCTGCTTGGTGTGGCCCGAGAAGTGGACGACGGAGAACGAGTTGGGCGAGCTCTTGTCGGCCAGCCAGTCCATACCCTCGCGGATGGCCCCCGCCGTAGCGTCACCGTCGATCAGGACCCGCAAATGGTCCTGGGGCCATCCGGCGCGAACCAGGACGTCGCGCATGTCACGAGCGTCGTTGGCGCTGCCGGGTGTGGTGACCGTAGGCGGCTGGTAGTCGCTCACGCCGATGAGCAGAGCCCACCGCTCGGCGGTGGGTGCCGGGGCCGCGCCGGCCACGGCTGTGAGCAGCAGCGATGCGGCCGATGTGCACATTGCCGCGGCCACGATCTTGATCGAACGCCTCATTGCGCCGGTCCTCCCCGTCGATGGCTGGCACAGAGCACCTACCCACCGCAACAGGGCCTGTAACGCGAGGAAGGGATGGGGCCAAGCCCCATCCCTTCCTGCAGAACCGCTAGTTGCTTACTGGACCTAGCCGATCGAGCTGGCCTCAGGGCGCTTGCGAACGATCCGGCGGAGCACCAGGGCCGAGCCCAGGAGCACCAGGGCCATGGGAACGAAGGGCACGTCGCCACCGGTCACGGCCAGCCGGGCGGTCGGGGCCACGGGGCCGGGACCGGTCGGGGGGATCGTGGCGGGGGGAGCGACGCTGCAGCCCGGGGGCACGTAGGCCTCGGCGTGCGAGACGGCGATGACCTCGTTGAGGAGCGGCACCCTGATGACCAGGGCGTCGATGGCGATGCCGTTGTCCAGCGGGGTCACGACACCGGTTTCGATGCTGATGATCGAGCTCAGGGCTGCGTCTTCACCGAGCAGGGGAAGAAGGAGCTGCAGGAGCGGCGTGACCAGCGGGTCGAGGATGCCGCCCACCAAGCCGCCGAGCCCCAGGACCTGGAAGCCGGTCTCGTAGACGGGCTGGTTGTTGACGCACTTGGCGACAGCCTCAGCCACAACGGCATCGGCTCCGAGCAACCCACCGGCCAGGTCGGAGATCTGGGCCAGAAGTCCCCTGATGGCAGTGGTGTTGGGGTCACCGCCCGGGTCGCTGAACACCAGTGCGACACCCGTGGTCTTGGCCAGGCCCTGAGCGTTCACACCGGTAACCGTGGTCGGGTCGCTGACGTCGGGGATGGACTCGACGGCCCCGAGGACCGCCGGGATGTCATCTGCCTGGTGGGCGTGGGCGTCCGCTCCCGCCACTCCCGCCAGGGCCAGGCCTCCCAGCGGAACGGTGAGCAGGGTCTCAGGGATGACCGTGTCGGCCGGGCTTGGAGGCTGAACCACGGGGCCCGCCTCGATCAGTGGTCCGAGCGGGATCAAACCCGTGGCCAGGGCGGCGTACGCATAGGCCGCGCTGGCATTAGCGGGCTCCGCGGAGGCGGGCGTTATGGCCGCGCTGCTCGCGAGAGCCAGGGCGACTACTACTCCTAGGGCTTTACGCATCAACTAGCTCCTCGTGTTTGTGACGTCCCCCGCCAGCCACGACGACTGGGAGCCGCCGGTGCAGTTTGCTATCTGTGTGTCCAGCCTGTGTGTCCAGCCTGATTCTGATCCTGAATGGGCCGAATCTAGCGGGCCTGTGGAGGCGATTGCAAAGACCCAGCCCGATTTTACGCGCGGTCCGTGAGGGCGCGTTCTCCAGGCGTCACATTGGCGATGTTCGGGCACCGTGGCGACGGGACGCAGACTGCCCCGCGCCCGCCCGCGCAAGCCTTCTTGTTGGAGGCACGGGAAGGTGACAGACTGGAGCGATCGTGCGGGAAGCAGCACTCCGTCACGTGGCGCCTCCCTTGAGGGCCAAGCCGAGTGGTCTAAGATCCGATCGCGATGAGACCGGGAACGCGGAGCCGCGGGATCCGTCGCTTCCATAGCGCAAGAGCAAAGGGGCGGTGCGTGAGAATTCGGTATGCGGCACTACTTACGGTGGTGACGACCCTGGCTGCGTTGGCGGGCAGCTCGCTGGGACCGGCAGGGGCACAGGCAGTAGGCGATCAGGCCTTCGGCGGATACGGATCCGGCGCAGCCATCAGCCTCGAAGTGCTGCAGCTGGGCCAGACTCAAACGTTGAACGTCCAGTCGGCAGCAGCCGGCCAGTCGACCAACTCTCAGGGTCTTCCCAACGACGGGATCTTCAACGAGTTGGGCTACATCGTCCAGGCACAAGGGGTCGGCGATCGCAACTCGTACGGCCGGGGCACGGGCCTCGAGTTGGGCCTGTTGACACCGACGCCCAATCCCGATCCGAACCAGCTCTTGCTCGCGGGGTTGGCCGAGGCTGCGGCTCCGCCCAACTCGGGGCTGGTGGAGAAGCAGATCGGCCCGATCAAGCTGGGCGGGGTGGCCTATGCCAACCTGCTCCGGGGTCAGGCCGCGGCGAGGTTCGACCCGAACATCTGTGTGATCGGGCGGCCGATGTCTTTCGGCTCGGGCGAGGCTGCAGGGCTCCAGCTGCTCGGCACCGATCCCGGGGGTCAGCTGCCGCTGCTCAGCCCGGTGGTGGGCGCCGGCCTTCCGGTGGACTCGACGGACCCCCGCAACGTGTCTCGCACCCGCTCGGTCACCTACCTCATCCCTAACGGTGACGGTACCTTCGGGGTCGTGAGCGAGACACGCCAGACCATCGCTCCGGTGAGCCTTCTCGGCGGGGCGATCACCCTCGAGCTGCTGGGCGAATGGGCCCTGCGGGCCATCGCCACCGGTAAGCCGGATGATCCCAACACGCCGGCCCCGAACGACGGCGCCCGCGTCGAGTACGCCCCCGTCGGCGCCGGCCCGACGACGCCCGTGGCGACCCTCACCGTGGGCGCCTCGACCCCCCTCGAGATCACCACCCAGGACCTGTTCGGGCCCACAGGGTTCTCTTTGCCTCTGGCGCCGCTGGCGACGGCCACCATCGGCACCCCCGCCCGCGCCCTTGGCGGAGCGGTGGGCTCGGCGCCCGTCCTTGCCGCCGACGGTACGGCGGCCTCCGCGGCGGTCGATGTCGTCCAGCTCAGCGTCTTGGACATCCCGCTCGTCCTCACCGGTCTCGACCTGCGGATCGGGCACATGGAGGCTCTCGCGGTAGCTCCTCCGGGCGGCGTGGTGTGCAACATCCCAGTGGACAAGATCGGTCAGCCCGACCCGGTGCAGGTGGGTCAGGACTTCACCATCACCATCCGCATCCCGAGCGACGCCGCCGTCTTCCAGGAGTTGTTCGGCTGTGACCTGATCAACATCAGCGCCGTCGACGTCCACACGGTCGAGAGCGGCGATGCCCGCTTCATCCTCACCGGGGCCAGCAACGGCGGCCAGATCAGCGCCGACGGCACGACCGTCACCTTCCAGAACCTGGGCAACTATCGAATAGGTGACCCACCACTGGAACTGACGGTGACGGGCCGCATCCCCGGCAACTCCGGCGCGGGCAGGCTCAAAGATGTCGCCACCGTGAGCGCTACCCTCGGCAACTGCACGGGCACGGGAACCGGTGACGACATCGTGGGCGAAGCCATAGGCCGGATCGGCAACACCGGAGTGGTCGGCTCCTTCACCCTCAGCGGGCCCCAGGTGTCAGGTGGCAAGCTGGCGGCAACGGGAATCGATCAGAGCTGGCCCGTCCTCGGAGGAGGGGCGCTCCTGCTGGGGGCCATGGGCCTCCGGCGGCGCCTGCGCCGGCCGGCTCGCACGGGCTGACCGAGCACGCCTCCGAGCGACATTGCTCACCGCCGGGCCTTCGTGCCCGGCGGTGGCGCGTTTCAAGTTTGGCGGCACACGGGTGCTGCGGCCAGCAGCGCTAGCTGCATGCTGATTCTCGGGCGCACGGCTCCGCCGTTGACGGCCTGACGTGGACTTTCATCGAGCGGTGTGGCAAGCAGGCCACTTCGTAAGACGGCCCTGGCGGGATCCGTCGCCCAGCTCGGAGCTCCGGGCGAGGTTAGGAAGTTCCACCGTCGGTGGGCGGACGGGCCCACGGACTGGGAGAAGGCCGGATCACGTCTCCGTTCGACGGAGACCCGTCGTGGGCGCCGGCTCCACCGTTGGTTCCCGCCTCGCCGTTGCCGAGAGGCGGGGCCAGAGGACGAAGGGTGCCGAGGGCCCGGGGCGGCTTCCGGAGGGTGATGACCTCGAGCTCCCGGCCCTCGCCCAGGGTGTGCATCAGATGGGCAAACTCCTCGCCTGTCAGCTGCTCGTCCACCATCAGGCGGTCGCGCAGGGCCTCGACGCAGTGCGCCTTGCGCCGCAGCAGCTCGGTGACGTCCTCACGGCATCGCTCCAGGATGAGGTCGACCTCGCCGCGGAAGCGCTCGTCGGACAGCAGGCTCGACAGGGCGTTGCCGCCGTAGGCCTGGGGGGGGATGGCGGCGTAGGAGAGCAGTGACGGTCCCATCCCGAAGTAGGCGACCATCTGCGCTGCCCGCATGGTGGCGGCCTGCAGGTCGGAGGACGGCCCGCTCGTGGTCTGGTCGTACCAGAGCTGCTCGGCGACCAGCCCGGCCAGGCTGACCTTGATGTCGGCCAGGTACTCGTCGCGGGTCTGGGAGAAGCGTTCCTCCAGTTCCATGGAGACCACCATGCCCAGGGCGTCCTCCCGCTTCTGGATGGTGATGATGGTGATGACCTTGGAAGGGTCGAGGAACCAGCGGGCGACGGCGTGGCCGGCCTCGTGGATCGAGGTGGCCTCCTTCTCCCAGGGTGTGTAGATGACGGGCTGCTTGAGGCCGATCTCGTCGGTGAGCATGGCCTGCCAGATGTCGTCGTAGGTGACGGAGTCCCGGCCGGCCTGAAGGGCGAAGATCAGGCCCTCGTTGATGATGTTCTTGATGCGGGCCGGGGAGTACCCCACAGTGGCGTTGGCCAGCTTGTCGAGGTCGACGTTCTCGTGCTTGACCTTGTCCAGGTAGTACTGGGCGATGTCCTTGCGACCCTCGGCGGAGGGATTCCCGACGTGGATCTTGCGGTCGAACCGTCCCGGGCGCAGCAGGGCGGGGTCGAGGACCGAGGCCCGGTTGGTGGCCCCGATGATGAGGATGTTGTAGACGGGGATCCTCGGCTTGCGCTTCAGGGCCCGGCGGATGTGCCGGAAACGGCGGCTCGGAAGCACCAGCCCGTCCATCTGGGTCAGGAGCTCGTTGACCAGCATGGAGTTCATCCCGCCGCCCCCCATACCGCCCATGATGAACGGGTTGCCGTGCCACGAGTCGCGGATGGCCTTGGGGACGAAGGGGTCTTCGAGGGGTGATCGGCGGCTGCTGACCTCACCCCGCGACCCGGCCACCGCGTCCAGCTCGTCGATGAAGATCACCGCCCCGTCGTAGTCCTTGGACAGGCGGCGGGCCTTCTTGAACATGCCCTTGATCTTCATGTTCCCGATGCCCATGAACATGCTGGTGAACGCGGTGCCGTTGGAGTAGAGGAAGGGCACGTTGGTCTGGCCGGCGATGGCCTTGCCCAGCAGCGTCTTCCCGGTTCCCGGGGGTCCCTCGAACAGGATCCCGTGGGGCGGGTAGCCGCCCATCTTGCGGAACTCCTTGAAGCCCTCGAAGAGCTTCACGACCTCCTTGGTGGTGTCCACGATGGCGGGCTGGCCCCGGACGTCGTCGAAGCTGACGTCGTACTCGCCGGGGTAGATCGTGTAGCTCTGGCCCCGGGAGAGGTACCAGAACATCCCGACGAACTGGATGATGATGATGACGAAGTAGAACAGCAGCATCATCAGCATCGGGACGACGGAGCGCAGGAACTCGGGGAAGAGGGCGCCGATCTGGGTCAGAGCGCTCCACGGGCCCTCGCGCACCTTGACCTGCACCAACTGGCCGGTGACCCCGTCGCGGAAGATGCGCTCGTAGCCCATGAGCCACGAGTACGCGACGAAGACCGTGAGCAGGGCCCCGACGACCATGAGGAAGATGCGGGCGCCCCGGGGGATACGTATCTTGCGTGTCACTCGGCCTCCCGGGGAAGGTTGGGTCGCACCAGTATCGCGGGGATCTGGGTCGGTTGTCGTCACCGTCGATCTGTTCACAACATCGACACGCTGACCGGCAGTCTGAAACGGAGGTTGAGCGGGTGCAGACGACCGTGGTGCAGGTGGGTACGGGAAGTTCGCAGGTGACCGACCTGACCGACGAGGTCGCCCGCTTCTGTCGTGACCAGGGCGACGGGCTCGTCCACGTCTTCGCCCCTCACGCCACCGCGGGCCTGGCCTTGATGGAGACGGGCTCGGGCTCGGAGGCCGACCTCGGAGCCACGCTCGACCGGCTCCTCCCACGGGACGACCGCTACCAGCACCGCCACGGGTCCCCCGGTCACGGGGCCGACCACCTGCTACCGGCCCTGGTGAGCCCTTCGCTGACGGTGCCGGTGGAGGGCGGCCGTCTGCTGCTCGGCACCTGGCAGAGCATCGTGCTCGTCGACCTGAACGAGGACAAC
>JBHENM010000495.1:0-1814 GCA_046262035.1 Acidimicrobiales bacterium | reverse complement strand
CCTATCGCAGCCTTCGGCCGCAACCAAACGGTCGGGCGCTCGCCAGTTTCCTGATCACTGGGGCGGCCGAAGCCTGCGAGCTTGAAGCCGGCCGCGTTCAGCCGTGATCGGTAGCCAGGCCGGCAGAGCCGGCCCTGTGCCCACTCGTCTGCGGGTGGGCAAGAGGACGGCTGAGCACGAAAGGCGATGGGAGGGCCACACTCACCGAATCAGGCAGGAGCGAGTTCGAGGAGACGGCGATGGGGAACTTCGAGTCGGTCCACGGCGACCGTGTTGTCGGCAGTCTGGCGATGTTCGACCGCATGATCTTCAAGGGCCATCTCATGCGCCTCTACCGCCCAGACGGCGTGCGGGTCCTGCTCTGGAACCTCGGTTGCCCGCTCACCAAGTTCGCGGAATGGACCAAGGCCGCCACCGAGGCGCTGTGCGTCCACGCCCAGCACACGGCGCAGGAGGCTGGACGTCCCTACATCTACCTGGCCCACACCACCACGCGGGACTCGGGCCAGACCAAAGAGGACCTGGCCCGGTCGATCGCTGAGCGCGACGGCGTCACCGAGGGCTTGGTGTGCGTGCTGGGAGCGGTCGAGCCCTGCCGCTCGTTCAACCTTCGGCGCAACCACGCCACCCACCGCCTGGAGGTGATCCACCGGGAGCGCAAGGGCATGCACCTGTACTGGTACTTCATCGACGCCGAGCTGGGGTTCATCCACATCCGCCTGCAGACGTGGCTGCCCTTCGGGATCCAGGTGTACGTGAACGGCAGGGAGTGGCTGGCCCGCCAGCTCGACGCCCGGGGCATCGGGTACCTGCGGGCGGACAACGCCCTGCTGCGCATCGAGGACCTGGAAGCGGCCGGCGAGCTGTGCGAGCGATTCGCCCACCGGGCCTGGCCCCGGGTGCTCAACGCCCTGGCCCGACGGGTGAACATCCACCTGCCTGCCATCGCGGCGGCCGACTTCGGCGACTACTACTGGTGCCTGGACCAGGCCGAGATCGCCACCGACGTCATGTTCCGGGACCGTCGTTCGCTCACTCGTGTGCTGCCCGACCTCATCCGCCACGCCAGCCTGAACATGTCCTCGGCGGACGTGTTGCGCTTCCTGGGCCGCAAGCTGCACCCGTCGCTGCGGGCGGAGGTGACCACCGACACCAAGGGGCGGCCCGAGGGCTGGCGGGTCAAGCACCGCCTGGCTCGCAACTCGGTGAAGGTCTACGACAAGGTCTCGGTCCTGCGGGTGGAGACCACCATCAACAATCCGCGTGAGTTCCGGGTGCTGCGCGTCTTTACCGACGAGGCGGGCCGGCGCGAGCGGCGGTGGTGTGAGATGGGCAAGGGCGTGGCCAACGTGTGGCGTTACTTCCAGGTCGGGATCGCATCGAACCACCGCTACCTGGATGCCCTGGCCGCCGCCCCACTCAAAGGCGAGGGCGTCGCCTCACTGGACGCCCTGTGCCGGAGCCGCACCAGGGACGGGCGCCACCACGCCCGTTTCAACCCCCTGAGCCCAGCCGATCGGGCGCTGTTCCGCGCCGTGCTGGCTGGCGGCCATGCCATTACCGGATTTCGCAATGCGCACCTCGTCGCCCGCCTCTATCCCCGACCACCGGTCGATGCCCGGGAAGCTCATCGCCGTTGCGCCCGCATCTCTCGCCTCATCGCCAAAATGCGAGGCCATGGCCTCGTCGCCAAGGTCCCCCGAGCCCGTCTCTATCGGCCCACCCGACACGGCTACCGGGTGATGACCGCCGCCCTCGCCATGCACGACGACCGGTTCCCCGATCACTACCTCGCGGCGGCCTGACGCCGGTCA
>JBHENM010000494.1:0-21978 GCA_046262035.1 Acidimicrobiales bacterium | reverse complement strand
GCCGACCTCTCGGGCGGTCAGCAGCAACGCGTCGCGATCGCACGGGCGCTCGCGATGGACCCCAAGCTCATGCTGTTCGACGAGCCGACATCGGCCCTCGACCCGGAGATGATCAAAGAGGTGCTCGACGTGATGGTGGAGCTGGCCGCCGAGGGAACGACCATGGTCGTGATCAGCCACGAGATGGGCTTCGCCCGCTCGGCGGCCCGGCGGGTGGCGTTCATGGACGAGGGCTGCATCGTCGAGGTGGCCCCGCCCGACACCTTCTTCAGCGCGCCCGAGTCGGAGCGCGCCCGTGACTTCTTGTCCAAGATCCTGGCTCACTAAAAGGAGACAGAATGCGCAAGCGCCGTTGGGTGGTCCTTTCCCTGATGCTGGTCCTGGCCCTCGTGGGTGGAGCCTGCGGCGACGATGACGACGAGGGGACGGTGACCCCGGGCGGGCTGCCGCGGCCCACGTTCGCAGCCGGCACGACCATGGCCCGGCTGCAGCAGAACGGCAAGATCATCGTGGGCACCAAGTTCAATCAGATCGGCTCCGGGATCGTGAACCCCAACACCGGCGAACTCGAGGGGTTTGACATCGAGATCGCCAAGCTGATGGCGGTGGGCATCTTCGGCGGCACGGTTGAAGAGATCGATGAGCAGGACCGCATCGAGTTCGTGGAGACGGTTTCGGGTGTGCCTGAAGCAGTGATCGTCGCCGGCGAGCGCGACATGGTGATCGCCACCTACACCATCAGCGACAAGCGCAAGGAGCAGGTCGACTTCGCCGGCCCGTATCTCATCGACAACCAGGACATCATGGTGAAGGCCGACAACGACTCCATCCGGACCGTCGCCGACCTGAACGGCAAGAGGGTGTGTACCGGCCAGGGCTCCACGAGCCCGGCGCACCTGGCGAGCAAGGCACCGCAGGCTGAGGTCATCCTCTTCGCCGGTTATCCCGAATGTGGCGATGCGCTTCGTCAGGACCGCGTCGACGCTGTCGTCACCGACCGAGGCATCCTCTTGGGGATCATCGACGGCAGCGGCGGCCAGTTCAAGCTGGCCAAGGTCCCCGTCAGCGACGTGCCGCTCGGCATCGGCATCAAGAAGGGCGACGACGCCTTCCGGGAGTTCCTCAACCCCCGCCTCGAAGCCATCTACGACAGCGGTGAATGGGCAGCCGCCTACGAGGACACTCTGGGCAAGCTGGGCCTGGAGACGCCGCAGCCTCCGCCGGTGAACCGTTACCCCTCGACCGGGGCGGCGCCGGCGACGACCACCACCGCGGCTGGTGGAGGAGGCACCGGCACGACCACGGCCACGACCGGAGGCACCACCACCACGACCGCAGCCACCACTGCCACGACGGCGGGGGCGACGGCGACGACGTCGGGCTGACCGGGGCGGCGGCGAGCTGATCCGGGGGCGGCGAAGGTGAGCGTCGTCCTCGACAACCTGGACCGCTTCCTCGAGGGGATGCGGACGACAGTGTCACTGACGCTGGTGTCGTTCGCCTTCGCCCTGGCGATCGGGACGGTGGTCGCCGGCATGCGGGTGAGCCCCATCCCGCCCCTCCGAGCTGCCGGCACCACCTACGTCACCGCGGTGCGGAATTCGCCCTTGGCGGTTCTGATGACCCTGTTCTTCTTCGGCTTCCCCGACATCGGCGTCAAGTTCGACTCCGTCTTTGTGTCCGCGGTGATCGTCCTCGCCGCCTACACGGGCACGTTCGTCGCGGAGACGGTGCGGTCCGGCATCAACGCGGTGGCGCAGGGCCAAGGGGAGGCGGCCCGTGCCCTGGGGCTGACGTTCCCCCAGACGATGCGGATCGTCGTCCTGCCCCAGGCCCTGCGGACAGTCGTGGCCCCGCTCGGGAGCATCTTCATCGCGCTCATCAAGAACTCGTCGCTGGCCGGACTCATCGGGGCGAGCGATCTCGTCGAGGTCGGGGAGCGGCTCAACACGGAGGAGGCCCAGCCGATCGCCATCTATCTCGGGGTGGCGATCGGGTACCTGCTGTTGACGATTCCCACTGGTTTCGTCGTGAGCTGGGTCGAGCGCCGGGTGGCGATCAAGCGATGACGGTTCCGATGCTCACCGACGCCCTCGGTCCCCGGGCCCGGAGGAAGGTGCGGATCATCTCGATCATCGCCGGCGCCGTGCTCGTCCTGTTTGTCGTGCTCGCCATCCGCCGCCTCGGTGACAACGGCCAGCTCGAATCGGACAAGTGGGAACCGCTGACCCGGTGGTCGGTCCTGAAGTTCTACCTCGTGGGGCTCGGCAACACCGTGAAGGCCGCGGCGGTCGCAATGGTGTTCGCCCTGACGGTGGGCGGGCTCATCGCCCTCGCCCGTTTGGCCCGGCACCGGTTGGTGAGGTGGCTGGCCACGGGATACGTCGAGTTCTTCCGCGGTTTGCCCTTACTCCTCCTCATCCTCTTCACTGCTCTCGGCCTGCCGCAGTTGGGCGTCCGGCTTGAGATCTTCACCTACCTGGTGATCGCATTGGGCGTCTACAACAGCGCCGTGCTGGCCGAGATCTTCCGGGCCGGCATCCTCTCGCTCGACCGGGGTCAGGGCGAGGCCGCCTCGTCCCTCGGCCTCGCGTACTGGCCGGCGATGGCGTATGTGATCCTGCCCCAGGCCGTCCGCCGGATGGTGCCGGCGATCGTCAGCCAGCTCGTCACCCTGCTGAAGGACACGTCGCTCGGGTTCATCATCGCCTTCGAGGAGCTGCTCGGACGGGCCCGGATCAACGGCATCTTCTTCACCAACAACCTTCAGTCGCTGACGCTGGCCGCCCTCATGTTCGTCGCCATCAACTGGAGTTTGAGCCGGCTGGCCACGCGTCTGGAGGCCCGTCAGCGCCGTCGCTACCGTGCCGGGGGCATCGCCGTCACCGGCATCGAGGATCTCGCCGTCGACCAGGCCAAAGCCGCAGGCCCGGCGGCGCTGTGACGGCGGCCGAGACTCACCGACCGCAGGTCTAGTCTCGGCAGTCATGGCCGATGACGTGTACGACCTCAGTGCTTCTGTTGCCGAGTTGGACGACGATTACCTGAGCGTCCTGCTCCTATTGTCGGTTCGCCGGGCCACGAGCGAGGAGCCCCGCCGGGCCGGCTTCTGGCACGCCCTCGCCGCGACACTGAGCGCGGAGCAGGACAAGCGACGCGGATCTGCCGAGCTGCTCGACACCGCGTCGCCCGGCGGTTTGCAGCCCGACGACCGCAGCGAGCTGGAAGCCGTCCTCGCCGAGTTGCGACGCGACGTCGAGACCCTCGAAGCCGAGGTCCGTGAGTTCCAGGGAGGCTGACCGGCCGCTGCCCGCGGCGCGGCGTCAGGTGACTCGGACGAGGCGGAGCTCGTCGGTGGTCGCCTCCGGGTCGTCGGGGGAGCCGGCCAGTACCGCCACCACGTCGCCCGTCTTCACTACGCCGAGGTCGACGGCCGACTTGATGGCGAACCAGACGATGTCGTCGGTGCTGCCTCGGCGTTCGATCAGCACTGGCGTGATGCCCCACGCCACTGACAGCTGCCTGGCGGTCCGCTCCGACGGGGTGGCGGCCAGCAAAGGCATCTCGGGGCGGAAGCGGGAGATGGCCCGGGCGGTGGCGCCGCTGTTGGTGCAGGCGATGATGGCGGTGACCTCGGCGTCACTCGCGGCCCGCCACGCTGCGGCGGAAATGGCGGCGGTGATGCGCACCGGGGCCGGCGCACCGCGGGTCTCGGTGATCTGCTGACGCCCGAGGTTGTGGCCCCAGCTCTGGTAGTTGAACTCGCGCTCGGCCCGCACCGCAATCTTGGCCATGGTGGCAACCGCGCCAGCGGGGTCGTGGCCGATGGCGGTCTCGCCGGACAGCATGAGGGCGCTGGTGCCGTCGAACACGGCGTTGGCGATGTCGCTCACCTCGGCCCGGGTGGGGGTGGGGGCCCGCACCATGGATTCCAGCATCTGGGTGGCGGTGATCACGGGCCGGCCGTAGGCCACTCCTGAGCGGATGATGCGCTTCTGGTAGTGGGGAACGTCCTCCAGGGCACACCGGATCCCGAGGTCGCCCCGAGCGACCATGACGCCGTCGGCGCTGGCGATGATGTCGTCCAGCGCGTCGACCGCGTCCTGCGTCTCGATCTTGGCGATGAGCATGGGTCCCCGGCCGGCCACCGCCTCGCGAGCCCGGTCGATGTCGCTCGCCGACTGCACGAAGGAGATGGCGATGGCGTCTACGTCCGCTTCGACCAGGGTCTCCAGGAGCCGGAGGTCGGCAGGCGTGGGCGAGCAGATGGGGATGCGGCCGGGGGGCAGAGCCACGCCGGGCCGGCCCAGGGCCCAGCCGCCGGTGACCACCTCGGCCGACGCCCGGTCGGCATGGACGGTTCTGACCAGCAGCTGGATGGCCCCGTCTCCGAGGGCCACGGTGTCGCCGTCCTCCAGCCCGAGGAGCCCCGACGGGTGGTCGATCACGATCCGGCGGTCGTCGCTCGTCTCCTGCCCGTCGCCCGCCACCAGGTCGATGAGGCTGCCGTCGGTGAGGAGGACGCCCCCCTCGGGAAACTCGGCGGCCCGCACTTTGGGCCCCGGGAGGTCGGCCAGCACGCCGACGAACTTGTCCTGCTCGTGGGCCACCTTCCGAATCCGGTCGAGCCGGATGAGGGTCTCCTCCAGGGGGCTGTGGGCGAGGGACAGGCGGGCCATGTCCATGCCCGCGGCCACCAGGGCCTTCAGGGTCGCCGGGGAGTCCGACGCCGGACCGATGCTGGCGACGATCTTCGTTCGGCGCGACAACGGGATTGCCGGGCGGGTGGTTTAACTAGCCGCCGAAGCCGGCGAAGTTCGGCGGCGGGGGGAAGGCGATCGACCTCACCAGGCCTTGCAGATCCTCCGGGAGCTTCTCGATGGGGAGGTCGTAGCTGCCGGACGCGGTGGTGATGGTGCGGATCAGCTGGCTGTCGTCGACCTTGATCGTCTCCCCGAAGAAGGATTCGAACAACGACCGCTTCCCTCCGATGGAGAACATCCCCGTGAACGGAGCGTGAACCTCGAAGCCGGCGGAGGTGAAGCGCGACTTGGCCAGCCCCACGGCCCGAAGGTCGTCCGACAGGGGGACGCCGCTCTCGGGCATTTCGGCCGCCCGCTCCTCCTTGGAGTAGACGGTGACGACCGCGGAGACGGTCGGATCTTCGAGATCTTCTTCGGCCACGACCCCGAGCCTAGCGGAGCGTGCGTCGCTAGCATCTCGGCTCGTGACGGACGGGTACGCGGGCCGCAGCCCGTTCGCGCCGATCGCCCAGTACGCATTTCTGTCCGATTGCGAGGTGAACGCCCTCGTGTCGCCGGCCGGAAACGTGGAGTGGTTGTGCGTGCCGCGTCCGGACAGCCCGAGCGTGTTCGGCGCCATCCTGGACCGGGCCGCAGGAGTGTTCCGCCTCGCTCCCACCGAGGTCACGGTGCCGGCGGGACGTCGTTACCTGCCGGGAACCTTGGTCCTGGAAACCACGTGGCAGACGCGCACGGGGTGGGTGATAGTCCGGGACGCCCTGTGCCTGGGGGAGTGGTACCACGACGCCGCCCGCTCCGACATCTACCGGCGGTCGCCCGGCGACTACGAGGCCGACGACTGCCTGCTGCGAACCGTACGCTGCGTCAGCGGCACCGTCGAAGTGCAGATGACGTGTGAGCCGGTCTTCGACTACGGCCTGGCCGACGGGACCTGGGAGTACACGTCGCCTGGATACGGACAGGCGACCGTGGCTGCCGCCGATCATGGGCCGCCCCTGCGCCTGAGCACCAACATGCGGCTCGGCTTCGAGGGCCGCGCCGCCCAGGCCCGGACCCGGCTGAACGAGGGCGACGACGTGTTCGTGGCTATGGCGTGGTCGGACAAGGACCCTCCGGCCACCTGGGAGGAAGCCGCCGACAGGATGTGGCGCACAGGTGAGTGCTGGCGCGTGTGGCTCAACCGCGGGACGTTCCCCGACCACCCGTGGCGCGTCCACCTCCAGAGGAGCGCCCTCACCCTGAAAGGTCTCAGCTACCAGCCCACGGGGGCGCTGCTGGCGGCGGCCACCACGTCCTTGCCCGAGACCCCCGGGGGCGAGCGGAACTGGGACTACCGCTACTCGTGGATCCGGGACTCGACCTTCGCCCTGTGGGGGCTGTACACCCTGGGCTTCGACGCCGAGGCCGACGACTTCTTCTACTTCGTGGCCGACGTCTGCGAGGACGCCGAACTGCAGGTTATGTACGGGGTCGGCGGAGAGCGGGAGCTCGAGGAGAGTACCCTGGATCACCTCTCCGGCTACGAGGGGGCCCAGCCCGTACGCATCGGGAACGGCGCCTACAAACAGCGCCAGCACGATGTCTGGGGCGCCTTCCTCGACTCCGTCTACCTCCACGCCAAGTCCCGCGACTATCTGCCGGAGCGGGTCTGGCCTCTGGCCGTCGCCCAGGTGGAGAAGGCGGTGGAGAACTGGCAGAAGCCCGACCGTGGAATCTGGGAGGTCCGAGGCGCCCCCAAGCACTTCACCTCGTCCAAGCTGATGTGCTGGGTGGCCTGCGACCGGGGGGCGCGGCTGGCCCGGCTACGGGAGGAGCCCCGCCTGGCGGCCAAGTGGCAGGCGGTGGCGGACGAGATCCACATCGACGTCTGCGAGCACGGCGTCGACCGGCGGGGTGTCTTCGTCCAGCACTACGACACCACGGCCTTGGACGCCTCGTGCCTCCTGATGCCGCTGGTGCGCTTTCTCCCGGCCGAGGACGAGCGCATCCGGGCGACGGTGCTGGCCATCGCCGACGAGCTCACCCTCGACGGCCTCGTCCTGCGGTACCGGGTCGAGGAGACGGACGACGGCCTGAGGGGGGAGGAGGGGACGTTCGCCATATGCTCGTTCTGGCTGGTGTCGGCCCTGTCGGAGATCGGAGAGCACACCCGGGCCCGGGAGCTGTGCGAGCGGCTCCTGTCCTACGCCAGCCCGCTCGAGCTCTACGCCGAGGAGATCGATCCCCGCACCGGCCGCCATCTGGGCAACTTCCCCCAGGCCTTCACCCACCTGGCCCTCATCAACGCGGTGATGCACGTGATCCACGCCGATGCCCACCGGGACACCCGCTTTGCCCCGCCACGATCCCTCGGCCACTGATCTCTGAGGCTACGATCGTCGCCGAGTGGGGGCCATCAGCGAAGAAGTCGTCCGAGACCTCGCCGGGTACACGGGGACTGCCGCTCCTGTGACCTCCTTGTACCTGGACGTGGACGGCCGGCGCTACCTGCGTTCGCGTGACCTCGAGCCCCACCTCGACGCCCTCCTGCGGGAGGGTCGGGCGCGGACCAGCTCGAACGGCCTGTCCAAGGCGGCCATCGCCTCGGTCGAGGCCGACCTCAGCCGCATGGCCGATCACGTGCGGGGAATGCTCCACCGGTCGAACACGCGGGGACTGGCCCTCTTCTCCTGCACGGCTGACGGCCTCTGGCGGGTGGTCGAGCTGACCGTGCCCGTGCGCAACCGGGTCGTGATCAACCACACGCCCTACGTCCGGGAGCTGGAGGCTGTGGTCGCCCGTCACGAGCGGTTCGCGGTCCTGCTCGCCGACCGTCAGCGGGCGAGGCTCTTCCAGTTCGCCCTGGGTGCGCTGGTCGAGAAGACCGAGCTCATGGACCACCTGCCGCGCCACGAGGACGACGGGGGGGACCTCACCCGGGACCAGGTGGCGGGCCAGGTGGCGGCGGCGACCCACCGTCACCTCCGCCGGGCGGCCCAGGTCGCCTTCGACGTCTTCCGGGAGCAGGGCTTCGACCATCTGGTGCTGGGAGCGCCCGACGAGGTCAGCGGCGCCCTGGAGCGGGAGCTCCACCCCTACCTGAAGGAGAGGATCGCGGCCCGGCTCTCGGTCGCGGTCAACGCCTCCGAGGAGGAGGTCTGCCAGGCCGCCCTCGAAGTCGAGGCCGAGATCGAACGGAACCGTGACGCGGCCTTGGTGACCCGCCTCCGGGACGCGGTGGGCTCGGGCCGGGGTGGCGCAGCTGGGCTGGAAGCGGTCCTCTTCGCCCTGGTGGCTCGGCGGGTCGAGACCCTCCTTCTCTCGGAGGGCTTCGAAGCACCCGGATGGCGGTGCCGGTCGTGCGGCTTCGTCGGGGTGCGGGGGCCGGCCTGTCCCGTATGCGAGACGGCGATGGACCAGGTGGACGACGTGGTGGAAGAAGCGATCGAAGAGGCCCTGGCCCAGTCCTGCCGGGTGGCGGTCTGCGCCGACAACGCCGATCTTGACGTCCTCGGGCGCGTCGGCGCCCTTCTCCGGTACTGAGCTCCTGATCCTCTGATGGACTGATGGCCTGATGGCCACCGTCGGGGTCGACATGGGCGGGACCAAGTGCCTGGGAATCGCCCTGGTCGACGGGCACACCGCGGCCGAGAGCCGCCTCCCCACGCCTCGCGGCGAGAAGGCGTTGCTCGACACCGTGTCCACCCTCGTGGAGTCCCTGGCGGCCGAGGTGGGGGAGCGGGTGACGGCTCTGGGCGTGGGCGTGCCCGGTTTGGTGGACCGGGACGGGGTCCTGCGCTTCGCCCCCAACCTTCCGGGGGTGACGGGATGGCCCGTGAGGTCCGATCTGGAGGAGGCGATGGGCGTGCCCGTGCGGGTGGACAACGACGCCACCTGCGCCGCCTGGGGGGAGCGACAGCTGGGCGCCGCCCACGGCTTCGACGAGGTCGTGCTGGTCACCCTGGGCACGGGCATCGGAGGCGGCATCGTGGCCGGCGGGCGCATCCACCGGGGTGCCAACGGCTTCGCCGGCGAGGTCGGCCACATGGTCGTCGATCCCCACGGACCGCCCTGTCCGTGCGGCCAGCGCGGCTGCTGGGAGCGCTTCGCGTCCGGCAGCGGGTTGGGCCGGTTGGCCCGGGAGGCCGCGGAGGCGGGCAAGGCCGACCGTGTCGTGGCCCTGGCCGGGGGGGATCCGGAGTCGGTTCGGGGTGAGCACGTCAGTGCTGCCATCGCCGAGGGAGACGCCGAGGCCTGCCGGATCATGGACTCGTTCGCCTGGTGGCTGGCCCTCGGGCTGGTCAACCTGACCAACATCTTCGACCCCCAGGCCTTCGTCATCGGAGGAGGCCTGGTGGCGGCCGGGCCCGCCCTTTTCGATCCCGCCCGGGAGGCCTTCGCCGACCTCATCGCCGGACGGGACTTCCGGCCGCCGGTGCCCATCCTGCCTGCCGATCTCGGGCCTCAGGCGGGGGCGATCGGCGCCGCCTTCCTGGCCCTGGCCCACGAACAGGAGCAAGGGCCCGAGCGGCCCTCTGAGCGGAGTGGCGGGCCCGAGCGGCCCTCTGAGCGGGAGATCACGGGGCCCGAGCGGCCCTCTGAGCGGGAGGCTTAGTCCGCGGTGCTGGTCGGGATGAGCCTCCCCCAGTTCCGCCACGAGGCCGACAGCGCCATCGCCATGGCCCGCCGGGCGGAGGCCCTCGGAATCGACGGCGTCTTCGCCTTCGACCACCTGTGGCCCCTGCGCCGCCCCGACCGGCCCATCCTCCACTCGACCACCCTGCTCGGGGCCCTAATCGCCGAGACGGAACGGGTGACGGTCGGCACGCTGGTCGCCCGGGTGGGCCTGGTGCCGGATGCGGTCCTCGTCCACACGGTCACGACCCTGCACCGCATGGCGGAAGGTCGATTCATCGCGGGACTGGGCACCGGCGATGACGCCAACCGCGACGAGAACGTGGCCTACGGGCTTCCCTTCCCGCCGGTGAAGGAACGGGTGGCGACCGTGATCGCCTGCGTCCGGAGGCTGCGAGGAGCGGGCGTCCGGACGTGGGTGGGGGGGACGTCGCCCGCCGTCCGGCGAGCGGCGACCGAGGCGGACGGCTGGAACTGCTGGGGGGCGTCGCCCGCCGTCTTCGCCGACCTGGCCGCCCAGGTCCGGGACCAGCCCGACGCCGGTCCGGACTTCGAGGTCACGTGGGGGGGTCAGGTGCTGGTGGGCCGCACGCCGGAAACGGTCACCGCCCTACGCGACCGCCACGGCGACCGGCCGGGGGTGGTGACGGGAACGGTGGACGACCTGGTCCGCCATCTCCAGGGACTGGCCGGAGCGGGGGCGGCGTGGGCCGTCTGCGCCCCTTTGAACGTCGGCACCGACCCGGAGTCGGTGGAGCTCGTGGCCGAGGCGACGGCCGTCGTGCGGGCCGGAACTCAGGGGAGCCCCCCGACAGGGCGGCGGTAGCCTTCGGGGATGGAGTTCCGCCGGATCAACGCTCTGCCGCCGTACGTCTTCACGATCATCGACTCGTTGAAGATGGCAGCCCGGCGTGCCGGCGAGGACGTGGTCGACCTCGGGTTCGGCAACCCCGACATCCCGTCACCCGACATCGCCGTCGAGAAGCTGGCGGAAGCAGCCCGCAACCCCCGCAACCACCGGTACTCGTCCAGCCGGGGCATCCCCAAGCTCCGGGCCGCGGTGTGCTCGCTCTACGAGCGGCGCTTCGGAGTGGAGCTCGACCCCGACACCGAGGTCATCAACACCATCGGCGCCAAGGAGGGGCTGTCCCACCTCATGTGGGTGCTCCTTTCATCGGGCGACACGGCCCTGGTGCCCACTCCGTCCTATCCGATCCACCTGTACGCACCCCTGTTCGCGGGGGCCGACGTCCGCCAGGTGCCGCTGGGGGAGGGTGACTTCTTCGCCAGCCTGACCGAGGCGTGGGAGAACGCCTGGCCCCGGCCGCGGGTGATCGTCCTCTCGTTCCCGCACAACCCCACGACCACGTGCGTCGACCTGGCGTGGATGGAGCGGATAGTGGCGTTCGCCCGGGACCACGACGTGGTGCTGGTGCACGACTTTGCCTACTCCGACACTGCGTTCGACGGGTACCAGCCCCCCTCGATCCTCCAGGTGCCAGGGGCCAAGGACGTGGCCGTGGAGCTGTACACGCTGACCAAGTCGTTCTCGATGGCGGGCTGGCGGGTGGGGTTCCTCCTGGGCAACCGGGAGATCGTGCAGGCCCTGGCCAAGATCAAGTCCTACCTCGATTACGGCACCTTTCAGCCCATCCAGATCGCCGCCATCGTGGCCATGAACGAGGCCTCCGACTACCCCAAGGCGGTCAACGAGATCTACTGGAGCAGGCGGGACGCCATCTGCGACGGCCTCGACCGCATCGGCTGGCACATCGAGCGGCCCAAGGCCACGATGTTCGTCTGGGCCCCCATCCCCGAGCCCTATCGGGAGATGGGGTCGCTCGACTTCGCCTCGTTTCTGGTGCGCGAGGCCAAGGTCGCCGTGGCTCCGGGTGTGGGCTTCGGCCCGACCGGGGATGGGTTCGTGCGCTTCGCCCTGATCGAGAACGAGAAGCGCATCGCTCAGGCCACCCGGAACATGCGCAGGGCCCTAACCAAGCTGTAGTGCCCGCCCCCAGCCTTGTCGACCGGGTACTGGACGCTTACGGCGCCGAACCTTGGGCCCGTGCCGGGCGGTTCATGGCCATCTTCTCCCTCGGCGGGCTGGCGCTGGCGAGTCACCTGAGGCCCCAGGCCGTCCGGTGCCGGACGGCGTTCATCGCCACCGACGGCAGTCCCGGCGTGCGGTTCGACGGCGAGCCGAGCGAGCCAGCCGAGCCGGCCGAGCCGGGTGGCGGCGGGCTGGGGCGGTGGGACGACAGGGAGGTGCTGGCCTTCGCCGGGGCCAGCCTTTGGTCCTGGGTGGGGCTGCCCTTCGCCTTGGGCCACCCCGACGTCGAGACGCGGGAGCTGCCGCTCGGCCATGCCGAGGGAGCGGCGGAGGGGTGGGCGCGGCTGGAAGTTCGCCTTCCGCCGTCGTGGCCGGCGGGAGGCGCTCGGCATCTGCTGGACGTCGATCCCCAGGGCCGGATCCGCCGGCATGAGGAACGCCTCTCCGTCCTGGGCGGAAGCCGCGCGGTCCGCCACGAGCTGAGCGGGCACTGCGAGTTCGGCGGCGCCCTGGTCGCCACCCACCGGGCGACGGCTCTGCCGCGCCCGAGGATCCCGGTGCTCTGGGGCGACATCGTCGCCGCCCACCTGCTCCCCCGGGTTCCGACGAAACCCCTCAATTGAGGGCCTGAGGCTGCCGATACATCGGTCGACACCGGGACCGGACGCTCAAGGGAGTGCGTGCCATGGCCGCACAGGGAACGAGCAGGGCGCAGGAAATCGTCTTCAACCACCATGGGGTCTACTGCTGCTCGCACTGCGGCCGGCCCTTGCTGCTGGAGATGGTTATGACCGCCGACGTGGAGCGCAGGAACGGGGTGGCCACCGGCTACGTCACGTTCGACCACTACTGCCCGTGCACGCCGGGGGAGCTCCCGGGCGAGCCGGGGCTGGGGGTCCCACCCGTCCTTCCTGGCCCTCTTCGGGCGCCAGCCGTCGTTCCCGTACGGGGCCCCGTTCGCGTGGAAAGGGGTCCCGGAGGAGGACGCCACCGTCGCTCGCTGGAGGTGGGAGCTGGACCAAGTGGTGGACGGGCCCGACTTCCTGCTCTTCGCCAACGACGCTGCGGGCGACGGCGGTCCAGCCCCGACCGAAATCGGCTAGTCGCTAGCAGGAAACGATCCGTTCACGGCGGAGCCCTAGGCTTGTCCGTGTGGAGACGTTCATCGTTCGCGTCTGGCTGCCGGACAGGCCGGGGGCGCTGGGAGCGGTAGCGAGCCGCATCGGCGCGGTTCGGGGCGACGTGGTCGGCATCGACATCCTCGAGCGGGGTGCGGGCCGGGCCATCGACGAGCTGGCCGTGGCCCTTCCCGACGCGTCGCTGGTGGCTCTCCTCGTGAGCGAGATCGGCGAGGTCGACGGGGTCGACGTGGAGGACGTCCGACCGGCGGCCGAGCTCTGCGACACCCCGGACCCCCTGGACACGGCCGCCGCCCTGGTCGAGGCATCCTCCCCGTCGAAGCTGATGGACGAGCTGGTGGGGCGGGCCCGCCGTGGCTTCGAAGCGGACTGGGCCGCGGCCATCGACGTGGACGACGGGCGGCTGGTGCTGGCCGAAGGAAATTCGCCGGAGCAGGCCTGGCTGGCCGCTTTCGTGGCCGGGAGCCGTTCTTCGGCGCCGGTGGCGGCTGGGGACTGCGGGCCGGATGACGCCGCCTGGGCCCTGCTGGGAACCTCGGCCACCGCCGTCGTCCTGGGCCGCAAGGGGCGCCCCTTTCGGGCTCGGGAGCGCCACCAGCTCGCCGCTCTGGCCCGGATCGCAGGGGCCCGGGCCGCCGAGCTGAAGGCCGCCACCCTGGCCTGAGGCCGCTACGGTTGCGGCCAAGGAGGTGGGTGCCATGCGAGTCGGGCTCCTCACTGGTGGCGGGGACTGCCCCGGGCTGAACGCAGTCATACGCGCCGCCGTGCGCAAGGGTGAGCGCCACTACGGCGACGAGATGATCGGGTTCCTGGACGGCTGGAAGGGCATCCTGGACCGGCGCACGACTCCGCTCGACGTGGAGCGGTGCCGGGGCATCCTCCCCCGAGGCGGGACGATCCTCGGCACGTCGCGGACCAACCCCTACAAGATCGACGGCGGATCCGAGCGGGTCATCGAGAACCTCCGGGAGGAGCGGGTCGACGCCCTGATCGCCATCGGAGGAGAGGACACCCTCGGCGTGGCCGACAAGCTGGTGGGCGAGGGCGTGAGCGTGGTCGGCGTCCCCAAGACCATCGACAACGACCTCTCGGCCACGGAGGTGACGTTCGGGTTCGACACCGCGGTCCAGATCGCCAGCGACGCCATCGACCGTCTCCACACGACGGCCGAGTCACATGACCGGGTGATGGTCGTCGAGGTCATGGGCCGCCACGCCGGTTGGATCGCCACCCACGCCGGTATCGCCGGCGGAGCGGCCGACATCCTGATCCCCGAGGAGCCCTTCGACATCGACGAGGTGGCCGACGGACTTCGCCGCCGTCACGAGCGGGGGCGGTACGCGTCGATCGTGGTGGTGGCCGAGGGGGCGGTCCCCAAGGAGGGGACCATGGTCACCCAGGACGAGGAGGAGGTCGACCAGTTCGGCCACGTCCGTCTTGGCGGGATCGGCACCCAGGTGGCCCGGGAGATCGAGAAGCGCACCGGCTTCGAAACCCGGGTGACGATTCTCGGGCACATCCAGCGGGGCGGGACGCCGACCGCGTTCGACCGGATCCTGGCCACGCGGTTCGGAATTGCCGCCATCGACGCGGTGCACGACGGGGCCTTCGGGCAGATGGTGGCTCTGCAGGCCGGCCACATCGTGCGGGTTCCACTGGCCGAGGCCGTGGCCGAGATCAAGACCGTGGACGCCGACCTCTACCACGGGGTGGCCCACGTTTTCTCGGGCTGACCTCTCCCTTACCCGGGGCGGGCCAGGTGGTGGAGGGCGATGGCGGCGGCCGTGGCCACGTTCAGCGAGTCGACGCCGGGCGCCATGGGGATCCGGACCCGGCGGTCGGCGGCGGCCAGGGCGCGCTTCGACAGTCCACCACCCTCGGCACCCACCAGGAGGGCCTGCTTCGGCTCCCGTCCGACCACATCGATGTCCTCGGCGCCGGGCGAGGGGGTGAGAGCGAGGACCTCGTAGCCCAGGGCCTGGAGGGCACCGATGGAGGCCGGCCAGTCCGTCATCCGGGCGAAGCGCATCCGCAGCACCTGGCCCATCGACACCCGGATCGATCGCCGGTAGAGGGGATCGGCGCACGTCGGGTCGAGGAGCACGGCTCCGGCGCCGAAGGCGGCCGCATTCCGGAACAGGGCCCCGAGGTTCTCGTGGTCGTTCACGCCCTCGACCAGCACGAGGAGGCCGGCGCCTTGACCCGCGAGCGTCCCTGCCTCGGGGAGAGGCTCGCGGTGGGCGGAAGCCAGCGCCCCGCGGTGGAAGTGGAATCCGGCGACAGCCTCCAAGGTGGCCTGGGACGACAGGTAGACGGGCACGTCCACCTCGTCCAGGTCCGGCTCGAGGGCGCGCAGGCCTCCGGGGCTCACCAGGACCGATCGGAGCCGGTAGGGCGACGCGAGGAGCTGGCGGATGACGAGCACGCCCTCGGCGATGAAGAAGCCGTCGTCTCCGGCCGTGGGCTGCTCCCTCAGGCGGCGGACGTCGGGATCGGCGAGGTTGGTGTACTCCCAGACCCGTTCGTCGGAGGGATCGTCGACGGGAACGATCTCGGCCACCCGACGATCATCCCCCGTCCCGCCGCCCGGGCCGCCCGAAGGTGACGTGCCGAGTCTCCGGGAGGCTGGTAGGACTGAGTGATGGCTGCTGACACGTCGGTGCACGAGGGGACGTCCGTCGACGCCGACACCCTCCTCCTCGAGCTGGTCGCCACCCCCGAGGGCCGGGCCGACCCGTACCCTCGCTACGCTGCCTTGCGCGCCCAAGCCCCGGTGCACCGCAGCGCGCTGGGCTTCTGGGTGGTCACCCGCTACGACGACTGCCAGGCCGTGCTCCGTGACCACCGTCTGGGCAAGGACTTCTCCGGCGCGGCCAACGCCCTGGGCATCACCGAGGAACAGCAGGCCGAGCAGTCCGCGTTCCGGGGCGACCACTCCAACATGTTGTTCGCCGATCCTCCCGACCACACCCGGCTCCGGGGTCTGGCCAACCGGGCGTTCACCCCCCGGAGGGTGGAGGCGCTGCGTCCCCGGGTGGTGGCCCTGGTCGACGAGCTCCTGGACGGGTTCGAAGGGGACGAGGTCGACGTCATGAGTGCCCTCGCCTTCCCGTTACCGGTCACCGTCATCGGCGAGATGCTCGGTGTGCCCCGTGAAGATCGGGCCCAGTTCCAGCCCCTGGTCCGGGCCAGCACGGCCGTGCTGGAGCTGTCCATCACCCCCGAGGCCCTGTCGGCCGCCACTGCCGCCAGCGAGACCATGGAGAAGTACTTCCTGGACCTGGTGGCCGAGCGCCGGGCCCGTCCGCAGGACGACCTGCTCAGCCAGCTCATCGAGGCCGAGGACCGGGGTGACCAACTCACCGAGGAGGAGCTGGTGTCGACCGCCATCCTCCTTTTCGCCGCCGGGTTTGAGACCACCACCAGCCTGATCGGCAACGGCCTGCTGGCCCTGCTCCGCCACCCCGACCAGTTGGAGCGGCTGCGCCGCGACCGCACCCTGATACGTCCCGCAGTCGAGGAGCTCCTCCGCTACGACAGCCCGGTTCAGGTGGACGCCCGGGCCGTGTACGAGGACCTCGAGGTCCTCGGTCATCCCATGGAGGCCGGCGCCGCCGTGCTCACGCTCCTGGGCGCGGCCAACCGCGACCCCGCTCGCTTCACCGACCCCGACCGGCTCGACGTGGGCCGCTCCGAAGGTGCCCCCCTCAGCTTCGGGAGCGGCATCCACTACTGCCTGGGGGCGGCGCTGGCCCGGCTGGAGGGCCAGATCGTGTTCGAGCGGCTGCTGGACCGCTTCTCGACCATGGAGCTGCTGGTGGACCAACCGCGGCACCGGGACAGCCTCACCCTCCGCGGCCTTGTCGACCTCCCGGTGCGCTTCACCGTCTGAATGGTGGGACGGCGGCGTCGGTGGCTGGCGGGACTGGTCGGCGCCCTCGTGGCGGTGGCTGCCTTCCAGGGTCCAGCGTCGGCCGCCTCTACCGCTCCGTCCTACCCGGGCGACTTTCCTGATCCCTTCGTGCTTCCGGTGCACGGGACCTACCACGCCTATGGCACCCAGAACGGCTCCCTCAGCGTGCAGCACATGGAGTCGCCCGACACCATGGACTGGAAGGACCTGGGTAACGCCCTGCCCGTCCTGCCGCTGTGGGGCGAGTGGGGCCGCACCTGGGCTCCCGGCGTCCTGAAGCGCGGTCTCCACTACGTCCTCTACTACACCGTGCGCCAGCGGTCGTCGGGACGGCAGTGCATCTCCACCGCCATCAGCCTGCTCCCTCAGGGGCCGTTCCTCGACCTCTCCCTGCGGCCTCTGATCTGCCAACTCGACCGGGGCGGATCCATCGATCCCTATCCCTTCGTCGACCGGAACGGGAGCGCCTACCTGCTCTGGAAGAGCGACGACAACGCGTTGGGCCGGCCGACCAGCCTGTGGGGACGCAGGCTGACGCCCGACGGGCTCTCTCTGTCGGGGAGCACCGTGCGCCTCCTCGATTCCGACCAGCCGTGGGAAGGCGGGGTTGTCGAGGGCCCGGCCATGGTCTTCGCCGGCGGCACCTACTACCTCTTCTACTCGGCCAACCGATGGGACAGCGCCGAATCGGCCACCGGTTATGCGACGTGCGCCACCCCGCTGGGACCGTGCACCAAAGTCACCACGTCAGCGCCCTGGATGGCGTCGCACGGGGACGCCGTGGGCCCGGGCGGGCCGGCGTTCTTCAGCGACGACACCGGTCGCACCCGCATCGCCTACCACGCCTGGAGTCCCGGACGGATCGGGTACGACAACGGAGGCGCCCGGTCACTCTGGATCGACCGGATCTCCTTCACGTCCGGTGCGCCCGTCCTGGTCCCCTGAGCCACCGTTCGGAGTGTGCGCGCCGACACGTCCAGAACGTGTCCGCGGGCACAGACCGGCGGGCGTCCAAGGCGGAAAATGGCGATGGAAGCACGGCTCGGGAAGCGACAACGGCGTCGACTTCACGGAGTGAACGGCGGAGTGGCAGGGCCTTCCCACCGGGCCCTGCCACCACTTCTTTGCGTAGCGGGCGGCGGATCCCGACATACTGGGCGCCGCATGGAGGACCTTCCCGCAGACGGACCCTCGCCCGCGGGGCAGGCCCGGACCGCGGCCGAGCTGGACCGGCTGGCCTCGCCCGGGCAGAGAGTGGTCGGGTTCGCGGCGGACGTCGCCCTGGTCGGCACCGTCCTTGTCACGCCGGGCATGCTCCTGCAAGGGGCGGTGCGGACCGAGGATCTGGGCCCCGACGTGACCCGGTTCCTGGCCCTGTTGGGCTTCGCCTCCTGGTGCTCTACGAGGTGGTTCCGACCGCCCTGTGGGGGCGCACGCTGGGCAAGGCCATCGTGCGCACCCGGGTCGTGGGCATCGGTGACGGGCGGGTTCCCGGCTGGAAGCGGGCGATCCTGCGATGGGTACTGCCGGCCCTGGCCGTCCAGGTCCACGTCGTGGGGTGGATCCTGGCCCTCCTCGTGCGAGCTGCCCTCGCTCTCGACCCCCTGCGCCGGGGGATCCACGACCGGCTGGCAGGCACCATCGTGGTGCGGGACTGACGGGCGTGGGCGAGGCCGAGCGACGGTGGGCGGAAGCGCTGGCCGGGTGGGAGATCCCTGAGGAGATCCGCCGGCAGGCTTCCGCCGACCCCTGGCAGCTGCCGCCGAGCCTGTTCCCGGCTCCGGCCCAGGACGAGCCGGTGGACACGCCCGCCCGCCACCGGGCCCTCGAGGCCCTGCCCGCCCGGGGGACGGTACTGGATGTCGGAGTGGGCGGGGGCGCCGCCAGCCTTCCCCTGGCGCCTCCCGCCACCCTCGTTGTCGGTGTCGATCAGAGCGCCGACATGCTCGCCGCCTTCGCCCGGGCGGCCGAGGACAGGGGGATCGCCCACCAGGAGGTGCGCGGCCCGTGGCCGGAAGCCAGCGGGGAGGCGCCGGTGGCCGACGTGGTCGTGTCCCACCACGTCCTCTACAACGTGCCCGGCCTGGCCGCCTTCGCCACGGCGCTGACCGCCCACGCCCGCCACCGGGTAGTCGTGGAGATAACGGGAAGACATCCGGTCACAGGTACGAACGGGCTGTGGCGCCACTTCTGGGACCTCCAGCGGCCCGAGGGGCCCACGGCCGACGACGCCGTGTCGGTCCTACTGGAGGCGGGAATCGAGTCGCAGCTCGAACGGGAGGACCGACCGGCCCGGCGACACGTCCGCCACGCCGACCGCCTGGCCTTCCTCACCCGGCGCCTGTGCCTTCACCCCGAGCGCCAGCCCGAGGTGGAGGAGGCCCTGGCTGCGTTTCCCGAGCCCGCCACCCGGGAGTACGTCACCCTGTCGTGGCCCGGCACCGGCTGAGGACCTAAGGGGCGCCGGCTTCGGCCAGGAGGGCGAGCAGGGCCGGGCCCACGGCCGGGGCGGCGGCGAAGACCGAGGCTGCCGACGGCGGACCGCCCTCGATGGAGGACACCAGGGCGCCCGCCTCGGCGGCGATGAGGGCTCCGGCAGCGATGTCCCATGGCTCCAGGCCGACCTCGTAGTAGGCGTCGACCCGCCCACACGCGACCCAACAGAGGTCGAGCGACGCCGCGCCGTGGCGGCGAATGTCGCGCACGGTGGACAGGATCCGGGCCAGCACCTGGGCCTGGCGAGCCCGGCGCTCGGCGACGTAGGAGAAGCCGGTGGCGAGCAGGCTGGTGGCCACGTCGTCTTGGCCGGAGTGGGAGATGGGCTCACCGTTCAGGAAGGCCCCGCCCCCCCGGACGGCAGTGAACACCTCGTCGAGAGAGGGGTCGGCGACCACGCCTACGGCGACTTCGCCTTCGATCTCGGCGGCGATGGACACTGCGTAGGCGGGATGGGCGTAGAGGTAGTTGGTGGTCCCGTCCAACGGGTCGATCACCCACCGAACGGCGCTCGAGCCGGACCGGCCGCTACCTTCCTCGGCCAGGATCGAGTCGTCCGGCCGGGCCTCGAGCAGGCGCGAGACGATGAGCTCCTCTGCGGCGTGGTCCATCTCCGAGACCATGTCCGTGTCGCTCGTCTTGGTGGTGACCGTTTCCCGCAGCCGTGAGAGTCCCGTGCGCAACAGGTCACCGGCACCGCGGGCCACGTCCTCGGCCAAGCGGGCCAGCGCTTCGACGTCCTCTTCCACGGACGGCACGCTACGCGGTGGCCGCTCCCCGGCGGGATACCGTCCGTCGATGGCCCCGCCCTTCGTAGACCTCCGGTCGGACACCGTCACCCGGCCGACCCCCGAGATGCGCCGGGCCATGGCCGAGGCCGAGGTCGGTGACGACCTCTACGGGGAGGACCCCACGGTCAATGCCCTTCAGGAGGCGTTCGCCGATCGGGTGGGCAAGGAAGCGGCCCTGTACGTGCCGTCGGGCACCATGGCCAACCAGCTCGTCCTCCGGATCCTGGCCCGGCCGGGCACGGCGGTGGTGGCCGGGCGGCGTCAGCACGTGGTCCTCTACGAGAACGGGGCCGCGGCCCGGAACGCCGGAGTGCAGTTCCATCTGGTGGACGACGGGGACGGGACCATCGATCCGGAGGGCGTGGCCTGGGCCGTCGAGGCGGCCCGGCACCATCAGCCCGAACCCAGCCTGGTGTGCGTGGAGAACACCCACATGCCGGCCAACGGGATCCCGTGGCCCCTCGATCGGCTGCGAGCGGTGGGGGAGGCGGCCGCCGTCGCCGGGTTGCCCGTCCACCTCGACGGCGCCCGCCTGTTCAACGCCGAGGTCGCCACCGGTGTCTCCGCTGACCGGTACGCGGCCTGCGCCACGACCGTCATGTGCTGCCTGTCCAAGGGCCTGGCGGCGCCCGTGGGCTCGGTCCTGGCCGGCCCGGCCGCGCTGATGGAGGAGGCCCGGCGAGAGCGGGCCGGCCTGGGGGGACAGATGCGCCAGGCCGGGGTGATCGCCGCCGCCGGACTGGTGGCGCTGCGGAAGATGGTGGAGCGCCTGGTCGAGGACCACGACCGGGCCCGCCGGCTGGCCGAGGCCGTGGCCGAGCGCTGGCCGGAAGCCGGGTGCGACCCCGCCGGCATCCTCACCAACTGCGTCACCTTCACCCATTCCCAGCCGTCGGCGCTGCTCGACCACCTGGCCGGGGAGGGGGTCCTGGCCGGGACCATCGCACCGGCTACCGTCCGCCTCATGACCCACCACGACGTCGACGATGCGGGCGTCGAGCGGGCCATGAAGGCACTGGCCGCTTCACCCGCCTGAGGTGCGCTGAAGCATGCCGGAGCTCCCGGATCTGATCGACGATGCGCCGGCCCGGGCGCTGGCCGTCTACGCCCACCCCGACGATCCCGAGATCTCGTGCGGTGGGACCGTCGCCCGCTGGACGTCGGCCGGCACCGAGGTCCACCTCCTCCTCCTGACCCGGGGCGACAAGGGGTCCAGTGACCCTGACACCGACCCGGAGGCCCTAGCCGAGCAGCGGGCGGGGGAGGTGGCGGAGGCGGCCGCGGTGCTGGGCCTCGCCGGACACGAGCAGGTGGGGGTGGCCGACGGGGAGCTGGCCAACACGGCCGAGGTTCGCGCTCGCATCGTGGGCACCGTGCGGCGGGTGAAGCCCGACGTGGTGATCTGCCCTGATCCCACGGCCGTCTTCTTCGGGGAGACCTACTTCAACCATCACGACCACCGGGTGGCGGGATGGGCCACCCTCGACGCCGTGTCACCGGCGGCCGGTAGCCCGCACTACTTCCCCGAGGCCGGCCCTCCCCACCAGGTGGGGGGGATGCTGCTGTCCGGCACTCTGGAGCCCAACGTCTGGGTGGACGTGGGCGACACCCTGGACGCCAAGATCCAGGCCCTGCTGTGTCATCGGAGCCAGCTCCAGGCGGCGGCCTTCGGGCACGAAGGCGGGACTGCGGAGTGGCTGGCTTCGCTCCTGCGCCAACGGGCGGAGGACGGGGGCCGCCTGGCCGGAGTCCGCTACGCCGAGGGCTTCCGGCGGCTCCTGCTGGCCGACTGAGAAGTCGGATCAGACCTGAAGGACGGAAAGGATGTTCCCCGCGGGGTCCTTGAACCAGGCGATCCGTGGACCTGGTTCGCCAGACGCGATACCGCGCTCGTCCTGGTCGAAGCCGTCGTAGCGCTCCAGGGCGACGCCCTGCTCCGTCAAAGAGTCGACCGTCGCTTCGATGTCGTCGACCGGGAAGTTGAGGACGGTGAAGGTCGCCGGCTCGTGGTTGTCCTTCGGGTACATGAACACGGTGCCCCCGCTGGCCAGCTTGAGACCGAGCCCCGCCGGCTCCTCCGTGACCTCGAGGCCCAGCTTGCCGCGGTAAAAGTCCTTCGCCGCGTCGAGGTCGTTGACCGAGTAACCGCTGAACGCCGGGCTGTCCTTGAGCATGTGCTCCTCCTGGAGATGGTCTGTCCACTTCGACCGCC
>JBHENM010000493.1:0-1860 GCA_046262035.1 Acidimicrobiales bacterium | reverse complement strand
CTCCTGGAGAGCGGTACTGCGCACGTGCGCAGTCTGGCAGCGCGATGGTGGGGCCGGCCGGGGCTCTTAGCAGCGCAGGGTGACGGGGATCGTGTCGGCGGCCTTGATTCCAGCACCGTCCGTCGCCTCGACGGCAATAGGAATATCCCCGGAGATGGGGAGGTCGAAGGGACCGATCGTGGCCTCGTACATCCCGCCGCCGAGTGACCGCACTTGAGGGTCTGGGGCGCCGGCGGCGATCACCTCGACGCTGGCGATTCCCGACGGATCGCTGGCGTGAAAGCTCAGCGCGGCCGTCGCCGAGCCGCCACAGCCAGGCCGGGCGCTGACGGCCGAGGGAACCAGTCTGAGCTCGCTCAGAATGGGACCCTGGGTGTCAGCCTCGGGTGGCGGAGGTTGCGTACCGGGCGGCGTCTCGTCGGGCAGTGGCTCAGTGTCCGGGTCGGGAGCGGGGCTTTCCCCGCCGGGGTCCCCTCCGCCGTCTCCTCCCAAGCCGTCCAGCCCTGAAACGCCGACTCCCGTTCCTGCTCCTGCCGTGCCCGCTCCGGCGCCAACGCCGGCTCCACGGCCGGCTCCCGCTCCGGAAGGAACAGTGGTGGAGGCGCCCGGTGCGGTGCTGGGCGGCACGGATGACGTCGACGTCGACGTCGTGAACCTGGTGGTGGTGGACGAGGGGACTGATCGGATGGTGGTCGAGCCCACGCTGGCCACCTGCTCGGGCCCGCCCGAATCGCGGGTGATGAGGAACACGAGAGCGGCGATCACCATCACCAGAGCTGCGGCTGCGGCCGCCAGCCGGCGGCGCTGATGGACAGGTACGAAGGGGAACCCCCGGCGCCGGCGCGACCAGGCCCGGCCGGAGTGCGTCCCGACCTCAACGCTTTCGAAGACCTCGGTCAGCGGCTCTGCGGGCGCAGTGGCCGAAGGGGCCATGGACAGGAGGGCGGCGACACCGGCCTGGGGCTTGCGATTCCCGCAGGTCTCGCAGGCCTCGGCGTGGCGGGCGATCTCCTTGCGAGTAGCGGCATCGAGCTCACCCTCTTCGCCCTCGAGGAGGGTGTCGAGCTCGGGGCAGTCCTTCCTGCCCGCACGGATCAGGATGTTGACCAGGAGGGAGCCCTCGACCGTGGCCGTCAGTCGGCGAAGCCAGGCCTCGGCCCGATCGGGCTTGACGCCCATGGCGTCCCCCAGGTCCTGGCCTTCCAGCTTGTGGCGGAACCGCAAGTCGAGTAGCGCTCGCTCCCGGGGGGAGAGAGCGATTCCCATGGCCCGGTCGAACTCCCCGAACACCCGATCGGAAGCCGCACCCTCGGACGGCGACCCTCGCCGACCCTCGGGCAGTGCTTCGCGGCTGGCTATGGCGAAAAGCCACGCTCGCAACCTCTCCGGTTCCTTCAGCTCGGGCAACCGTGCGGCGGCAACCCGGAAGGTGTCCTTGAGGGCGGACGCGGCCTCGGCGCGGTCGCGCAAAACCCACCAGAGGTAGTCGTGAAGTTGGCTCGCGTGGCGCTGGTAGATGGCACCCAGGGCGTCCTGGTCGCCATCCGCGGCGCGCTGGACGAGCAAGCCATCGTCCATGGACGAATGATGCTACGCCTGTCGAACCACGAATGGGTGAATGTGCTCGGCGATAACCTGGCAGGCGGTGCCCCGCCTGCGCGTCGCTGCATGCCAGATCAACACCGTGGTCGGTGATCTGGACGGCAATGTTGACCGGGCTCTGGCCGCCCTGGAACAGGCCGAGCAGGCGGACTGCGACCTCGCCGTCTTTCCCGAGCTGGCCGTCACCGGTTATCCGCCGGAGGACCTGCTGCTCAAGCCCGGCTTTGTGGCCGACAACCTCGTGGCCCTGGAGAAGCT
>JBHENM010000492.1:0-6695 GCA_046262035.1 Acidimicrobiales bacterium | reverse complement strand
GGTTTCATCCTTCCCGACATCAAGCTGGCCGTGCTGGTGGAGGGCGATGTCACCGGCCGGCGCCGAGTCCACCGCCGGCCCCGGCCCCGGCGCACCGACGCCGCCGGCTTCTTCGACGACCTCAACCCGGGGGACTACGTCGTCCACTACCAGCACGGGGTGGCCCGCTACGCCGGCATGGTCAAGCGGGCGATCGGAGGGGCCGAGCGCGACTACCTGCTGCTCGAGTTCCGGGGCAACGACAAGATCTACGTCCCCACCGAGCAGATCGACACCGTCCGCCACTACACAGGCGGCGACTCCCCGACCTTGTCCCGCATGGGCGGGGGCGACTGGCAGCGGACCCGCTCCAAGGTGCGGGCCGCCGTCCGGGAGATCGCCGAGGAGCTCGTCGCCCTCTACCGCATCCGGGTGTCCAGCCCCGGGCACGCCTTCCCGCCCGACACGCCGTGGCAGCACGAGCTCGAGGAGGCATTCCCGTACATCGAGACCCCCGACCAGGCCAAGGCCATCGCGGATGTGAAGGCCGACATGGAGGCCCCGGTCCCCATGGACCGCCTGGTCTGCGGCGACGTGGGGTTCGGCAAGACCGAGGTGGCGCTGCGGGCCACGTTCAAGGCGGTCCAGGACGGCATGCAGGTGGCCGTGCTCGTGCCCACCACCCTGCTGGCCCAGCAGCACTTCGGCACGTTCTCCGAGCGCTTCGCCGGCTACCCCGTCCGGGTCGAGGTGCTGTCCCGCTTCCTCACGCCGGGCCAGGCCAAGAAGGTGGTGGAGGGCCTGGCCGACGGGTCGGTGGACGTGGTCGTGGGCACCCACCGACTGCTGTCGGCCGACATCCGCTTCCGCAACCTCGGCCTGCTGGTGGTGGACGAGGAGCAGCGCTTCGGGGTGACCCACAAGGAGGCCATTAAGAAGCTCCGCACCAACGTGGACGTCCTCACCCTCACGGCCACGCCGATCCCACGCACCCTGGAGATGAGCCTCACCGGCATCCGGGACCTCACCCTGCTCAACACCCCCCCGGCCGAGCGTCAGCCCATCCTCACCTACGTGGGCGAGTACGACGAGCGGGCCGCCACCGAGGCCATCCGGCGGGAGCTGTTGCGGGAGGGCCAGGTGTTCTTCGTGCACAACCGGGTCCAGGACATCGACCGGGTGGCGGCCCGCCTGCGGGAGCTGGTGCGCGAGGCCCGCATCGCCGTGGCCCACGGGCAGATGGACGAGGCCCTGCTGGAGCGGATGGTGCTCGACTTCTGGGAGGGCGCCTACGACGTCCTGGTCTGCACCACGATCATCGAGTCGGGCATCGACATGCCCACGGTCAACACGCTGGTGGTGGACAGGGCCGACCTCATGGGCCTGGGCCAGCTCCACCAGCTGCGGGGGCGGGTCGGCCGGGCCGGCCAGCGGGCGTACGCCTACCTCTTCTTCCCACCCGACCGGCAGCTCACCGAGGAGGCCTACGAGCGGCTCAAGACCATCGGCGAGCAGACCGAGCTGGGGTCGGGGTTCAAGATCGCCATGCGTGATCTCGAGATCAGGGGTGCCGGGAACCTGCTCGGCCCCAGCCAGTCGGGCCACATCGCCGCCGTGGGCTACGACCTCTACGTGCAGATGGTGGCGGAGACGGTGGCCGAGCTGAAGGGCGAACCCGTCCGGGAGCCGGCGGAAGTGCGCCTCGACGTCCCCGTCGACGCCAACCTGCCTCCCGACTACGTGGCCCGCGAGGAGCAGCGGCTGGAGGCGTACCGGCGCCTGGCCACCGTCACCAGCCTGGCCGAGGTGGAGGACATCCGCACCGAGTGGGTCGACCGCTACGGGCCTCCGCCGGAGCCGGCCGAGGCCCTCCTGCGGGTGGCCCGCCTGCGGGCGGAGTGCGCTCGCCTCGGGGTCCGGGAGGTCAACGTCTCCCGCGGCGTGGCCCGGCTGGGGCCCATCTCGCTCCTCACCAGCCAGCGCATCCGGCTGCAGCGCCTGATCCGGGATGCGGTCTACAAGGAGGACCTCGCTCAGCTCGTGGTGCCCATCCCCCGGACGGCAGACCCGGCCGAGGCCCTGACCGTGCTCCTGGGGGCGTTGGTACCGGCGGAGCAGACGCCGGTACTATCAACGACACCGTGAACCGACGTTCGACCCCCTGTTCCGTCGCGCTCGCTCTGGGTCTGGTGTTCCTACTGGCCGGATGCGGCTCGGCCACGCCGTTCGCGGCCAAGGTCGACGGCATCACCGTCAGCCAGGACGACCTCGAAGCGGAGATGCGCTTCATCGCCGCCAACGAGCCCTATCTCAAGTCGATCGAGTCCCGGGTGCAGGTCCGAGGAAGTGGTCAGGGCACGTTCGACGCCGCCTTCACCGGCCAGGTTCTCGGGCGTCAGATCCAGTACGTGCTCGTCGACCGGGAGATCGAGCGCCGGAAGATCGTGATCTCGCCGAGCGAGCTGACGTCGGCCAGGACGGCGGTGACCGAGCAGGCCGGCGGCGAGGAGATCCTCAAAGGCTTCCCCAAGGAGTACCAGGACACCCTGGTGGAGCGGGCGGCACGGGTCGACGCCCTCACCGTCGCCCTCTCCGGCAGCAAGGCCACCGGTGACGAGGCGGCCAAGGCCTACTACGACAGCCACAAGGATGAGTTCTCCCAGGCCTGCGTGAGCCACATCCTGGTCGCCAGCAAGGAGAAGGCCGACCAGGTCAAGGGCAGGCTGGCCGGAGGCGAGGACTTCGCCGCCGTGGCCCGGGCCGAGTCGAGGGACACCCAGAGCAAGGACCAGAACGGCGAGCTGGGGTGCGAGATCAGCGCCGACACGGTGTCCGTGCCCGAGTTCGTCCAGGCCGTAATGAGCCAGCCCATCAACGAGGTGGGCAACCCCGTGCAGACCCAGTTCGGGTTCCACCTCATCAAGGTCACCTCGCGGACGGTGCCGCCGTTCGACAAGGTCGTCGCCCAGGCCCGGGAGCGGGTGGTCACCGGCAGCCGGAGCAAGCTTCAGGACTGGCTCAACGGCGCCGTGGAGAAGGCCAAGATCACGGTCAACCCCAAGTACGGGACCTTCGACAAGAAGGCCCTCACCGTCGTGCCTCCGGCCGCGCCCTCGACCACGGTTGCGCCCCAGTCGAGCACCCCGCCCGGGAGCGGAATCCAGCCCCTTCGTCCGTAGGAGGCGTGCCTCCCGCCATCGTCGTCGTGGGCCTCGGGCCGGCCGGTCCCGACCTCCTGACCGGTGCCGTGCGATCCGCCATCGACCGGGTGGAGAGGCGGTTCGTGCGCACCTCGCGCCATCCCTCGGCCGCGGCCGTGCCCTCGGCCACCACGTTCGACGCGCTGTATGACAAGGCTGGCTCCCTGGAGGAGGTCTACGCCGGGATCGTGGAAGCCCTGGCCGAGGCCGCCGCCGAAGAAAGCCCCGTGCTCTATGCCGTCCCCGGCTCGCCCATGGTGGCCGAGCGCACGGTGGAGTTGCTGCTGGCCAACCCGCGGCTGGAGGTCGAGGTGCTGGCCGGGATGTCCTTCCTCAACCTGGCGTGGGCCCGGCTGGAAGTCGACCCCGTGGCTGCCGGAGTACGGCTGGTGGACGGCCACCGCTTCGCGGTGGAGGCCGCCGGCGAGCGGGGGCCGCTGCTGGTGGCGCAGTGCGACTCCACCGCGGTCCTGTCCGACGTAAAGCTGGCCGTCGAGGGCGAGCCCCCGGCGGAGGTCACCGTCCTCCACCACCTCGGGCTTCCCGACGAGCGGGTCCGGACGGTGGCGTGGGCCGATCTGGACCGCGAGGGCGACGTCGACCACCTCACGACCCTGTACATCCCCGAACTGGCGGCCCCCGTGGCCGGCGAAGTCGCCCGTTTCGCCGAGCTGGTGCGCACCCTGCGCCAGCGGTGCCCGTGGGACCGGGAGCAGACCCACCAGTCCCTGACCCGTCACCTGCTGGAGGAGACGTACGAGGTTCTCGACGCTGTCTCCGAGCTGGACGCCGGGGGGGCGGGGAGCGGCTATCCCCACCTGGAGGAGGAGCTGGGCGACCTGCTGTTCCAGGTCGTCTTCCACGCCACCCTCGCTGCCGAGGCGGGTGAGTTCACCCTGGCCGACGTGGCCCGCGGGGTGCACGACAAGCTGGTGGGGCGTCATCCCCACGTGTTCGGGGACGTGCAGGCGGACACGGCGGGGCAGGTGATGCGCAACTGGGAGCACCTCAAGCAGGCCGAGAAGGGCGCCGCCAGCCTGATGGACGGCATCCCCGGGCACTTCCCCTCCCTGCTGTACGCCCACAAGGTCCAGCGCAAGGCGGCGTCGGTGGGCCTGGAGCCGGTGTCGGCGGGTGCCGGGGCGCCGGGCTCGGCTATCGGTGACCTCCTGTTCCAGGTGGTGAGCCAGGCCCGGGAGGCGGGGGTGGATCCCGAGGCCGCCCTGCGAGCCACGACCGTGCGTTTCCGGGACCGTTTCGTGGAGGTCGAGCGGCTGGCCCGAGAGCGGGGCGTGGACCTGCGGTCCGCCGCCCCCGAGGTGGTCGCCGGCCTGTGGGCCGAGGCTCAGGCCAGCTCCCCCGCCTCCGCCTGACGTCGCTCCTCCCACACCCCGGCGCCCGGGCACGTGCTGCGGGCCCGGCAGTAACGGCAGCGCGGACAGGGCGTGACCTCGGCCTGTCGCTGCCCCGACCGCAGCTCCCCCATCTTGCGGGCCCCGTCCAGCGTGCGCCGGAGGGCGACCTCGAGGGTGTCCGGGGTCACGTCCTCGGCGTGGAAGCTGGCCGAGTCGAGGTAGTAGCTGGCGACCCGGAAGGGGGGCACGCCGATGCGGATGGCCTGCACGAGGGCGTAGAACCGGAGATCGTCCAGGTGGGCCGGGTACCGGCCTCCCGTCTTGAGGTCCACGAACAGGCAGCGCGCCTCCGTCCCCACGGCCCGGCCCAGGGCGAGGTCGATCTTGCCCTGGAGGACCACCCTCCCGCCGCACAGGTCGGCCCGCACCCGCAGCTCGGTCCGGGGCCACCAGGCGGGCGAGATCGGCGGCCAGCACTCCAGGAAGGTGGCCACTCCGTTGGCCGCGCCGGCCCGCAGCTCCGCCCGTCCCGCGGGGAGGAGGGTGGCCAGGAACGACCCCAGCGGTCCCGCCTCGTCGGCTGCCAGTTGGGCCATGGCGCGGTCGACGAGTTCGAGGGGGATCGGCGTGTCGTCGACGGCGATCGACAGCTGGATGGCCCGGTGGGTCACCTCTCCCTCGGCCATGGCCACGCTCCACGGCCCCAGCGGGCCGAGCTCGGCCAGGTAGTGGGCCTCGCAGGCGTGGACCTGGGCCAGCCCGCTCTTGGCCAGCCACAGGACGTCGGGAGCAAGGGCCTCGGCCAGGGGGGCGAGCGCCTCCTCGGTCCGGGCCCGCAGGTCGGTGGCCGCGGCCGGGTCGAAGTGGGGACGGGGTTGACCGAGGGCCATCAGGTCCTCCGTCACCCGGCGCTGGGCGAGCGTGAGCGCCGCCCCGTTCATCGGGCGTCAGCGGCGCCGGCGGAGGCTGGCCGCAGCCAGGGAGCCGAAGATGGCGACCGCCCCCGTTCCCAGCGTCGCCAGCAAGAACGTGGCGAACCCGACCCTCACGAACTGCGGCGGGTTCTGGCCCCGGCCGGTGTACTCGTGGAGAAGGTGGCGGACGGCGAGAAGGCTGCCGACGGCGACGATGACGGCCAGCACCACGATGACGGCCAGCGCCATGCTTATGAGGCGGTCGTGGACCGGTGAGGGTTTCCGGCCGAGGAGGCCCGGGAGCGACATCAGAACGAGCCCGGACACGAGCAGCAGCATGGTCGTCGGCCCCAAGCGGGCGAAGGGGATGCCCAGCCGGTGGAGGAGGTCGGTGGCGGGCGCATTCTCGATCTGCTCGGGGACAACCAGCCCCTCCACGATGGAGGAGATCACCTGGGCGATGACCACCGCCACCAGGGCCAGGCCGAGGTTGACCATCAGACCGCCCCAGCGGGCCAGGCGTTCGTCGGCCTCGTCCCGGTCGGCGTTGTAGAGCCCGGGCCCGGGTTCACCCGAGGACGGGCGGGGCGGAGCCGGGCGAGGGGGAGGGGCCGATGGGCGGCTTGCGGGCGCGGCGGGAGGCGGGCCGGTCGGCGGGCGCCTGGCCGCGGCGGGCGGTGAGCCGGCGGGCGAGCGGGCCGGAGGGGGTGGACCGGCAACCGAGGGGCGGGTCACCGGCGGCTGTGACGGACGAGGCGGCGGTGGGCGGGTTCCGGCCGCGCCGGGTGGCCGTGTCTCCTGGCCCCCCGACGGTGGCGGTCGGGTTCCGGCCGCGCCCGGCGGGCGTGTCTCCTGGCCCCCCGACGGCGGCGAGGGTTGTGGCGGCCGGGGAGCAGGCGGCGGCGGTGAGGCGGGCGGTCGAGGGGCCGGCGGTGCGCTGGGGGGCGGTGAGGGCCGGGCCGGGGGAGGAGGGGCGTTCGACGGTGGCGTCGGGCTGGGGGCGGTGGGCGGCCTCGGGGCTACGGGCGGCCGGGGGTCGGCGGAAGCGGGGGCTGGCGGAAGCGGGGACGACCCCAGAGGGCCGGGCGGTGGGCCGGGTTTGGGCGGCGAAGGCGGGCTCGGAGGCGGAGGCGGGCTCGAAGGGGGAGGCGAGGACGGAGGCGGAGGCGCGCTCGGAGGAGGCGTGGGTGGTCCGGGAGGCGGCGGCGCGCTCGGGGGCGGAGCGGGAGGAGACGGCGAGCTCGGGG
>JBHENM010000491.1:0-3451 GCA_046262035.1 Acidimicrobiales bacterium | reverse complement strand
TGCGTCGAGCTGGCCCCCCTCACGACCGAGTAGCTGGCGAGAGAGATGACGCCCAGCGTCAGACCGAGGGCCGCCGCGGCGAGGATCGGCGCCCTGGCCCGACGCTCGTGGCTAGGCGGCAGTGCTGGCTCAGCGGGAATCCAGGGCTCCTGACACAGTGAGCTGAAACCCTTGCGGAACAAGGAGTATCCACCACTCGCCGACCTCGGTAGTCCATAATTACTGAAGGACTTTAGCCGGGAGGTGGCGGTGGTGGCAGCCGGGCTGGCGGTGCGCAAGGGTTGTCCGATGCCGGTGCCTGCCGCTCCTGCGGGCTCCTCGCCAGTCGCCAACGGCGTGGACGTGCACGAGTCCGACGACGGTGGCGTCGTGTTCGTGTGGGGTATGGCGACGTGGTGCTGGCAGCCAGTCGACGTGGCCGCCCGGCGGCTAGCCGCGGTGCAGTTGGTGGAGACGGGAGCTGCCCGCCCCGTCGAGGTGTGCGCCGCCTTCGGCACCGACGACGTCACGCTGTGGCGCTGGAGGCGGGACTACCGGGCGGGCGGAGTGGCGGCGCTGGCCCCCGAGCGGCCTGGCCCCCGGGGGCCGTCGAAGCTGACCGAGGACAAGGTGGCCGAGATCCGCCGGCTGCGGGCCGAGGGCGCGTCGCGGGCGACGATCGCCGCTCAGGTGGGCGTGGGGGCGGGGACGGTGTCGAGGGCCCTGGCCGCCACGCCAGCCCCGTCGCCCACCCCCTCGACCCCGGCCTCGGAGGCCGGGGGCGACCTGCAGCCGCTGGCGCGCCCCGAGCCCCGCCAGGACGAGCGCCAGGCGGCCCGCCGTGGCGAGCTGGCCGAGGCTGCCCCCCGCATCACCCCCGGGGCGTCGCTGCCCCTCGCCGGTGCCCTGGTGGTGCTGCCCGCCCTGGCCGCCACCGGGCTTCTGGCCTGCGCCACCGAGGTCTACGGCGCCACCCGGGCCGCCTTCTACGGCCTGCGCAGTCTCGTCCTCACCGTGGTCTTCGCCGCGCTGGTGGGCGAGCCCCGGGCCGAGGGGCTGACCCGCATCGGCCCCGTCGACCTCGGCCGCCTCCTCGGCCTGGACCGGGCGCCGGAGCCCAAGACGCTGCGCCGGCGCATGGCCGCCCTGGCCGAACGGGGCCTGGCCGACCGGCTGCTCGCCGGCCTGGCCCGCCGCCACGCCGAGGCCCACCCCGAGGCCATGGGCGTCCTCTACGTCGACGGCCACGTGCGGGCCTACCACGGCCTGGCCAACGTGCCCAAGGCGCATGTGGCCCGCATGCGCCTGTCGATGCCCGCCGAGGTCGACACCTGGGTGGCCGACGCCAACGGTGACGGCCTGCTGGTGTGGTCGGCCCCACCGGGGGCGTCGCTCGTCGGTGAGCTGCACCGGGTCGTCGCCGAGGTGCGCACGCTCGTCGGCCCCGACGCTCGCCCCACCATCGCCTTCGACCGGGGCGGGTGGTCGCCTGCGCTGTTCGCCGAGCTGGTGGACGGCGGCTTCGACGTCTTGACCTACCGCAAGGGCCCCAAGCCCCCCGAGCCCCGCCGGTTCTTCCTCGAGCACACCTTCGTCGATCCCGCGGGGCACGCCCACACCTACCTGCTGGTCGACCGTCGGGTGCGCATCGCCTACAAGGACAAGGGGAAGCAGCGCTACTTCGCCTGCCGCCAGATCACCCGCCTCGATGCCGCCACCGGCCACCAGACCCAGGTGCTGACCACCCGCACCGACCCCGACCCCGCGCCCATCACCCACGCCATGTTCAGCCGCTGGCGCCAGGAGAACTTCTTCCGCTACATGCGGGCCCACTACGGCCTCGACGCCCTCGACAGCTACGCCAAGGCCGACGACGACGCCGCCCGCCTCGTGGCCCAACCCGGCCCGGCGCGACGCCGACGCCAAGCTGCGCCAGGCCCGGGCGGCCCTCGAGACGGCCGAGGCCGAGGAGGGCCGGGCCCGCATCGACGGCCGCCGCAGCCGCAGCGAGATGACCGAGTTGGCCACGGCGTTCGCCAAGGCGAGAGACCAGCTCGCCGAGCTCGGGGCCGCCGCCCGGGCCATCCCCGCCAAGGTCCCCCTCGGTCAGGTCCACCCCGACGCCGCCCGCCTCGACGCCGAGCGCAAGCGCATCCACGACGCCATCCGCATGGCCACCTACAACGCCGAGAGCGCCCTCGCCCGCCTGCTCGCCCCCCACTACGCCCGGGCCGATGACGAGGCCCGCAGCCTGCTGCGGGAGATCTTCGCCGCCCCGGCCGACATGGAGGTCATCGGCGACGCGCTCCACGTCCGGCTCGACCCGCTCTCGGCGCCACGTCGGACCCGAGCCCTCGCCAGCCTGTGCGCCGATCTGACCGCCTCCGAGACGGCCTACCCGGGAACGCAGCTCAAGCTCGTCTACAGCGTCAAGGAGCACTGAGCCCTTGCACCAATTTCCGGCGGTGCGTCAGGAGCCCTGGATTCGTTGCCGTCGTCGTAGGTGCGTCGCGCCTTGCTATTCTAGTGTTAGCCTCGATCGTTCGCGCGGCCCCGTGATTGACCGGTCGTAGCTCCGCGAAAAAGCCCTCCTGACCTGGGAGAATGCCTGTTCTCGACGCAGGTAATCGCCACAGGAGGAGGGCTCCTTGAAGGTGCATCGTAGCCAGTCGGTCCGGCGTCTGAAGGTGACCACCGACGGTGAGGGGCTGGTGTCGCATTCGGGCACGGCGTTGCTGGCCGAACTGGCCGACCGCGCAGGTCTGACGCAGGCGCTGTCGGTGGCCATGGGCGACTGCGGCATCTCCTGGCACACCCACGATCCGGGCGTCGTGCTCACCCACATGGCGGTGGCCATCGCCGATGGGGCCGACTGCCTGTCGAAGCTGGCCGTGCTGAGAGACCAAGAGGCGCTGTTCGGCCCGGTGGCCTCCCACGCCACCGCCTGGCGGGCGATGGAAGCGGTCAGCGCGGCGCAGTTGCGCGCCATCGACATCGCCCGGGCCACGGCCCGGGCCCGGGTGTGGGCCACCGGCGGGCAACCGGCCACGGTGACTTTGGACTTCGACGCCACCCTGGTCGACGCCCACTCCGACAAACAGGACGCCGCCCCCACCTACAAGCGGGGCTTTGGCTTTCATCCCCTCGGGGTGTGGTGCGACGAGACAGGCGAGGCCCTGGCGTCGATGCTGCGGCCCGGCAACGCCGGGGCCAACACTGCGGCCGACCACGTGAAGATGCTCGACGCCGCGCTGGCCCAGCTCCCGGTGGCGTGGCAGGCCGGTCACCGCGCCGGCGACGATCCCGCCGCCGTGGTCCATCCCATCGTGGTGCGCGCCGACTCCGCCGGTGCCACCCACGGGTTCGTCGATGCCCTCGTGGAGCGAAACATCGGCTTCTCCATTGGCTTTGACGTCGACGGCCGGGTGCGTGACGCCCTGATGCTGGTCCAGGAGGAGGACTGGGTTCCTGC
>JBHENM010000490.1:0-12817 GCA_046262035.1 Acidimicrobiales bacterium | reverse complement strand
ATGTACACGACCAACCAGATCGCCGACTTCTTCGCCTCCGACGATGTAGACGGTGACACCTTCGACCCGCTCGGCCTGGTCCCGACGGAGCTCGCCACCATGGCCGCTACCATTTCGAGCCCCAGGACCACAGAGCACCTGGAGGACAACGACGACGGCGATCACAACAACGACGGCGACCTGGGCCGGATCCGCCAGAACTCGTACCTACGTGGCTTCCGGGCCGTTGCTGCCCTGTACAAGCTCTTCACCGAGACCGTGGCGCAACCGATCACCAACGTGGTCATCAACACGGTCGAGGAGCTCGAGGACCACGACTTCCTGTGCGCACCCTTCTGTATCGAGACGAGCAACGCCGACTTCTACGCCCGGGTCGTGATCAACGGCCTCGTGTCCCAGAACCGCGGCGACGCCCAGACCCAGGACGAGATCATCAATCCCAACTGGCCCTTCGGGAACACCACGGGGATGACGGGTTCGATCCCGATCAGGATCGAGATCTGGGACGAGGACGGCGCGGGGATCGACCCCGCGACGTTCAGTGGCGACGACGATCAGTCAGACATCACACCAGGTCCGGGCAGGAGCCTCGACCTCACCGTCGACTTGGCCAAGTGCCTGTCGGGGGCAGACGGCGCCATATCGGGTGGAGCGTCGGGCAAGTGCGGCGTCCCCATCACGATCCAGGGGGACACCGACAACGACGAGGTCTCGAGGCTGACCTTCACGATCCGGCTGACCAAGCCCACCCCCACCATCGCGACACAGGCATCGCCCGCCAACCTGCTCGGCGCACCGGTGCGTGACACCGCCACCCTCACGGGCGGGGCCAGCCCCACCGGCGATGTGACGTTCCGCCTGTTCAGCGACAACACGTGCACCACCGAGGTGTTCGCCTCCACCAACGGCCTGACCGCGCAAGCGACCTCCTCCGGTTGGTTCACGCCGGCGGCGGTGGGGACGTACTTCTGGACCGCCGTCTACAACGGTGACGCCAGCAACAACCCGGCCACCTCACCCTGCAACGCGCCCAACGAGTCGGTGACCATCACCGCCTTCGAGCCCCCGCCTTTCACGGAGGTCATCACGGGTGACAAGCTCGGGCCCGTGGTTATCGACGCCGGAGAGAGCGTGCAGGTCATCAACTCCAAGGTGGTCGGGCCCGTCACCGTGAACCCCGGTGGGGCGCTAACGGTGGTGAACTCCAAGGTGGCCAAGGGCATCGTGGCCAACGCCCCTGGCTTCCTGAGCATTTGCGGCAGTCAGGTCTCGGGTCCGCCGCCCGGTCAAGCGCTGGGCGTGTCCAGCGCCCCGGTGCCGATCCGGATCGGGGACCCGGCCAACGGTTGCGCCGGCAACCAGTTCGCCGGCACCGTCAACCTCAATGCCAACTTGGCCACGACCTTCGGGGCCAACGCGGTGTCCCACAGTGCCAACATCAACAACGGTGGCCCGGGTAACACCGTCATCAAGGCCAACACGTTCTTCCAGACCCTGGGCTGCGCCGGGAACAGCCCGCCCCCCACCAACGCCGGTCAGGCCAACACAGGGTCCAAGAGCGGGCAGTGCGCAGCGCTGTGAGCGACACTGGCCTGAGTCGGGGCAGGATGACGACCCAAGGGGGGAGGCGGCCTCGTGAGCGCATTGCGGACATTCATCTGCTACCGCAGAGTCAATGAAGCCTGGGCCGGACGTCTGGCTGACCAGCTCAGCCAGAGGTTCGGCCGGGAGAACATCTTCGTCGACGACAACATCCGGCCCGGCCAGCAGTGGGTCGACGAGATCACCACGAACGTCACGAAGTGTGATGTGCTTCTCGCCGTCATCGGCAAGCAGTGGCTGACGCTGACTGACGACGCCGGGGTGCGGCGGCTGGACAAGCCGAACGACTGGGTGCGCTTCGAGATCAAGGTGGCCCTGGAGAACCAGGTCGGCATCATTCCCGTGCTGATCGAAGACGCCGAGATGCCTGAAGAAGAGCAGCTTCCCGAAGACATCACCGCGCTTTCGCTTCGGCAGGCGAGCGAGATCCGAGGTGGGTCCAAGTGGGCGGGCGACGTTCGCCAACTAATCGAGGCGATGGAGCTCGCGGCTCCCAAGCCGCCTCCTCCTCCGCCTCCGCGAGTTCGCCCGCCATCGGTTCCCATCGTGACCACGCCCCCACCGGCACGGCCCGCGGCTCTGCCCCCGACCCCGCCGCCGCCCCGACCTTCACTGCCGGTCAACCCGACGCCCTCGCCGGCGCCAACGGTCCGCCTGCCCGCGCCCGCACCAACGGTTCCGGCCACCAACCGCACGCTGATCTGGGTGATCGGGGGTGTGTTGGCGGTAATCCTCGGAGTGGGGGCGCTTCTTGCCGCGGGTGGCGGCGATGACACCGGCGGCGAACCCGAGGGGGGCGGAGCGTATGGCGAGACCCACGTGGAGATCATCGTGCCGGCGCGGCGCGTGTGGACCGACACCGGACTCGACGTAAAGGCCGGGACTCAGCTGGATGTCGTCGCCACGGGGGAGATCTCCAGCAGTGTCACGGAAGGGGACAGGCTCAGCCCCGACGGGGTGCCGGACACGGCAGACGACAACAGCTACGACACCAATCTCCTGCACAGCAGCAACCACGCCTCGCTCATCGGAAGTGTCGGAGAGGACGGCGAGCCGTTCGCCGTCGGCAGCGGCATCAGCGTCATCCTGGAGGAAGAGGGGCGGCTGTTCCTCGGGATCAACGACGCCGAAGCCTGCAACAACGCTGGCGAGTTCCAGGTGACGATTCGGGCGGCAGGCGAAGGTGTCGTCTCCGAGTCGGCTCCGACCCAGACGACGGTCGCCGCCTGCTGACCTCGCCTGCCGCCCGGTGTATCGCCTGCCTGCTAGATCGCGGCCGCCGGTTGCGGCTCGTCGTGGGCCGCCATCATCGCCGCCAGTAGCTGGTTGAACTCCTCGTGGCTGGGCGCCACGGCAGGGGGGGCGTCGGGCACCGACTCCAGCACCTGGAGGAAGCTGTCGAGCGACGTTCCGCCCGCCGCCGGGAGGTGCGAGGAGAAGATCCGGGTCGGGGCCAGCCGGCGGACGCCGTCGAGCACGTGACCGTACGTCTGCCGATCGACCATGTGGCTCCACGGTGAATCGGACGTGGCCCACGCCCGCATCCCGCCGGCCAGGGCGTCGCTCGGTACCTCGGCCGCGTCCTCGGTCGGCTCGGGCAGAAACGCCCCGAAAGAGTCCACCGAGAACAAGGCGCCGGTCGCCTCGTCGAGGAGCCCCGTGGACATGGGGTTGTCGTACAGCGGAGGGGCGACGGCCCGCAGGGTCCGGTCCCCGACCGGCAGCCGGTCACCCACCCGGATGGCGTGCACGCGGTCGAGCGGCACCGGCCACCACGACGACATCCGCAGTGCCGCGAACCCGTGGGTGGCGAGCCGGGCTTGGGGCGCCACCTCGAAGACACGCTGGATGTTCCCCGTGTGGTCGGCGTCGTCGTGGGTCAGCCAGACCCATCGAAGGGCCTTCGGGTCGACGATGGACGCCAGGGCGTCGATGAAGTCCTCGCCGTCCATCCCCAGCCCGGTATCGATGAGGACGGGCTCCTCGGCCAGCAGCACGTAGGCGTTGATGGGGAGGACCCCCACGCCGGGCAGCGGGAGATTGGCAGGGAGGACGTGGACATCGGGCGCCGCTTGGTAGGGAGCGTCCATCAGCGGCCTGCCTTCGACGGGTGACGGGCCTCGGTCATTCGGGTACCTCCTGAGTCGAGCAGTTGTTGCTCTCAGGACGTTCGGTTGGGGCCCTTTCCGTTCAGGCCGAAGTGAACGGACCACCGGACTTCGTCGTCATCCTGGGGCTCGTAGGCGCAGTAGAGGCCGGTGCGTAGCCTCCGATCGAGAACCGTCCCCGCCTCGGGTAGGGCCTCGCCCAGCTTCGCCGTCGCCGCCCGCAGCGCCCGGGTGACGTTCAAGCGGGCCCGCTCCGCCGCCGACGAGGCCCGCCGGCTCCGCCCGCCCAGTCCGAAGGCCTGGGCCAGGTGGGCCACCAGCTGGTCGAGCTCGGTCTGGAGAGTCTCGGCCCGGGCTTCGGAGCCGGCCTCGATGGCTTCATCTATCTCCGTCCGTAGCGCCTCGATCCTATGGCGGTAGGCCGTTCGGGCTCGGGCATCCACCAGCTCGCCGGCGTCCCCCAGGTGGCGCCGGCCCAGGCCAGGCTCGCCGGGCGCTAGGCCTTCCACCCGATCGACCAGGTCGAGAGCGTGCCGTTCGGAGCCGGGGTTGCGGAGCAGCTCGGCCAGGTAGCGCAGCCCCTTGGTGTCGCCCAGCCGCACCCGCGTGTCACCGCAGGCCACGAGCCAGCAACGATCCTCCCGCGTGAGGGTCGCGGTCTGGCCGGCCCTGAGCTTCCCCGCCGTCGGAGCCCCCACGCCGAGGCGGTCGAGAAGGGCGACGTCGCCGGCCGGCAGGACCACGTCGAGCCCGGCCAGCCGCGACCGCCCTCCCCGCCTCCACCCTGGCCGTCGCCCGGTTGCCGGCCTGGTCGTGGAGGCGCACGAGATCCAGCAGGAGCGTGGCTCGCAGCAACGGAACACCCGGTGGCCGGCAACTGGTCGAGCGCTGTCTCCATCGTCCCGATGGCGGCGGCGATGTCCCCGGCGGCGGCCAACAAGCGGGCGCGCACGGCGGCGACCCTGGCCTGGAGCCCGGGAACGTCGAGCTGGCCGGCTCGGCCGACGAGGTCGTCGCTGGCTGCGCCCGCGGCTCCGAGATCCCCCACCCCGAGCTCGATGTCCACCAGGACCGCTAGGAGCTCGGCGGCCCGCAGGCGGTCGCCACCGATGGCCCGCAGCCCCCGGGCCGCGGTCGTCCGGGCCAGCTCATGGTCACCCCGAGCCAGGTGAAGTCGGGCGGCGGGCAGGAGTGCTTGGACGTGTCCGTCCTTGCCCAGCAGCAGCATCTCGGCGTCGGCCAGGCGCCCCTGGCGGATCCGGAGCTCAGCCAAGGCGATGACCGGATGCCAGCTCGGCATGCGCATGCCGGCCTCGAAGTCGGCGATGGCACGAGTCAACATCGCTTCGGCCTCACCCCACCGGCCCAACTCGCAGAGGGCGGTGGCGTGGACGCTGTCGCAGTGGTTGCTGAGGATCAGCGGGGCGCCCGGGGTCTCACCGATCAGTCCGTGACGTCTCAGTAGGTCGGACCAGGAACCGGCCCGGTCGAAGTCGGCGGCGAAGTAGCACGCGGTGAGGAACGACCGACTTTCCGACCGTGGCGGCGTCGTCCGCCGGTCCGCAGGCGAGGGCCATGGCCTCATCCAGGAGCGCCATACCCTCGTCCATCCGCCCGGTCTGCACGTGAGCCAGGCCGGCATCGGCCAGGGCCTTCGTCTCGAGGTTCACGTCACCAAACCGACGGGCGCGGTCCAGGGCCAGCTCCGCCCGGGAAAGCAGGACGACTGGGTCGTCGACGTCACAGCCCAGCGCCGCCACCGCCACCCAGCCCTGCTCGATGCACGGAGGCTCGTCCTCGACCAGGCGGGCGGCCCGCAGGAACCAGGCGCGGGCCGCCGTCAGGTTGCCCATGGCGTGGGCGAACAGATCGCCCAGCCGGACGCAGGCCAGAGCGGCCTGGCGCCGATCGCCGGCAGCGGTGAACCCACGGATGGCAGCAGACAGGTGCGCGGCCGCGGCATCCGGGTCGGATGCTGTTACTGCCTCCCCAGCGAGGTCCACGTGCCGGGCGGCGTCACCACTGACCGTCACCACTAACTAATGGTGACACGCGCTCCCCCGCTCCTGTTGCGCGGGTGCGAGCCCAGGCACCAACGACCGGCGCGCAGCAGGCCACGGCGTCGTCGGCGATCATCTCGTCGCGTAGCCGTAGGGCGTAGGTCGCGGGATCGAGCTCCTCCGCTGTCGCTATGCCGAAGGACTCGGTGAGCGGAAGGATGCTCTCCAGGATGTGGGCGAACAGGGTGTACGCCGGATGCTCCGCCCCGACAGCGATAGGGCAGTGGAAGTACGCCCAGGCCAGCCGAACCCGGAATCCCTGAATACCAGGGGCAGCCGAGCGCCCATGTTCGTGTCCACACCTGCGCGACGAAACGTCTCCAGCACCCACTCCACCGTCCTCTCGTAGAGCGAGCCTGCGCTGGGTGGCCACCGGCGCATGAGGTTCTCGAACTGGAACTCCTGGAACGCGACCACACCGCCGGGACGGAGGTGACGCGACAGCCCGCGGAGGGTCTCGGTCGTGGCCGCCACATCCCACTACGCCGAGGGGGTCGTCGCTCTCGATGACCATCGGCCTGCAGCAGCAATCCCCCTCCTCCGTACCAGCTGGCTGCGGTGGCGAGAGATCGGTGTGACGTATGAGGCGGCACGCGCCCGACTGGGGCTGGGCTGGGCTCTCCACGCCGACGGCCAGCACGCCGCCGGCCGGTTGGAGGTGGAAGCCGCCCGAGCGACCTTCGAGCAGCTCGGTGCGACGCCCGACGCCGAGACGGCCCGGTTGGCTCCTACTCCCCCGACTCGCTGAGAGCGCGGGACACTTCGAGGTGGTGCACGATCGATTGCAAGAGCTCTTCGACGCGGCGTCTGAAGGTCGCGTCAGCCACGAGCCCATCGGGCCCGATCGCGTATCGGGCGACCGGGATGCGCATGCAGGCCCCGTTGATGATGTCTGCTCCCACGTAGCGCAGCACCGTGGCCAGCGAAGCCTCCGCGTTCGCCCCCCGCCCTTCTGCGGCCACATTGATCCAGGCTGCGGGCTTGCCGTAGATCTCTCCGCCTCCGACGGTCCAGTCGAGCAGGTTCTTGAAGCTGCCGGGCAGCGCCCCTGCGTACTCGGGAGTGCAGAACAGGACGGCGTCCGAGCGGGCGATCTCCTGCCGGAGGTCGGCGACGGCCGGATGCAACGGCTCGTAATCCTCATCGGGGTTGAAGGCGGGGAGATAGGCCAGGCCTTCGTACAAGACCGCCGTCACGCTGTCGCCGCTGACCGCCTGCACCGTCCGAAGCGCGGCGGTGTTGGTGGAGCCGCTCCTCGTGCTTCCCGTGACGAGCAAGATCCTGAAAGCCCCGGACGCCGTCACCAGGTCCGCCAGCCCTTCCTCCGGAGGTAGGCGCGGACCTTCTCCCGGGCATCGTGGCTGATCTCCCGGCCGTGGGTGAACGCCGCGGTGTCGTAGTCCAGGTCTCCGAGGCGGGTCGCGGTCTCCCGCGTCAGCGCGAGGTCGTGGGCGAAGAACGGGGGCGCCGACGTCATGCCGACGACGTTGAAGATGGCGTCACCGGTTATGAGGGTGCCGCTCCGCTCGTGAAGGAAGGACACATGGCCGGGCGTGTGCCCCGGAGTGTGAACCACCCGTAACCCACCTCCGACCTCCAGCACCTGGCCGTCCTTCAGTGTGGCGGCCACCTCGAAGCGAGGAAAGCGGCCGAACGACAGCTTCGTCAGCAGGCGGCCGACCAGGTTGGCTGAGTCACTCGCCGGTGGGCGTCCTGCCCGGAGGTAACGGGCATCGTGCTCGTGGGCCTCGACGCCCGTGCCGGTGCGGGTCATGACCTCGAGCGCGCCTCCCGCGTGGTCGTAGTGGGCGTGGGTGAGGAGGACGCGGCGAACATCGGCCGGGCCCTTGCCCATCTCCTGGAGCGCCGACCAGATCCGCCGCGGGCTACTGCGGAATCCGGTGTCGATGAGCGTGACCGAGCCGTCACTCTCGACCACTACGAAGGAGTTGAGAGCGCTGAACGGCAGCGTCGGCACCCGGAAGATGCCGGGGGCGATCTGGATGGCCCTGGCCGTCATCGCCGGCTGCGGTGCGGGGCCGACAGGCTGCTGACGAGCTCGTCGTCGAGGCGACCGTGCTCGAGGAAGGCTTGCTCCAGGCGGCGTGCGCCCTCGAGCGACCGGTCGCACACGAACTGGAAGTGCGCCATCCAGAACCGGCTCGTCATGCGGAAGGTGGGTCCCATGGCCTTCTCCCACGAGCCGAAGCGGCTCCGGCTGTCGCCGAGATCCTCCATGAAGTAGGTGTGGCGGGCGAAGAACCCTGGCAGGGCCACCACCTCCCATGTAGCCCTTGCCTCTGGCTCCACCTCGACAATCCGCGCCGTGGCCGGCAGCCGGTACATGTAAGACGAACGGATCGGCTCGAAGACCCAGACGAGGGTGCTGCCCCGAACCAGAGATCGGTTACGGACCCACCGCATGCAGGGGTTCCACGCCGGCCAGAGGTGCGGCTTGTTGAAGCAGTCCCAGAGGTCAGCCACGGGCACGTCCAGGTCGACGGAACCCTCCACCGGCGGGCCGTCGGTGGAGATCTCGAGCGCCTCCGCCCTCGTCATGGCTCGTGGCTCTGCCGGTCCCGTTTGTCCCGCCTTCCCTCGTCGACCTCAAGATGGTCGCGCGGCAACGCCACGAGGGTGAGGTGGTCGCCTCCAAAGCCGCGTGGCCTAGGGTCGGCAGGTGACTGACTGGGAGCAGGTCGGCGTCGTCCGCGGAGACGACGGTCGCCGGCGGTGCGGGTGGTGCATGGGCGCTTTGGACTACGTCGGGTACCACGACGACGAGTGGGGCCGGCCCGTCACCGACGACATCCGGATGTACGAGAAGGTCTGCCTGGAAGGGTTCCAGTCTGGGCTGTCCTGGCTGACGATCCTCAGGAAGCGCGAGGGCTTCCGAAAAGCCTTCGCCGGATTCGCTCCGGAGGTCGTCGCCGGTTACGAACCGTCCGACGTCGAGCGGCTCATGGCCGACGCGGGCATCGTCCGGCACCGGGGCAAGGTCGAGGCCGCCATTGCCAACGCTCGCGCCACGCTCCGGGCCCAGGAGCGTCATGGTTCGCTGGCCGCGGTGATGTGGTCGTTCGAGCCACGGCGGCGGGGGCGGCCCGTGCCCAAGCGCCTCGGCGACGTCGACTCCGTCACGCCTGAGTCGACCGCGCTCTCGAAGGCCCTCCGCAAGCTCGGCTTCCGGTTCGTCGGCCCGACGACGGCGTACGCGGCCATGCAGTCCCTCGGGGTGGTCAACGACCACCTCGCCGGCTGCTCCGTCCGGGGCGAGTGCGAAGAGGAGCGGCGCGCCATCAGCGCCATCGCGCCGGCTTCCGCTGCTCGGTCACCAAGCAGCGGGAGCTGATCGGCTAAGGCTCCGACAAAGGGCAGATTCGAACGGCTGAGGTCCATCCATGGACGCGATGTGAACCAAATCTCCCGTCCTTCCGATAGAGACTTCAGCCCTGGAACGCGATAGTTGCTGCGGGAAGCGCTCCAATGGCTGGCTGTGCCAGTACCCACTCGCGACCGACGGCAGCTTCCGGGATGCCCGCTCTGAAGGCGTCTGCCCGCCCACGAACGAGCGCCTTTCGGTCAGTAGTCTCCCGCTGTGAGCGTTCGGCTCGTGCCGCAAAGGCCGACGTGAGTTCACGCCCGGCGTGCGGGTAGCCATCACCGGGGCCACGGGCAACGTCGGGACGTCCGTGCTGGCCGCCCTGGCCGGGGACCCGGCGGTGACGTCCATCGTCGGCATCGCACGGCGAGCGCCCACGGTGGCCTTGCCCAAAGTCGAGTGGCGCACCGCTGACGTGGTCAGAGACGACCTGATGCCTGTGTTTCGCGCGGCGGACGCGGTCGTGCACCTGACCTGGATCGTGCAACCCAACCACCGGGAGACCGACTTGCGAGCTGTCAACGTGGGCGGCAGCCGGCGCGTCCATGAAGCGGTGGCGGCCTCCGAAGTACCAGTCCTGGTTCACGCGTCGGCCGCGTGCCAGCCGTCCCTGACGTGCCCGGTGTCCGCATCCAGGCCGTCCACTCCGACGACGTCGGAGACGCCTACCGGCGGGCGGTGGTGAGCGACGTGCGGGGCGCGTTCAACTTGGCGGCCGAGCCGGTGCTGACCCCGGCGTCGGTCGCAGCCGCCATCGGGAGCCGAACGGTCCGAGTGCCAGCCCGGGTGATGCGGGCTTCCGTCAGAACAAGCTGGGCGTTGCGGGTCCAGCCGACGAGTCCGGACTGGGTCGACCTGATGATCCAGCCACCGCTCCTCGACACAACTAGGGCGCGAACGGAGCTGGGATGGGCGCCAGTGCACTCGGCGACGGAAGCTCTCTGCGAGTTCTTGGAAGGCATCGCCGACGGAGCCGGTGGTGACACCCCGCCGCTCGCCCCACTGGCCGTGGTGCGCCCGTCGTTTCGTCCCTGACGGCGGCGCCGTTCGGGCCTTCGCTGGGAGGAGGACTGCCGCTATGCCGTCTCGACAGCCGCCCGGTACTCGAAGGGGGAACACCCGCACTTCGCACACTCAGGGCCGTGCAGGACCGGCTTGCGCTGACGGACGCGCTTGCCGCCGCCCAGTGGCGGGTAATCATCCGTACCCGCCCGGTTTCTTAGGTCGATGGCGATGAGGTTCAAACGCCGTCGCCGTCGTAGCACGTGACGGACAGCACGCGGGCAAGGAGCGCATCCATGGGAACGGTCACGATCGCCACGTTCATGACGTTGGACGGAATCATGCAGGGCCCGGGTGGTCCGGACGAGGACCGCGACGGAGACTTCGAGCACGGGGGTTGGAGCTTTCCCTACTTCAGTGAGGACATGGGCGAGGTGATCGGCGACGCCTTCGCCAACGCCGAGTGCTTCCTGCTCGGGCGCAAGACGTACGAGATCTTCGCCGCCAGTTGGCCGAACTTCCCCGACAAGGACGACCCCGTAGCATCCAAGCTGAACAACCTGCCCAAATACGTGGTGTCGACGACGCTCGACAAGGTCGAGTGGGAGCCCACGACGATCATCAAAGGCGACATCCCCAGTGAAGTGGCCAAGCTCAAGGATCAATACGCAGGGGAGATCCAGGTCCACGGCAGCGCCGGGCTGGCCCAGACCCTGCACGCCCACGGGCTCGTCGACGAGTACCGACTGTTCATCGAACCGGTCGTGCTCGGCACTGGCAAGCGCCTGTTCGAGCCCGGCGCCGAGCCGACCGCGCTACGACTGGTCGACACGAAGCCCATGAACAAGGGAGCGGTCCTGGCCATCTACCAGCCCGCGGGCAAGCCGACCTACGGTGAGTTCGAGATGGAGGAAGGCTTCGGCGTGCTGGAGTGACGGGTCGTGAATTCGCCCCGCCAGATCGTGTCAGCCGGAGTGTCCCGCCTACCCGGCGGTCGAGACGGTCTGAGAAGAGAGGTTCTCGAGGCTCTCCAGTCTTCTGCGCTGGTCGCGGTTAGCGGTCCAGATGGCCTGGCGTTATCTCGTCGGGCGGCTGGAGTCCAGAGCGCGTTCCCCGGCGTGGAATGCCTTTGCTCGCTCGTGGATGCTGACGCCGAGGCGCTTGCCGCCAGCTGGCCATCGGGGTCAGCGCCCGGGTCCGGCCGTGTAGCACACGTCGCCCGAGAGCACGTCACGACCATCGGGAGCAATGCCGACCGAGCCGAACCGTAGGATTCAGCATGGCGCGCACGGACGTCGCATCTCGGGTGATCGCCGCCCCGCCCGCACAGGTCTTCGCCGCCCTGCTGGATCGCGACGCGCTGATGGCTTGGCTCCCGCCCAGAGGGATGACGGCCAGGTTCGAGCGGTTCGATCCGAGGCCCGGAGGCTCGTACCGACTAGTCCTAACCTACGCCGACGCTTCTGGCGCTTCAGGGAAGGCCGCGCCCGACTCCGATGTCGTCGAGGTTCGGTACGTCGACATCGTTCCTGACCAGCGGGTCGTTCAGGCCGTCGACTTTGTTTCCGACGACCCTGCCTTCGCCGGAACGATGACGATGACCTGGGAGGTGACTGCGGTTGAGGGAGGGACTCGTGTCGACATCGTCGCCGACGACGTGCCTGACGCCATCTCCGCCGAGGATCACGCCAGGGGACTCGCTTCGTCCCTCGCCAATCTTGCCGAGTACTTCGAGCGGTAGGTCACCCATCACCTCGGCGTCCCACGCTGCCCGGCTCTACGTATCACCGCGCCGCGGTCAGGGTGTCGTCGTGGTCGTCACCGTCGGAGTCGACGACCCGGACGTGGTCGTGGAGCAGCCGGCGGACACGAGCTGCCGGTTGAACGAGACATTGCCGTCCGCCCTGTGGGCCTCAAGAAGGATGACCAGCGTTGACCGTTCGGGCGACGGGTCGCTCCGGGGGATCTCCGCGATCTGAGCGTCAATCCTGGCGTTGAACGCTTGCTGGCTCTGTCGTATCTGGGCGCAGAGGTCCGACGGTGTGGTGGTAGTCGTGGTCGACGTGGGCGTGGTGGATGTGGGGGTGGTCGTGGTCGTGGTCGGGAGCGGACATCCAGCTCGTAGGAGCGCCCGGTTGAACTCGGCGTTGCCTTGAGCTCGCTGTGCCTCGAGTTCGCGGAGTAACCGGGCTCGTTCGGAGAGCGGAGCCACTTGGATGATCTGAGTCGCTGTAGCGTCAACTCGATTGTTGAACGCCAGCTGACTATTGCGAATTTGCCTGCACTGGTCCGACAGGGTGGTGCTGGTGGTTCCCGGCGTGGTCGTCGACGTGCTGGTGGACGTCGACGGGCTGGTGGTCGTGGGGAGGATGGTCGTCGGGGTGCTGGTGGATGTCGACGTCGTAGTGGAGGTCGAAGTCGTGGACGAGGTCGTGGACGTCGAGGTGCTGGACGAGCTCGTGGTCGACGTGCTCACTACCGGTTGCCAGTTGGGGTCGTTGTCGATGGGCGGGACGGCCGTGGGCAGGCGCGTCACCCCGCTGCCGTCGGGGTTGGCCACGAAGATGTCAGGGCCGTTTGGGGCACCGAAGGCGCTGGAGGAGAAGACGATCTTGGTGCCGTCGGGCGACCACGCGGGAAGGACCGAGTTGGCGAGGATCTGG
>JBHENM010000489.1:0-1002 GCA_046262035.1 Acidimicrobiales bacterium | reverse complement strand
CGTACTCCTCTTCCTCCGATCGAGCGGGCGAGATCGACCGTCCCACGCGCTCCAGATGCCCGAGGTCCCACCACGGCGTGAGAGCCCTCCGACCACGGTCGCCGAGCGGCCACCGGTTCGAGCTACGGAACCGGTTCGGAGCGGGTGCGCTCCGGTCGACGCTCCGATGACGGCCGACATCGACCGAGACGGCTGCGCCGAAACCGTCCGCTTCCAAGATGGTGTCGTCGAAACCGGCGGAATGAGGTGGACGGTGGGCCAGCCGGGCGATCTCGCCGCCGTCGGTGACTGGGAGCTGCGCCGGGTCCCGGTCGCTGGCGCTGCTCCGTCCGGCGACCGGTGAAGTCTTCGCCTTCGACGGCTGGGCTGGCGCCGGCCAGGACATCCACGCTCCGGCGTTGGCTCAGGTGGGGGGAGGGCGCGCTCTGCGTGCGGCAGACCTGGACGGCGACGGCTGTCACGAATTGGTGGTCGAACGAGCCACCGGCGGGCCCGCGGTACTGCAGGCGCAGGCCAGCCCGCCGTGAGCGGCCGAACCGCGCTGGGGCGATGGCTGCTGGCCGTCGCCGGGGCGATCCTGGTCCTTCAGGCTGCGGGCGGGGGTGCTCTGGCGACGCCGCCCCTCGCCAGGCCGGGAGCCTGGGTCCACTGGCTGGTGACCGGGGATCCGGTCGTGACCGCCCTGGCCCTCCTGCGCCTGGTCGCCCTCACCGCGGCGTGGTACCTGCTGGCCGTGTCGCTCTTGGGGATGGCCGTGCGGTTGCTCCGGTCGGCCCGTCTGGTGACCTTGGCCGACCAGCTGACCGTCCCCGCCGTGCGCCGCCTCTTGGTTGCCGCCGCCGGAGTCAGTCTGGCCACGACGGTGTCGCCCACGTTCGCCCTCGCCCTCGGGCCCCATCCTCCGGCGGCCGTGGTCGGCCCCACCCACCCCCAGGCCGCGGCCGCCGGACAGCCGACCGAGGACAGCCGGCCTCCCCCCACGGTGACCATGCGCCTCCTGCC
>JBHENM010000488.1:0-2065 GCA_046262035.1 Acidimicrobiales bacterium | reverse complement strand
CTAGGAGCCTGCTGAAGTAGTAGCGGAGGATCCACCACCTCTGGCCCGACGCGGCGAAGACTGCGACCATGGCTCTGGGTGCGACGGTGATGCAGGAACGATTCGAGAACCCGAGGGAGATTCTCGGGGACCGGCTCCGGGAGGGATCGCTCTACCGGCTCCTGGCCGACACCGGCGACCGGCTGTTCGCCGACGACTACTTCGCCGACCTCTACAAGCGCTCGGCGCTCGGTCGCCCGACGGTGCCGGCCCGGGTGTTGGCCACGGTGACGCTGCTGCAGTCCTTCGAAGGCCTGTCCGATCGCGAGGCCTGTGACCGCCTGGAGGTGGACCTGCGCTGGCAGGCTGCCGCAGGCGTGCCCACCGGCGCCGAGGCGTTCCACCCCACGGTGTTGGTCGGGCTGCGCAACCGGTTGCGGGGATCGGATCGCCCCCGGCGCCTGTTCGAAGACACCAAGGTGGTGGCCCGCCAGGCCGGTGCTCTCAAGGGACGGGCCCGTGTCCTGGACTCGACACCGGTCTATGACGCGGTGGCGACACAAGACACCGTCACCCAGCTGCGGGCGGCGATCCGCAAGCTGCTCGTGGTTCTCGACACCACCGCGCCGGGGTTGGCATCGAGGGTGCGGGCCGCCCTGGTGCGAGACGACGACTACGCCAGTGCCGGCAAGCCCCCCTGCGACTGGGACGACCCCGCCGCCCGAGAGGCCCTGGTCGACGGGCTGGTCCACGACGCCCTCAGCGCACTGGCCGTCCTCGACGGACAGACCCTCGGCCCCGCCGGCCGTGACGCGGCGGACCTCCTGGCCCTCGTCGCCGGCCAGGACGTGGCCGAAGGCGACGACGGAGTGTTCCGCATCGTGCGAGGCGTCGCCAAGGACCGGGTCATCTCCACCGTCGATCCCCAGGCCCGCCACGGCCACAAGTCCCGCAACCGTCGCTTCGACGGCTACAAGGCCCACACGTCCATCGACCCCGACTCCGAGCTCATCGACGAGGTGGTCGTCACCCCCGCCAACACCTCCGATCGCGACGCCGTCGACGATCTGTTGGCCGACCATGTCGAGGAGACCAACAAGCCCACGGTGCTGGGTGACTCCGCCTATGCCGACGGCGCCACCCGCGAGCGGCTCGAAGAAGACGGCTTCGAGGTGCTGGCCAAGACGCCGCCTCCGCGCAACTCCACCGGTGGGTTCACCAAGGACCGCTTCGTCATCGACCCTGACGCCGGCACCGCCACCTGTCCCGCCGAGAACACCGTTGCCATCCACTTCGGCCGCCGTGGCGGGGGCAAGGCCAGCTTCGCCCCGTACTGCGCCACCTGCCCCCTGCGGGCGCAGTGCACCCGCTCGGCGCGGGGTCGCAACATCACCGTGCACCCCCAGGAGGCGCTGCTGCAGCGGGCCCGGGCCGAGCAGGCCAGCCCCGAGTGGCAAGCCCGTTACCGTGCCGACCGCCCCATCGTGGAACGCAAGATCGCCCACCTGATGCGACGAGCGTGGGGCGGTCGACGAGCACGGACCCGAGGCCGAGAGCGCGTCGCCACCGACATCGACACCCGGGCCGGCGCCGTCAACCTGGCGCGCCTGGCGGTGCTCGGTCTGGGCTTCGGTCCCGACGGCTGGGCCCTGATCGGCGCATGAGACGTCGGCAACGACAGTCTTGACCCACGGCGCAGGCCGCGGACTGGACCAACCCATCAACACCACGCCTACCCGCCGGGAGAATCCCCACAGCAGCGTCGCCGAGTTCTACTCGGTCCCCGGTGGAGCCATGTCGGTGCGAAGCCCAGGTGCGACTACGTCAGCAGGCTCCTAGCTGCTCCCGAAGCTTCGCGAGAGGTGGACCCGGCGGGCGTCGTGCTGCGCCTGCGCGTCGTTCTCGGCCGCGTCGGGATCGGCCAGCTGGCGCCAATAGGCCAAGGCCCGGGCGAAGTGGCGGTAACGCAGCTCTCAGCCTGTTGGACGAGCGCGGCCTCGTCCCGCTCGAAGCAGTCGGCGGTCGCCGGGGTACGGGCCGCGGCCAGCAGGCCCACGTGGGACTCGCTGATGTCGCCCCTCAGCCA
>JBHENM010000487.1:0-1104 GCA_046262035.1 Acidimicrobiales bacterium | reverse complement strand
GTCGCCGTCCGCTACCAGAGCAAGGCCCGGGCCCGCGGGATGGACCAGGTCAAGCTGCTCGAGCGTGAGCAGCTGGCACGAGAGCTCCACGACACGGTCGCCCACCACGTCTCCGCCATCGCCATCCGCGCCCAGGCCGGTCGCGTCGTCGCCTCGTCCGATCCCGCCGCCGCCCTGGAGGCGCTCGTCGTCATCGAGGAGGAGGCGTCACGAACACTGGCGGAGATGCGCGCCATGGTCGGCGCCCTTCGCCACGGCGAGGAGCCCGACCTCGCCCCGCAGCGTGGCGTCGCCGACATCGAGCGCCTCACTACGGGCGCCGGGGACCGGCCCCAGGTCGACATCGAACTCTCGGGCGACCTCGACGGTCTCCGGCCGTCGGTCGACGCCGCCCTCTACCGGCTGGCCCAGGAGTCGATCACCAATGCGCTCCGGCACGCACGCCATGCCACGCGCATCCGAGTCACGGTCCAGGGTGAGGATGACTGCGTCAGTCTCACCGTCGGCGACGACGGCGACCCTGCCGCCTTCGATCCACGCTCGACGACGGGATTCGGGCTGATCGGGATGGCCGAGCGGGCGAAGCTGCTCGGCGGGACCCTCGCCGCCGGACCGAGCCGGAACCGAGGGTGGACGGTGCATGCCGTGCTGCCCAGGGCCCGCCGGGGCGGCGCATGACAGGCCCGAGAGGCCGGTCCAGCAAGCACTTAGTGGTCCACTCTCCCGAAGGGAGCTCGGACCAGTGACCATCCGAGTCCTTCTGGCCGACGACCAGGAGATCATCCGGACCGGGCTGAGGATGATCCTCAACGCCCATCCCGACATCGAAGTCGTCGGCGAGGCGGCTGACGGCCGAGAAGCGGTAGCGCTGGCCCGCCGGCTCCGACCCGACGTGTGCCTGTTCGACATCCGCATGCCGCACGTCGACGGCATCGAAGCCACCCGCCAGCTCGCCGGTCCCGAGGTCGAACACCCGCTAGCGGTCGTGGTGATCACCACCTTCGATCTCGACGAGTACGTGCACGGGGCCCTCAAGGCCGGCGCCCGGGGGTTCCTGCTCAAGGACGCCGGTCCGGACCTGCTCGTGCAGGCCATCCAGGCCGC
>JBHENM010000486.1:0-3561 GCA_046262035.1 Acidimicrobiales bacterium | reverse complement strand
CACGTCTATGCCGAGGACGAGCACTGGAACCGCTCGGGAAACAGCAACACCGTCACGGCAACGCTGCGGCTCGACACCACGCCTCCCTCGCCACCGGTCGTGTCAGTCGACGGCGTCACCCCGTCGCAGGTGTGGCTGTCGTGGACCGCATCCACCGACGACATCCCGCTGAACCCCGTCGGCTACCGCTTGTTCATGGACGGCGCCCCCGCGACCAACGTGTTTTGGCTCACGAATGTGCACGCCGTCGTGCGCCACCTGGCGCCGGCCACGACGCACAGTTTCACGGTCGAGGCGCGGGACGTATCGGCAACGTGGCGACGAGCAACACGGTGTCGGCGACGACGCAGGCGAGCTCGGATACCCAGGCGCCCACCGTCCCCACGAACCTGCGTTGGATCGAGGACCGCGGCGACTGCGAGGTCGTCTTCGCCTGGGACCAGTCGACTGACAACGTCGATCCGCAGTCGGCGATCGAGTACGAGGTGTACGTCAACGGTGTGTTCCGCGACATGGCGATCGGCAGCGGCGCCATCCACACCTACGGCGCCCGCGGGGCCGCAACCACCACCTTCACTCTGCGGGCGGTGGACCGAACGGGCAACACATCGGCGGCAAGCAGCCCCCTGACGTTGACGATCTACGACTGTTGAGTGCCTGACGAAGAGGTCGGCCTACTCGTAGTACCCCGAGCGGAGGTAGATGCAGGGCAGACCCTCGGCTCGGAACATCTCCTGGTTACGAGCGTCGTCCTCGAAAGCGAGGCGGAGGTCGAAGCCCCGGGCCCGGATTTCGGCAACCGTGCCCCGCTTGAACTCCAAGGCCGCCGTGTAGTCGCCCGAGGGGCGCATCACCAGGAGGTCCCACCGCACGGCGTGACGTTTCAACCAATCGAGAGTGGAGCCCTGGACCCGGAGCGGACGGCCGGTGAGGAGCACGATGACGACGCCCGGATCGAGCACCTCGAGCAGGCGGGCGACGTCCTCGATGAGGGCATCCTCGCCGCAGGCGTCGAAGAAGCCCTTCCAGTCCTTGCGTCCGGGCCCGGCCAGGAAGTGCTGGCGGTTGGTGGCGTCGGACAGGACGCCGTCCATGTCGAAGACAACCGCCGGCCCGGGCGGGCACGGATCTTCCCGCCACCGCCAGTGGCGGGGCGTCGACAGCGCCTCCAGTCCTACTCCTCCCCAGTCCCGACCTCGGCCCGACGGCGGATCTCCTCCACCACGCCAGCATCGGCCAGCGTGGTGGTGTCGCCCAGGTCGCGGCCCTCGGCCACGTCCCGGAGGAGCCGGCGCATGATCTTGCCGCTACGGGTCTTGGGAAGGTCATCGGTGAAGATCACCGTCTTCGGGCGGGCGATGGCGCCGATCCGCTTGGTGACGTGACGGCGGAGGGCCTCACCTCGCTCCGAGTCGGGCTGCTGGTCGCCCTTGAGGGTGACGAAGGCGATGATGGCCTGGCCCGTCGTATCGTCCTTGGCCCCCACCACCGCCGCCTCGGCCACCGAGGGATGGTCGACCAGGGCCGACTCCACCTCTGTGGTCGAGACCCGGTGTCCGGAGATGTTCATGACGTCGTCGACGCGGCCTAGGAGCCAGAAGTAACCGTTCCCGTCGATCTTGGCGCCGTCGCCGGCGAAGTACCGACCCTCGTACCGTGACCAGTAGGTCTGGTGGTACCGCTCGGGGTCTCGGTAGATGCCCCGCAGCATGCTGGGCCAGGGCCGGGTGAGGGTCAGGTACCCCCCGCCTTCGGCGACGGGCTTCCCCTGCTCGTCGACCACCTCGGCGCCGATGCCCGGAAGGGGGAACGTGGCCGACCCGGGGCGAAGGGTGGTGGCCCCGGGCAGAGGGGCGATGAGGATCGCCCCCGTCTCCGTCTGCCACCACGTGTCGACCACGGGGCAGTGGCCTCCGCCGATGTGGGTCCAGTACCAGACCCAGGCCTCGGGGTTGATGGGCTCGCCCACCGACCCCAGCACCCGTAGCGAGGAGAGGTCACGGCCCTCGGGGAACTGGGTGCCCCATTTCATGAACGTGCGGATGGCGGTGGGCGCCGTGTACAGGATGGACACCTTGTAGCGCTCGACGATCGACCACCACCGGTCCTTGGCGGGGTGATCGGGGCTGCCTTCGTACATGACCGACGTGGCGCCGTTGGCGAGGGGGCCGTAGACGATGTAGCTGTGGCCCGTCACCCACCCGATGTCGGCCGCGCACCAGTAGACGTCAGTGTCGGCGTGCAGGTCGAAGACGTACTTGTGGGTGAAGGCGACCTGGGTCAGGTAACCGCCGCTGGTGTGCATGATGCCCTTGGGCCGGGCCGTGGTGCCCGACGTGTAGAGCAGGTACAGAAGGTTCTCCGAGTCCATGGGCTCGGCCGGGCAGTCGGCCGGCGCCGCCGCCATCAGGTCGTGGTACCAGCGGTCCCGACCCTCGACCATATCCACGTCGGCCTCCGTCCGCCGGACGACCACGACGTGGCGGATGGAGGGCGTGCCCTGTAGGGAGACGTCGGCGTTGGCCTTCAGAGGAACCGCGCTCCCCCGTCGCCAGCCTCCATCGGCGGTGACAAGGACCGTGGCCTCGGCGTCGTTGATGCGATCCCTGAGCGCATCGGAGGAGAAGCCGCCGAAGACGACCGAGTGGGGCGCGCCGATCCGGGCGCAGGCCAGCATGGCCACCGGTAACTCCGGGATCATGGGAAGGTAGATCGCCACCCGGTCGCCCTTGCCGACACCGAGCCCCTTCAGCACGTTGGCGAACCGCGACACCTCGGTCTGGAGGTCGGCGTAGGTGATGGTGCGGGTGTCGCCCGGCTCCCCCTCCCAGTGGAAGGCAACACGGTCGCCGTTTCCCGCCTCGACGTGACGGTCGAGGCAGTTGTAGGCCACGTTCAGCTTCCCGCCCACGAACCACTTGGCGAAGGGCAGATCCCACTCGAGGATGGTGTGCCAGTCCTGCGACCAGGTCAGGAGGGACGCAGCCTGCCGGGCCCAGAAGCCCTGATAGTCCCGGTCAGCCTCGTCGTAGAGCGAGGTGTCTACGACGAGGGCGTCCCTCTTGAACTCGTCCGAGGGCGGAAAGGTGCGCTCTTCGAGGTACAGGGCCTCGATAGTGGCTTCGTCCGCCATACGTCGAGTCCGTTCTCCTAGGCCTTGTTGACGACCAGGCTGTTGACCGCCTTGTCGTGCCACGCCTGCTTCCGCGCATCCCACAGAGGGGAGAGCACGTTGATGATGCCGGGGATGGCCAGCGCGTAGAACAGCAGGTTGTACACGAGCCGTCGCAAGACGGCCTTGCCGAACCCGATGGGGCCGCCGCTGTCCGCGTCCCGCACCTGGATGCCGAGGGCCATCTTGCCCACGCTCTGGCCGCGGGCGCTCCCTTCCAGCAGCCCCGAGTACAGAAGACCGATCACGAGGGAGATGGCGCTCGACGCGCCGAAGGCGCCGAAGTCGAATTCCACGTCACCAGTGATGGGGTCGGTCTCCGAGACGTCGAAGGTGCTGACTCCCAGAATCGCCGTGATGATTCCGCTGACGATGGCCAGGATGATGAT
>JBHENM010000485.1:0-1460 GCA_046262035.1 Acidimicrobiales bacterium | reverse complement strand
GGCCTGCTGCGCCATCGAGATGATGGCCAGCGGCGCCGCCCACTTCGACCTGGCCCGCTTCGGCATGGAGGTCTTCCGGGCGTCACCCCGTCAAGCCGACCTGATGATCGTGGCCGGTCGAGTGTCCCAGAAGATGGCCCCCGTGCTCCGTCAGGTGTACGACCAGATGATGGAGCCCAAGTGGGTCATCTCCATGGGCGTGTGCGCGTCGAGTGGGGGCATGTTCAACAACTACGCCATCGTGCAGGGCGTCGACCAGGTCGTCCCCGTGGACGTCTACAGCCCCGGCTGCCCCCCTGGCCCCGAGACGCTGATGCACTCGATCCTCACCCTGCACGAGCTCATCCGGACGGGTGAGATCACCCGTCGCCGGGAGGAGACGGGCGCCGGCGCCGGCCTCCACGTCGACCGGCCGGTGGCCGTGGCCACGCCCAAATGACGGATCCGCTCCCCGTCGAAGAGGTTCCCGTCGACGAGGAGCCCGCCCTCATTCACGGGGTGCCTTCGACCCTCTCCCATGGTCAGCTGGTGGTGTTCCCCGACCGGGCGTCCTACGTCGACCTCGTCCGCACCCTGGCCAAGGAGGGCTACCAGATGTGCGTCGACCTGTGTGGGGTCGACTACCTGATCCACCGCGCCCGGACCCTCCCGCCCGGCGTGCAGCCCGAGCGGTTCGAGGTCGTGGTCAACCTGCTCTCGTTCGACCTGCCCCGGCGAATCCGCATCCGGGTCCAAGTGCCCGAGGGCGATCCGACCATCCCCTCGCTGTTCGAGCTGCACCCCGGCACCGAGGCCCAGGAGCGGGAGACGTACGACATGTTCGGCATCGTCTTCACCGGCCATCCCGACCTGACCCGGATCCTCATGCCCGACGACTGGGAAGGGCACCCCCTCCGGAAGGACTACGGCGTGGGCCGGATCCCCGTCCAGTTCAAAGGGGCGCCGGGGCCCCGATGACCGACGTAGTGGCCGACACTTCCGAGGACTCTCAGGAGCTGGGGCTTCGGTCCCGCACGTCGGGGGTGGAGTCGCTCAGGGAGGCCGGGGCCGTGTTGCGGATCCCCCACCTGCCCGAAGACGTGGAGTCCGTGCCCGGGGCCGACGACACCATGATCATCAACATGGGGCCGCAGCACCCCAGTACGCACGGCGTGCTGCGGGTGATGATGGAGCTCCAGGGCGAGACCGTCCTGCGTTCGAAGCCGGTCCTGGGCTACCTGCACACGGGCATGGAGAAGACGGGGGAGGACCTCACCTACCTCCAAGGGCCGACGAACACCACCCGGATGGACTACACGTCCCCGATGTTCAACGAGCTGGTGTTCTCGTTGGCGGTGGAGGCCCTACTGGAGCTGGAACTGCCTCCCCGGGCCACGATGATCCGCACCCTCATGTGCGAGCTCAACCGCATGTCGTCGCACTACCTGTGGCTGGCCACCAACGGGATGGACCTCGGCGCC
>JBHENM010000484.1:0-1798 GCA_046262035.1 Acidimicrobiales bacterium | reverse complement strand
CGGAGGTACTGGGCCGTCGTCGGGAACGGGCCCAACCGCATCGCGGCCCAGGAGCTCCGGATCAAGCTGTCCGAGCTCTGCTACAAGTCGATCGCCTACGACCTCACCGAGGACAAGAAGCACATCGACCTGTCTTCTGAGCCCCTGATCCTCGTCTGCGCCGCGGGATTGAACGGCACCAACGCCGACGACGTGGCCAAGGAAGTGGCGATCTACCGGGCCCACAAGGCCGCCCCCATCGTGATCGCCGACGACGGGGTGAGCCGCTTCGACGCCGCCCTGGAAGTGCTTGCCGTTCCCGCCGTCGAGCCTGCCCTCGGCTTCATCCTGTCGGCCATGGCCGGCCACCTCTTCGGCTACGAGGCGGCGCTGGCCATCGACGCCCAGGCCCGCCCCCTGCGCGAGATCCGCGCCGCGGTCGAGACCGTGGTGGCCGAGGGCGACGGGTTCGACAGCCTCGACCGGCTCCGGCCGCTCGCCGTGCGACCCGCCAGCCTGTTCCTGGGCGACCTCCACGCCGGGCGGTACGACGGCCACCTCGAGGCCAGCACCGCCCTGCGGGTGGCCACCCTCATCCGGCACGCCACCGGTCCCAACGGGCTGGAGTCCTACGAGGCCGAGACGGGCCAGGTGGCCACGCCCACGTCGGTGGTCAGCGACCTCACTGACGCCTTGACCCGCGCCATCGGCGAGCTCACCCGCCCCGTCGACGCCATCAAGCACCAGGCCAAGACCGTCACCGTGGGCATCTCCCGCTCCGAGGAAGCGCTCTATGCCGGGCGGCTGGTGCAGGCCGTGCTCGCCGGCGGGGCCACCCGGGACAGGCTGGGATATCGCGCGCTGCGGTCACTGGCGGGGCTGGAGCCGGCCGTGGCCGAGGTCACCGGGTCGACCCGGTACCAGGTGGAGGGCCGGGTGGGCGAGGACGCCACCGTCCGGGTCGTCGACCGGACTGGGATCGCCCGCGACATCTCGTCCCGCACCGAGGACGACCCCCGCCTGCGGGGCACCAAGCACCGGGCCGCCTCGCTCCGGGAGGTGCTGGTGGCCCGCGGTGGTGCCGACCGGCGGACGGTGGTGATCGTGCCCGAGGTCAAGGAGGGGGAGGTCACCGGCCTCACCCTGCTCCACGCCCGCTTCCACGACCGCTTGGCGGCCGACGTGGCCCAGGGCGTGCTCAGCGGCTACCTCGACCGCTACGACGCTCTCGTGGACGCGGTGACCGAGCGGGAGCCCGTGTTCGACGAGGAGATCCTGGGCCGCATACCGATCGTCGACCTCCTCACCGAGCCCGTGCACGTGCTGGCCGGGCACTGGCACGCCGGCCACCGCCCCGACGAGCGCTAACGTTCGGCGCCTGCCATGGATAGACCGCCCCCCGATCCCGTGAAGCTGTTGACGGCCTGGATGGAGTGGGAGAAGGGCGTGACGCCGCCCGGGCGGGTCATGAGCACGCTCAAGACCGCGGGCATGCGCGACCTGCTCGAGGCCCTCGTGGCCACGAGCCAGGCCGACTCCGGCGCCGCCGGTTCCTGAGCGCGCTCGGTAGGGCCATCGTCACGCCGGCCACCGTCCGGGAGCGCATGGCCGCTCGCTTGGCCCGGACCGGGTCGGAACCGCCGCTCGCTCCTGCGTCGACGCTGCTGGCCCTCTTCGAGGAGGGCGGGGAGCTCTGGGTGATCCTCATCCGCCGGGCCGAGGGCCTGAGCCGCCACCCGGGAGAGATCGGCCTGCCCGGCGGCGGTGTCAACCCCGGCGAGGGCATGGTCGACGCCGCCCTGCGCGAGGCCCACGAGGA
>JBHENM010000483.1:0-1275 GCA_046262035.1 Acidimicrobiales bacterium | reverse complement strand
CACAAGACCGTGTTCGTCTCCGGGATCGGATGCAGCGGTCGGTTCACGTACTACATGGACACGTACGGGATGCACGGGATCCATGGTCGCGCCCCGGCTCTCGCGACCGGGATCGCGGTCGCGAATCCGGAGCTGTCGGTCTGGGTGGTGACGGGGGACGGCGATGGACTCTCGATCGGCGGCAACCATCTCATTCACGCCCTGCGGCGAAACGTCCCGCTCAAGATCCTTCTCTTCAACAACCAGATCTACGGCCTGACCAAGGGCCAGTACTCGCCGACCAGCGAGGAGGGCAAGGTCACCAAGTCGACCCCGTTCGGGTCCGTCGACCATCCGTTCAACCCGGTCAGCCTGGCCCTGGGGGCGGAGGCCACCTTCGTGGCCCGCACCCATGACCTCGACCGGGCCCACATGATGGAGACGTTCCGGCGCGCGCACGCCCACCGGGGGTCGGGCTTCGTCGAGATCTACCAGAACTGCAACGTGTTCAACGACGGCGCCTTCGACAAGGTGACGGCCAGGGAGGCGCGGGCCGAGATGCTCATCCCTCTGGTTCACGGCGAGCCCGTTCGCTTCGGAGCCAACCGTCAACTGGGCGTGACGATCGACGTCCAGGGCCAGCCCCGCATCGTGCCGGTGGCGGACGTGGGAGAGGAGGCCATCCTCGTGCACGACGAGCGCCGCGAGGAACCGGGTCTGGCCTTCCTCCTCTCTCGGTTGGCTCGGGGCCCGACCGAGCCGACGCCGGTGGGTGTGTTCCGGGCGGTGGAGAGGCCCGACTACGGGTCGCTGGTGAACCACCAGGTGCTGGCGGCCTGCGAGCGCCTGGGCCCCGGCGACCTGGCCTCGCTGCTGGCCTCGGGCACGACCTGGGATGCGTAGGGCCCGACCCACCCAGTGGGGGGTACACCTCAAGAACCTGGCCACGCCCAGCTGAAGGACCCTGGCCCACGCTCGCCGCCGCCCGGCCCCTCCTCGAGCGGGCCTCGGCCGTCGCCGAGGCTGCCTACGGAGCGGACCACCGCGGATGTATGGCTGATCCTGCCAAGAAACCAACTCGCTTGGACTGCCGCTTCGGCTCGGCGATGGACATTCGAGGGCGCGCCGGGTTCCATGACGGGAGGAACGGAGACTGCCGGGGTCACGCCCGCGGGGGAGCGGTCCCGCCGTTGGCGCTGTTAACCCGCGCTACCACCCAGGCTTGGCGTCGTCTGCTCTGCGTCTGCACCCGACGCCGGTTCGGCGAAAAACTCGCGGGAGTTCCGCAGGAGTAAC
>JBHENM010000482.1:0-19703 GCA_046262035.1 Acidimicrobiales bacterium | reverse complement strand
GGGGCGAGCCTACCTGCCGTTGGGCTGGGCCCCGGTGCCCGTAACGGCAACCGTGGTCGGGCGGTAGGACTCGTCTTCGTAGCGACCCCCGGCGAGGACGGTGTGGATGGCACGGGACAGCCGCATGGGGTCGAGAGGTTTCACGACCCATCCGTCGGCCAGCGCCCGCCGGGCCAGGAAGACGTCCGCCCGCCGGTCGAGGAGCATGAGGACGGGTACATGAGGAAGGCGACCGGCGCCTTCCTCCAAGCGCAGGTCGAGGCAGGTGGCCATGCCGCCCATCTTGCCGATTTGCAGGTCGATCACGGCCAGGTCGGGGGTCTGCTGCAGCACGGTGGGGCGCACGTGAGCACCCCGGGTGACCTCACGCACGGTGGTGTCGACGTCACTCAGAACCGATCGCACTTCGTCCCGCACGGCGGCTGAATCACTGGCGATGAGGACGTCGGGCATGGGCCGAGGGTAGCCCCCGGTGTCCCTTGGGTAGCATCCGAAAGCGGCTGGGACCCGAACCAGGAGGAGTGGGTGCTCCACATCGAGCTGGAGGAGGGCGATGGGTACACCATCTGCCGTCCAGTAGGAGAGCTCGACGCATACACCGTCGGGCAGTTCCGGGAGTCGCTGGCCGAGCTGGCCTCCCGGCCCAAGTTGCTCATCGACATGTCGGCCGTGCCCTTCGTGGACTCGGCGGGGCTCGGCGCCCTGATCGGAGGGATTCGACGGGCCCGCGAGGTCGGAGGAGACGTAGCCGTGTGCTGTAACCGGCCCACGCTGGTCCGCCTGCTCCACACCACGGGCTTCGATCGCATCGTCACCGTCACCGAGACGGTGGCCGAGGCGGCGAGGTCGCTGACGGACGACAAGCAGCAGACGGGGGCAGGTCCGGCGTAGTCGCCGAGGTCAGTCGCCCAGCACGTGGCGACCGACGGCGGCCAGCCCGCCTAGATCGTGGACGTCCGATTCCAGCAGGGGCACGCGCGCCGTGGGCGCGGGCGCCACCCGCCGGATGATCCCTTCCACCTGCGCTTCTTCGGCATCAGCCAGGGCGTGGAGGTCGGCGAGGTTTTGCCACAGCTGCCCCAGGGCGGTGCCCGCCAGCGTGCGCGCCCGTTCCCGATCCGCTTCGGGCGTCCAGCCAGTGACGAACCGGGGCTGCATGCGGTTCAGGACGAGGCCCTGGACGGGAATGCCGGCTTCCCCCAGCTTGGAGGCGAAGAACTCCGCTTCCGCCACAGCGTCCCGGCGGGGCGAGGAGACAACCACGAAGGCGGTGGCCGGCTCGGCGAGGAGGTCGAGAACCCGCTGGGCCCGGTCGCGAAACCCGTTCTCCATCCCCTCGAAGGCCTGGAAGAAGGCGACGGCGTCGGTGACCACGTCGCCCCCGACGACCCGAGAGATCGTGCGTAGGAAGGTCTGGGCGGCGACGTTCACGGCCTTGATCCCGACGCGGGTCGGGAGCATGAGCAGGCGGAAGATCCGGTTGTCGAGGAAGCGGGTGAGGCGGCGGGGAGCGTCCACGAAGTCGAGGGCGTTCCTGGTGGGGGGCGTGTCCACCACGATGAGATCGAACCGGTCGTCGGTCGATAGCTCGTACAGCTTCTCCATTGCCATGTACTCCTGGGTGCCCGACAGGGCCCCGGCGATGTTGCGGTAGAAGGGATTGGCCAGGATGGCCTCCGCCTGCTCGGGCTTGGGCGCGTACTTGGTGACCAGCGAGTCGAAGGTGCTCTTGCTGTCGAGCATGAGGGCCGACAGCTCGCCCGGCCAGTCCCCTTCGATGGATTGCGGGGTGTCGGGTAGGGCGTCGAGACCGAGGGCGTCGGCCAGGCGCCGGGCGGGGTCGACTGTGACCACGACACTTCGGCGACCCTCCTCGGCGCCGTGGACGGCCAGGGCGGCCGCCACCGTGGTCTTGCCCACGCCACCAGGGCCGCAGCAGACGAGGATGCGCGAGCGCCGCGACAGGGCCGAGAGGGACTCGGCGGGCTCGGGCCCGCCGGGGTCCCCCGGGCTGCTCACTTCTCCACCGCTTCGAGGGCGGCCACCGACTCCGCCAGCGCCGCAGCCAGGACGTCCACCTCGGCCCGGCCGATCCCGGCCGTGAACAGAGCAGGGACCTGGAGCTGGGGCAGGGGCAGGGCTTCGGCCAGGCGGGCCAGCTGCTCGGACTGCAGGCGCTGGCGGCCGGCCCGGAACCGGGCGGCCGCGCCGAGAGCCTGGGCCTCACCGGGCCTGAGGGCAACGTCGGCCTCGTTCGCCGCCTCCTCCGGGTCCACATCGAGGCCGTCGACGTCGGCATAGAGACCGTTGACTACGACCGGCCCCAGGTCGATGCCCACCTCCTCCTCGAGGGTGTAAGCGGTCTCGACCACCTCGTTCACCGGTGTCTCCTCGGGGAGGGTGACCAGCATCACCTGTGAGCGGGCGGGATCGGTCAGGAGGGCCAGAACCTCCTCGGCCTGCGTCCGGATGGGCCCGACGTTGACAGTGTCGAGGAGCGAGCGGGCGCTGAGCAGGAAGGTGACGGCGTGGCCTGCCGCCGGAGCGTCGAGGATGATGAGGTCGGCCTCCCGGCGCTGCTCCAGCTGCTTGACCTTGCCCAGGAGCAGGATGTCCTTGATCCCCGGAGCGGCGGTGGCCACGACGTCGACCGCGCCGGTGCGGGTGAGCCGCCGCGAGATCCGCCGGAGGCCGTGCTCGTCGAGGTACTCGAGCAGGGCCTGGTCCGGGGTCAGAGTGCGGGCCCTGATCTCCCCCTCGCCCCCTCCTCCCGGGCTCAGTACCTGCTCGTCGTAGGCGAGGATCCGGGTGCCGAAGGCGGCGGCCAGCCCGTGCTTGCCCTCGATCTCGACGACGAGGACCGACAGCCCGCTCTTGGAGGCCATCCGCGCCAGGGCGGCCGAGAGCGTCGTTTTGCCGACGCCGCCCTTCCCGGCCACGATGACGAGCCGGGTCTGTGAGCAGAACTCACGAGAATCCAACCATCCCCCTGCCGAACTTCTCACGCAGAGTACTGACCGTCGCTCTTCTCGTCGGCACGATGCTGACCGTGCTGGACTTCGGCGCGCCGTCGCCCGCGATGGGGGCCGCGGGCCAGCCCGCGCAGACGGGTCCGCCCTCCACCGTGCCCGGCGCGACCGTGCCGCCCCCGCCGCCCAGCGCCGAGAGCCGGCCCGAGGTGACTCCTCCTCCGGTGGACGTGATCGAGGTCAGCGGCCGCATCGACGCCATCGAAGCCGATTTCATCGCTCGCTCGATCACCGCCGCCGAGCAGAGCGGGAGCCAGCTGCTGGTGATCCAGCTGGACAGTCCCGGTTCCCTGATCTCCGAGGGCAAGGTGGACGAGCTGGCCTTCCGCATCAGCCACGCCGGCCTTCCCGTGGCGGTGTGGGTCGGCCCCAGCGGCTCCAGCGCCTATGGGGGAGCCGTGCGGCTGATGCGGGCGGCGGCCACGTCGGGGGTGGCCACCGGCACCCGCGTCGGACGTTTCCGGGGCCGGTGCCCTCTCTGCCCTGCGGGTGACCCGCTGTTGACGCGGCGCTCGCTCTCCGCCGACGACGCCCTCCGCCTCGGGGCGGTGGACACGGTGGCCCCCACCCTCGGGGACTTCATCGTCGAGCAGGACGGGAAGCAGCTCGGCGGGCGACAGGTGGAGACGGCCCGGGTGATCCTCCGTGACACGCCCAGGCGGGAGCCCATCGCCCAGGTCCGTTTCGCCAAGCTGACGGTGGTCCAGCGTGTCCTTCACGCCACCACCAGCCCGGAACTGGCCTACCTGCTGCTCATGATCGGCCTTCTCCTGATCGTGTTCGAGTTCTTCTCGGCCGGAATCGGGGTTGCCGGGGTCACAGGGGCGGGGTCCCTCATCCTGGCCGCCTACGGGCTGGGTGCCCTCGGCCCCAGCCCCCTGGGCCTGGGACTGATCGGTCTGGCGATCTTCGGGTACGCCGTCGATGTGCAGGCCGGGGCGCCCCGGGCCTGGACCGTCATCGGGACGGTGAGCCTGCTGGTCGGGTCGTGGGTTCTCTTTCCCGGCGACCGGCGGGTCGGCGGGTTCGTCATCGCCGTGGTGGTGGTGGGGACGGTCATCTTCATGCTCCGAGGGATGACGACGATGGTCCGCGGCCGGTTCTCGACCGCCGCCATCGACCGGAAGGCGTTCGTGGGAGAAGCGGCCGAGACGACCGAGGCTCTGGACCCGGAGGGCGTGATCCGGATGCGCGGCGCCCTGTGGAGGGCGCGTGCCCGATCCGGTCCCGACCCGATGGCCATTCCTGTCGGTGCGCCGGTGCGGGTGGTGGCTCTCGACGGGCTCGTGCTGGAAGTGGAGCCCCAGGGCGCACTTCCCGAGCCGCCTCATTCCCAGGCCGGTTGAACCGTGCGGGGGGCGCTCAAGGCCCCGACCTGCAGAAATGCCTCAATCTGACCCTTGAAGGGCGCACTTCCGGCAGGTAACTTCTCCCGAATGACCGTAGGGGGTCAGGTGAGGAGCCAGAGGGCGGAGGAGCTGTGGCAGGAGCGCGCCGCGTGCAAGGGGCCGCAGGCTGCCGTCTTCTTTCCGCCGTCCCATCTCGAACGTAAGGACGAGCGTGACGCTCGCGAGCGCCGGGCCAAGGCCATATGCGCCGCGTGCCCCGTACGCCGTCCGTGCCTGGACTACGCCGTCCGCATCCGGGAGCCGCACGGCATCTGGGGCGGTCTCAACGAGCTCGAGCGCAAGCAAATCATCGCCCAGCGAGCGGGCTGACTCCGGGTACCCGCCGGCTTCATGCCGGGGGCAGGCGAGGCCCGGCTATGCGGAAGTCTCCACGGCGTCGGGTCACCCCGTCGGCGTCGAGCCGTGCGAGGAGGGGTAGGGCGTACTTCCGCGTCGTCCCCAGCGCTTCCCGAACCTGGGCGACGGTGACCCCGTCGGGCTGATCGGCCAGTAGGCGGGCGACCCGGCGGCCGGCCTCCTCCAACGCCGACGGTGCGAACCAGCAGCCGTCCTGTTCCACGACCAGGCCTCGTCGAACCAGCTCCCGGAGCTCGGCGCGGCCCACGCCATCGGGATCGGGGGGCGTGAACGGGCTGGCGGCGGCGAGGGCGGCGACGTAGGGATGGTCGGCCAGGGGGTCCACCGCGTCGGCCATGCGCACCCGTCCCGCTTCGACCACGGTCCCCTCGAGCAGGGGAAGGACGGCCCGCTGGTAGTCGTCGAGCATGGCCTGGTCCAGGCCCAGCGGCCCCGCCGCCTCCACCGACTGGCGAAGTCGCTCGAGGGTGGCAGTTCGGGCCGCGTCCGAGACGATCCACCGGCCGACGGTGGGTGGGCGGCGCTCCCCCGTGATTCGCTCGAGCTCGTCGGCGGTGATCCAGCCTCGTTCGGCGATCACCCGGTCGACCGACATGCTCGGGCGGGCCCGGGACGCCGGGAGCACGGGCGCCACGTCGAGGACCACGCCCCCACCCACGGTCTCGTCACGCCCGCTCTCCCGGATGACGAACCGGTCGCCGGGCAGTAGGGGGACGGGAGCCGGGAGGTGGAACCGGATCAGCCCCTCGTGACCGGGCGAGATCGCCTCCTGTCCCAGCACACGAAGACGCACGGGGTGCTCACCGGAGCCGACATAGGCCTGGTAGGCGCCCCGCTGTCCGACTTGGTGGTCCAACCCGCCGATCACCGTCAGGGAGGCGTCGACCGTCCTCGTCGGTTGCCACTGACCGGGACGGACCAGGGCGTCGCCCCGGCCCAGCTCGTCGTGCCCCACTCCGGAGAGGTTGACGGCCACCCGGCTTCCGGGAGGGACGGTCGAGCGGGCCTGCTGGAGGCTCTGCAGCCCGCGGACCCGGACCCGGCGGCCGGCGGGGATCACCATGAGCTCGTCGTCCACGCCGAGGCTGCCGCCCGCCAGCGTGCCTGTCACCACGGTGCCCGAGCCCTTGGCCGCGAACACCCGGTCGATCCACAGCCGAGGCCGGCCCCGGTCCACCGCCGCGGGCGCCGTGGCCACGAGGCGGTCGAGGCCGAGGCGGAGGTCCTCGACGCCGACACCCGTCGGGGCGTCGACCTCCACCACGTCCGCGCCCTCGAGGAACGTGCCCTCGACCGCTTCCGCGATCTCCATCTGGGCGAACTCCCGCGTCTCCTCGTCGACCAGGCCGACCTTGGTCAGGGCAACGAGCCCGTGACTCACGCCGAGCAGCTGCAAAATGCGCAAGTGCTCCTCGGACTGGGGCTTCCAGCCCTCGGTGGCGGCCACCACGAACAGGCAGGCGTCGACCGCACCGACCCCCGCCAGCATGTTCTTGATGAACCGGACGTGCCCGGGGACGTCCACGAACGCCACCTGGCGACCTGAGGAGAGCGTAGTCCACGCGAAGCCGAGGTCGATGGTGAGGCCGCGGGCCTTCTCCTCGGCGAACCGGTCCGGGTCCATCCCCGTGAGGGCGAGGACCAGGGTCGACTTGCCGTGATCGACGTGACCCGCGGTGGCCACGACGTGCATGAGACCGCCGGGGTTCACGACAGGGGGGCGAGGGCCTTGGCCAGCGACACGTCGTCGGCCGGGTCGACGGTGCGCAGGTCGCACACGGTCGCACCGTCGTGCACGCGGGCCACGATCGGGACCTCGTGGGCCCGGAGCCGCTCAGCGTGGTCGCCGTCGACGGCGACGCCGGCCGAGGGCAACTCGTGGCCCGGGACCGACCCGCCTCCGGCCACGGCGACGGTGTCGACGACCCGACCCGCACCGAGCCCGGTGGCGCGCTCGCGCAGCGACTCGACCGACGTCGCCGCCATGCGCCAGAAGGGGATGCTCTGGCCGTCGCGCCTTAGGTACGCCATGGCCGTCTCCTGGAGGGAGGTGAGGACGAGCCCTCCCGGCCGGAGGGCCCGGCTCAGGGGATGGGCGGCACAGGCCGCCACCATGTCCCGCCGCCCGGCGATCACGCCCGCCTGGGGGCCGCCGAGCAGCTTGTCCCCCGAGAACGTCACCAGGCCGGCACCGGCGGCGAGCGTCTGGCGGGCGGCGGGCTCGCCCGCGAGCCACGGCGGCGGCCCTCCGGGGAGCCACGGGGTGTCGGCGTCGAGGAGGCCGGACCCGATGTCGACGACGACCGGCGGCCCCAGCAGTGCGAGCTCACCGACGTCGGCCGCCTCGGTGAAGCCGACGATCCGGTAGTTGGACTGATGGACCTTGAGGATGACACCGACGTCGTCGCTCAGGGCGGTCTGGTAGTCCCGCAGGCGGGTCCGGTTGGTCGTGCCCACTTCGATCAGCCGAGCGCCGGACTGGGCCATCACGTCGGGAATCCGGAAGCCCCCACCGATCTCGACCAGCTCTCCTCGGGAGACGAGCACGCTTCGGTCCCGGCCCAGAGCGGCCAGTACCAGCAGCACCGCGGCCGCACCGTTGTTCACCACCAGGGCCGCCTCGGCGCCGGCGACGCGGGCGAGCAGAGCGGCGGCGTGTCCGCTGCGGGAGCCTCGCCTGCCGGTCACCAGGTCGAACTCCAGGTTGCTGTACCGGTGCCCGGGCGAGGACCCTGACGGCGCCGGGGCGAGAGGTGCCCGGCCGAGGTTGGTGTGGAGGATAACGCCGGTGGCGTTGATCACGGGCCGGAGCAGGGTGGTGGCCACGCGCTCGGCGATGGCCCGGGCCGACGAGGGATCGCCGGAGGCGATGGCCTGGCGGGCGGCGTCGACGAGAAGCGGGTGAGGCAGGTCGATGTCGGCCAGCTGACGGGCGAGGGCGTCGACTGAAGGTGGCCGCACGCACCGAGGATACGGCCCAGTGGCGTGATCGGCCCCCCCGGAGGCGTACGGCCGGGTGCGCCCCCAGCGAACTGGTGACAGTCAAGGGTGCCAGGGACCCCCTGTCCGTCACCAGTTCGTGAGAGCGCCCGGGGCGCCGGAGGCGCAGACGAACACGTACGGCCCGGCCTGGGGCAGGGGCCCCAGGCTCGGGAGGAGGGCGGGCCGGCTCCGTGCCGAACGGTGTGGCTGGCCCCGCCCGGGGCGCCGGAGGCGCAGACGAACATTGCGCGAAGCTGGCGGCCGATGCAGTACCGGTTCGATCGAGTTCCCAGAGCGATCGGCGCCTTTGTGCTCGTCGCCATCGTCTTACCCCTGGTGGTGGCGGGCACGGCGCTGGGGGCGTACCTGTTCCTGCCTCTCCCCACGCCAAAGTTGCCGGCGCCCAACCCCGGGGTCGAGGAGTCCCGCATCACCCGGATCTACGACAGCGCCGGCAACGAGATCGGGCTCCTGCGCAAGTTCGACACCAAAATCCCCGTCCAGCCCAGCGACATCCCCGACAGCCTGAAGCAGGCGGTGGTGGCCGCCGAGGACCGGCGCTTCTACTCCCACAGCGGTCTCGACATCCGGGCCGCAGTGCGGGCCTTCTGGGCCGACATCCGAGGACGGGCCGTCGTCCAGGGCGGTTCCACCATCACCCAGCAGTACGTCAAGAGCGTCTACACCGGCGGTGAGCGGACCTTCTCCCGCAAGCTCAAGGAAGCCGTGATCGCCAGCCGCATCGACCGGCAGCTGGACAAGGACGAGATCCTGTTCCGCTACCTGTCCACCATCTACCTGGGCGGGGGGGCGTACGGGGTAGGCGGAGCAGCCGAGTCCTACTTCAAGAAGCCGGTCAACGAGCTCACTCTGTCCGAGTCCGCCTTGCTGGCGGGGGTGATCCGGGCTCCCAGCGAGCTGGAGCCCCGAGGCCACCCGGTCGAGGCGGAGGCAGGCCGCGTGAGGGTCCTGGGGGAGATGCTCGACCAGAGCCGGATCAGCCAGGCCCAGTACGACGAGGCCCTGCCGCAACAGGTTGTGAACGTGGGTAGCGACCCGCCACCGGAAGGACCCGTCACCCTGGTGTACCCGGTCGAGGCCCAGACGGCCACCGAGCCCTACTTCGTCGACGCCGTCCGCCTCTACCTGAGCGCCAAGTACGGTGACGATCTCATCTACAAGGGTGGGCTCCGGGTCGAAACGTCGCTCGACCCCCAGATGCAGGACCTGGCCGAGGCCACCGTGACGGACGCGCTCGCGGGCACGAGCCCGCCGCTGGAGATGGCCCTGGTGACGGTGGAGCCCACCACTGGGTTCGTGAAGGCTCTCGTCGGGGGGCGCGACTTTGCCTCCTCCCAGGTCAACCTGGCCCTCGGCAGCTGCCCCGAGGGCCCGGCGTCTCGCGACGGCCCCGTGTGCCTGGCCGGGGGCGGAAGCGGGCGGCAGCCGGGCTCCTCGTTCAAGCCCATCACCCTGGCCAAGGCCTTCGAAGAGGGGATCGGGCCCAGCCGGGTCTATTCGGGCCCTTCCTCGTACACGTTCCCCAACTGCGCCGGCGAGTGCACGGTCAACAACGTGGAGAGCGGTGGGTACGGCGCCATCTCCCTGCGGCAGGCCACCGCCTACTCCGTGAACACCGTCTACGCCCAGCTGGTGGTGGACGTGGGTATCCCCGAGACGGCGGAGATGGCGCACCGGCTGGGCCTCACCATGGTGAGTCCCGACGGCATCCGGCCCGACGGTGAGCCGTACGGCGCGGCGCTCACCCTCGGTGCCGCCGAGACGTCCCCGTACGACATGGCCGCCGCCTTCTCGGTCTTCGCCAACCGTGGTCAGCAGCAGCCGGCCACGCCCGTGGTCAAGGTCACCGACGCCAACGGCAATGTCCTGGAGGACAACACCAAGCGGAAGCCTCGCCGGGTGCTGGCCGAGGCGGTGGCCGACAACGTCAACGACGTCCTCAAGGGCGTCGTGCAGTTCGGGACAGGCACGGCGGCCGGCATCGGTCGACCCGAGGGCACGGCCGGCAAGACCGGTACCAGCGAGAACTTCGGCGATGCCTGGTTCGTGGGCTACACCCCCGCCCTCTCGACTGCGGTGTGGATGGGCCATTCCGACAGTCGGGAGAACCCTCTGCGCAACATCAAGGGGACGTCCATCGTCTACGGCGGCACGATCCCCGCTCGGACCTGGAGATCGTTCATGGAGGAGGCCATGGAGGGGGTGCCCCCGTCTGAGTTCCCGCCGCCCGTGGCCCTCGCCGGGGACATCGCCGCCGGCCCCCGGAGAGCGCCTGAGGAGACGCAGGTGACGACGCCGGTTCAGGTGGTGCTGGCGCCCATCCCGACGTTCCCGCCCATCCCGACCGTGCCCCGTCCCACGCTGCCTCAGAGACCTACGACCACGATCCCGATCACCGTGCCCCGGCCTTCGATCACCAGCCCGTTTCCGTAAGGTTCACGGCGGTGCGGCTCAGGGGTTTGAGGTCGGGGTCGACCCCGGGCCGGTGTTGCCCGTGCCGCACTGGAGAACCCGCTCGCAGGCCACGCTGATGGGAACGCCACTGAACACCGTCTCCGTCCCGTTACCGCCCGGGTTGTAGGCCCGCGAGGCCAGGGCCAGCACCTCGCCCTTCTGGTTGACGATGGGCGCACCCTGGAGGTTCAGACCGACCGGGATGTTGTGCTCGATGGCCGTGCTCGAGGAGCTCAGGATCACACCGGCGAACAAGTTGCTGCCGGCGCTGGCGTAGATGCGCTCCCCGGGCTTGACCGATGAGCCGCTGCTGACGAAGGGCAGGGTCTCCACCGAGCCGGCGATCACGAGAAGGGCGAGGTCGGTTCCCTCGTCCCAGGTCCACAGCGTGGCCTCCCGGCCCCCCTCCAGGGCGATGGCCGGGGCCGGCGACCGGGTGCTGGCCCGCACTACAGCAAGAGAGGCGAGGAACAGGCTCTGGCCCCCGAAGGAACCGACCGCGAAGGCGCTGCCCTCAACCGGCTGCCCGGCCTCGTCCAGGGTGCGGACGGTGCGGACCGAGGCGGCAACCTTCTTGGTCAGGTCCTCGGAGCTCAGGTTCTCCGGGCCCTTGGTCGTCGTCGGGCGCTCATCGTCCTGCGGCGCCGCGGGAGCCTCTGCCGCCACGGCAGGAACGGTGGTGGGTCCTCCCACGATCGGTCGCCCCGCGTCCACCGACGCGTAGATAAACGTGGCCAGCAGGGCCACGATCACGGCCAAGACCGGCGCCATCACCACACCGCCGAGCGGACTGGGCGGGAAGACATGTCGTCGCCAGAACGACGCCGGGCCACTCGAGGTTGGTTCGCGGTCCGGGGTCCGGAACAGCAAGAACGGGCTTCTGTCACCGGCGGGCATGGCCTGCCGAGCGTACCGGGGACCGATCGTCGGCGGTCAGGCGGGCGCCCGGTCGGAGCGCAGGCGAAAGGGGTAGAACGTGGGGGATGTTCCCGCTCCTGACCTTGATCCTCATCGTCGTGCCCATCGTCGAACTGGCCGTCATCATCCAGGTCGGCCAGGAGCTGGGTGTCCTCCCCACCCTCGCCCTGATGCTCGCCGTCAGCTTCGGCGGCGCATGGTTGGTGAAGCGGGAGGGCCTGGGCGTGTGGCGCCGGTTCCAGCACCAGGTGCAGTCGGGCGCCGTTCCCGCTAAGGAGGTGGCGGACGGGGTAATGATCATGCTGGCGGGGGCCTTGCTGCTGACGCCGGGATTCGTCACCGATCTGTTCGGCATCCTGCTGCTCCTGCCGCCGATTCGGGCGGCGGTGCGCACGGCCACGGTCGGCCGGATCGCCCGCCGCATCCGTCCTTACTGAGGATCAGGGGTACTGCCACCAAGTCCCAAGAGACGGGCTAGCACCCTCGTATTGCCGTCCTCGGATCAATAGCGTCCGGAGGGAACGGCTAGGGCGGGGTTTCTCCCGCTCCCGTCCTCATTAGGAGGGCGCATGGACAAGTGGGAGCTGCTGCCACTCCACCACGGCTCGGAAGTGCTGGCTATCCACGCCGCGGTTCTGGGCGACGGGCGGGTCGCCTACTTCTCGGGCTCCGAACACAACGCTCAGCAGCACAATGCCGGGCACCTCGACCACAGCCGGATCTGGGATCCGGTCACGAACGCCGTAACCAAGATCGGCTCCCCCCCTCACGACCTCTTCTGCTGCGGGCACGCGTTCCTCGGGGACGGCCGGTTGCTGGTGGCCGGGGGCACGAAGACATACGACTACCTCGGGCTCAAGGAGACGACGGTTCTCGCCGCGTCGCCGAGCGCACATCACAACCCGTGGACGGCCGTCCACGACATGGCTCGCGGACGCTGGTACCCGACGCTGGTGACCCTGCCCGACGGGCGGGTCCTGGTGGTTTCGGGCGCGCTGGACGTGCTGGGAGGCGGAGCCAACACTGACGTCGAGGTCTACGAGCCGCCCGCCGGCACGTGGACGTTCGTGGGCAACCAGCCTGAGATCCCCGGGGGTTACCCCCGGATGCACCTCATCCCCGACGGGAAGGTCCTGTGCGTCACCCCCATGGGCGGGATGTGCCGGGCGTGGAGCCCCATCAGCGCCGACTGGGTCGACGTCGCCCCCGGCCCGGGTCCCGACTTCCAGGAAATGGAGGCAGACGTCGGTCCTCCTCCCCCTGCTTCCCGAGCACCATTACCAGGCGCGCGTGCTCATCACGGGCATGGCTCAACCGCAGATCCTGGACCTCGCCCATCCCGACCACGGCTGGCAGAACGCACCGCCCCGAGCGCTCCACGGCTCGCCGTTCCGCAACCACGGCTGCTCGGTTCTGCTGCCCGACGGCACCGTCGCCCTGGTGGCCGGCAGCAAGACCGACGCGGACGCCGACGGCGTGCTCAACGCCGAGATCTTCAACCCGGCCACCGGCCAGTGGTCGGTGGGGGCCGCCGCAACCGTGCCCCGGGTGTACCACAACGTCGCCCTGCTGCTGGCCGACGGTCGTGTGTGGACCGCGGGCTCCAACCACGACGGCGCCCAAGGTCACTCGGAGCACCGGGTCGAGGTCTACTCGCCCGATTATCTCGACCGCGGGCCTCGGCCCACCGTGGTGGCGGCGCCGCACCAGATCCGCGTGCCCATGGGCATCCCGTTGCCGACCACGTTCGAGATCGAGACTCCCGATGCCATGTCGATTCGGTCGGCGGCCCTGCTCCGATGCGGATCGGTCACCCACGCCTTCGACGCCGACCAGAGGTACGTGGGCCTGGAGATCGTCACCCGCGGCCCGGCCGGCCTGACCGTCGCTGCCCCTCCCACCACCAACATCGCCCCGCCGGGCTCGTACTTCCTGTTCGTCGTCAACAATCACGGGGTCCCGTCGGTGGGTTGGCCGGTGCGGGTGGAGGCGATCGCGTGGACGCCGCCGAACGCCGTCCCCGGCTGGTTCGGCCATGTGACGGCCGGAGGCGACCTGGCCACCGCTGACATCTCAGGAACGGGACGGCTCGACCTGGTGGTGTTCCATGTCGACAACCCCGACGGCGAGAACAGCGGCCACTACCGGATCGGGTGGGACCTGAATGCCGCCGGCCATCCCGCAGGCGGTTGGAGCGGGGTGAAGCCCGTTCCCGGGTGGTTCGGATGGGACACCAGCGGGGCCGGCGTGGCGGTGGCCGACATCTCGGGCTCCGGGCGGCCCGACCTGGTCGTGTTCCACATCGACGCCCCCGAAGGGGACAACCACGGCCACTACCGCATCGGCTGGGACCTGAACGCCGCCGGTGACCCCGCCGGTGGCTGGACCGGCGTGAAGGCCGTACCCGGTTGGTTCGGTTGGGAGACCGGCGGAGGTGGCGTGGCCGTGGGGGACATCTCAGGGACCGGACGCCCGGACCTGGTCGTGTTCCACGTCGACAACCCCCAGGGTGAGAACAGCGGTCATTACCGCATCGGCTGGGACCTGAACGCGGCGGGCGACCCGACCGGCGGCTGGACGGTGGTCAAACCCGTGCCCGGTTGGTTCGGATGGGATACGCAGGGGGCGGGCGTGGCCATCGCCGACATCTCCGGCACGGGCCGGCCCGACATCATCGTCTTCCACGTCCACGCCCCGGAGGGCGAGAACCACGGCTACTACCGGATCGGCTGGGACCTGGACGTCCACGGTGATCCCGCGGGCGGATGGACCGCGCCCATCGGGATCCCGGGCTGGTTCGGCTGGGACACGCAGGGGGCCGGGGTGGACGTGGCCGCCCTGTCAGGCCTGGCCAAGGCGGACGACATCATCGTCTTCCACGTCAACGCCCCCGAGGGCGACAACGTCGGCCATTACCGAACCCTCGTCACCTGAGCGGCTGAGGTCGATCAGCCCCGCGTGCTGAGGGCGGCGTCCACCGCGGCGAGGACGCGGGCCGTGCAGCCGCCCATGTCCACCGGCGGAGACAGGTCCTCGACGATCTGGCGGGCGACGTCCTCGAACGCGGCGCCGGCGAGGCTGCCGGGCGCTCCCACCGATAGGGGGATGCCCGAGTCGTTGGCCGCGCTCACGGCCGGCTCCAGGGGGACCTGGGCCAGCAAGGGCACACCAAGCTCGCGGGCCAGGGTGGCCCCACCGCCCGTGCCGAACAACGGGTAGTGCTCTCCGTGGTCGCAGACGAACTCGCTCATATTCTCAATGACGCCCAGGACGGTGAGGTACGAGCGCCGGGCCATGTCCGCCACCCGGATGGCCACCTTCTGGGCGGCGACGGCAGGCGTGGTGACGATGAGGATCCCGGCGCGCGGGAGGAGCCGGCCGAGGGCCATCTGCACGTCGCCCGTGCCCGGGGGCATGTCGAGCAGGAGGTAGTCGAGCTCGCCCCACGCCACCTTCTGCAGGAACTCCTCCAGCGCCTTGGCCAGGAGCAGGCCCCGCCACATGATGGCCATGTCCTCGTCGTCGACCAGCAGACCCATGCTGACGACCTTGATCAGGCCCTCGCCGACGGGGATCTCGTGGGGCCGGATGCGGCGGTCGTCGGCTGCGGACAGCCGGCCACTCACACCCAGCATCCGAGGAACACTGAAGCCCCAGATATCGGCGTCGAGGACTCCGACGGTGAAGCCGCGGGCAGCCAGGGCCGAGGCCAGGTTGACGGTGACGCTGGACTTGCCCACGCCGCCCTTGCCGCTGGCCACGGCCAGGATGCGGGTCGTGAGCGGCACCTCGGTATCGGGGGCGTTGTCCGCCGCCTTCCGCCGGGCCCGCTGCATCACGTCCGTGCGCTCGGCGGGAGTCATCTCCCCGAACTTGACCTGAACGTCGGTGACGCCGGGGATGGCCCGCAGCCTCGACTCCGCGTCCTGTCGGATCTGGGTGCGCAGGGGACAGCCGGCGATGGTGAGGGCGACGGTGACCAGCACCAGGCCGTCCGCTCCCACGTCCACGCTCTTGACCATGCCGAGGTCGACGATGTCCGACCCCAACTCGGGGTCGACGACGCCCCGCAGAGTGGCCAGGACATCGGCCTCGGAGGGGACGTTGGGAGGGAGCACGCCTGGATTTTACCGGTCCCGGCCGGTAATATGCCAACGATGGGCGCCGACGAGTGGCCCGACCTCGAGACTGAAGCTCAGGCCGGCGGAGATATCGATGGGCGGCCGGTCTCCCAGGAGGCCCCCCTGTCGACCGTCGCCAGCTCCCGTCTCGCGGTGCTGAAGGCGCTCGGCGACAACACCCGCTACGCCATCTACCTGGAGCTGGCCCGCTCGCAGTCCCCCCGCTCCACGGCTGACATCGCCGAGACCCTCACCCTGCACCCCAACACCGTCCGGCCCCACCTCGAGCGCATGCGGGATGTCGGCCTTCTCGACGTGGAGATCGACGGCAGGGGCACGGTCGGGCGGCCGCAGCACCGTTACAGCCTGGCCGCCGACGCTCCTTCCCTGGGTCTCGAGCCGCCGGCCTTCCCCCTTCTCGCCCGGCTTCTCGCCCAGGTGGCGGCCCAGGCCGGAGTGGAGCCGGGCGACGCGGCCCTGGCCGCCCTCGACCAAGGTCGGGACCTGGCCGCCCGCCGTCCCCGTGCCGGCTGCGTGGCCGCTCTCACCGCCGCCCTGGACGAACTGGGTTTCGACCCCGCAGTCGCCGGCGACGGGCAAATGGTCACCATCGCCTTTACCCACTGTCCCTACCGCGAGCTGGCCGAGATCCACCCCGAGCTGGTGTGCAACCTCCACCGGGGCCTCATCGAAGGATTTGTGGAAGAGATCGGCGGCGCCGGCGTTGAACGGTTTGGGACTCTCGCCGACCGCGATCCGTGTCAGGTGGAGTTGTCGGTCCGGTAAGCTGGTCAGGAAGAACTCGAGGAGGATCTATCAAGATGAGCCTGAGCGAATCGATCACGGTCACGCAGCAGCAGCCCGTTCTCAACCTGAGCGACGCCGCGTCCGCCAAGGTCAAGGAGCTCATCGCGGCCGAGGGCAACCCGGAGCTGGCGCTTCGCGTCGCCGTCCGTCCGGGCGGATGCTCGGGCTTCAGCTACGAGATGTTCTTCGACACCGAGTTCGCCGCCGACGACAAGCTGACGGAGGCGGGTGGTGTGCGGGTCGTAGTCGACGCCGCCAGCGCCCCGTACCTCACGGGCGCATCGCTCGACTACAAGGACGGCCTGCAGGGCGCCGGGTTCGCCATCAACAACCCCAACGCAACCCGCACGTGCGGTTGCGGCTCGTCCTTCAGCTAGTCCTGCCTCTCCGGCCGGTAACCGCGGCGTGACCACGCCCGTCGGGCCCTACACGCCCGCGGTTCGAGCCGGCGACTGGCTGGTGGTCTCCGGTCAGGTCGGGCTCGCCGAAGGAGCCCTGGTCGAAGGCGGTATAGAAGCCGAGGTCCGCCAGGCGCTGGCCAACCTCGGCGCTGTCCTCGACAGCGGCGGAGCGGCGCTCACCAACGTGGTGAAGACGACCGTCTTCCTGCGCCACATCAGCGACTACCCGGTGATGAACGACCTCTACCTGGAGGTGTTCGGCGATCACCGTCCGGCGCGGGCGACAGTGGCCGTGTCAGGGCTCCCCCTCGGTGCCCTGGTGGAGATCGAAGCCTGGGCCTGGGTGGGCGGGTGACGGCCGTGGACGCCGTCGACTTCGCCGTCACCTGGGATTACCGCTGCCCGTTCGCACGGAACTTCAGCGAGCACGTGGTCGTGGCCCTCGAAGGAGGCGCCCCGTGGAACGTGCGGTTCATCCCCTTCTCTCTCGATCAGGTTCGCATCGAAGAGGGTGAGCTCGACGCGTGGGACAACCCCAGCGCGTGTCGCAGCCTTCTGGCCGGTCAGGTCGGGCTGGTGGTGCGGGACCGGTGGCCGGAGCGCTTCCTGGCCGCCCACAAGGCCCTGTTCGCTTGCCGCCACGATCAGTCCGGCGACCTTCGAGACGAAGCCGCCCTCCGCCAGGCGCTCACCGCGGCGGGGGTCGACGCCGAGGCCGTGTTCGCCGAGATCGCTTCGGGCTGGCCTCTCGACACGTTCCGCAAGGAGCACGAGGCGGTCGTAACGGACTACCGCGTGTTCGGCGTGCCCACGGTGATCGTCGGGGACCACGCAGTCTTCGTGCGGGTGATGAACCGCCCGGGTGACGATGTCGACGTTGCCCGTCGCACGGTCGAGCGGGCCTTGGACCTGCTGGTTGGATGGCCCCAGCTCAACGAGTTCAAGCACACGACGATCCCGCGCTGAAACCCCGGGGGTGGCCTGTGACACGGGAGGAGCTACCTTCACTTCTGCGTGGGGCGGGCGCGATGGAAGTCGGGGAGCCAGAATGACGCCGTGGAAGCCGGAATTGGGATTCTCTTCGCGCTCGTCGGCTGGGCGATTCCGATCGGAGTACTGGTCTACGTGCTGCGGGCGCTGAACACAATCATCCTTGGAATCAGGAGCATCAACGCCGCTGCGCAGCGCACGGCGGAGGCGGTGGAACGAATGGAGCAGCGCGGAACAGGTCTCACGTAAACCTCGCCGGTCGCTCCTCACAGCCCCCAGCGGGATTGGCCGAAGCGGTACCCGACCGACCTCACGGTTTGGATGAGGTTGGCGTGCTCCTCGCTCAGCTTGGCCCGGAGCCGGCGAACGTGGACGTCGACCGTGCGCGCCCCTCCGTAGTACTCGTAGCCCCAGACCCGCGAGAGCAGCGTCTCCCTGGTGAACACCTTGCCCGGATGGGTGGCGAGGAACTTGAGGAGCTCGTACTCCATGTAGGTGAGGTCGAGGTGACGACCGCCGATGGCCGCCTGGTAGGTCTCCAGATTGAGCACCAACGGCCCGTATTCGATCAGCTCCGGGCGGGTGCCCGTTCCCGTGCGCCAGAACAGGTGCTTGAGCCGGGCCTCCAGCTCGCGGGGCCGGAAAGGGAAGACGACGAAGTCGTCGAACAGGTCCTCCCGGAACTCCAGGTCGTCCAACTGGGCGTCACCCACGACGAGCAGCAACGGCTCGAGGGGCAGGTCACGCTTGCGCAGAGAGCGGCAGAGGGAAAAGGCCCCTTCGGCCTCCTGTTCGGCGCAGATGACGGCGCCCGACCACCCGTCCTCGGGCTGCAGGTCGTCGATTTCGGTGATCCGGGCCGTGGCCCGCCACGGATAGCCGGCGTCATCGAGAGCGTGCGTCAGCGGCGCGGGCGCCGGATCGGGATAGAGGAGTAAGGGCTCCATCAGAGTTCCATCAGAGGATAGGGAGATAGCGCTCGAGCTCGAAGGGCGTGATCTGGGTCTTGTAGGCGTCCCACTCCACCCGCTTGTTGCGGATGAACCACTCGAAGACGTGCTCGCCCAGCGTCTCGGCCAGGAGTTCCGAGCCCTCCATGCAGCTGATCGCCTCCTCGAGAGACCCCGGGAGGGCCTCGACGCCCTCGGCCATCCGCTCCGCGGGTGTCATCTCGTAGAGGTTGGCCGTCAGCTCGGGCGGGAGGGGGTAGCCCTTCTCGATGCCGCGGAGGCCGGCGGCCAGCATCACGGCGAAGGCGAGGTAGGGGTTGCACGCCGGGTCGGGAGAGCGGAACTCGATCCTGGTCGCCGACTGCTTGCCCTTCTTCGACCCCGGCACCCGCACCAGGGCGGAGCGGTTGTTGCGGGCCCAGGCCACGTACACGGGCGCCTCGAAGCCCACCACGAGCCGCTTGTAGGAGTTGACCCACTGGTTGGTCACCGCCGTGATCTCGCGGGCGTGGACGAGGAGGCCGGCGATGAAGCCCTTGGCCACCTTGGAGAGGTTGAACTCGTCACCCGGGTCGTAAAAGGCGTTCTGGTCGCCCTCGAACAGCGAGACGTGGGTGTGCATGCCCGAGCCCTGCACCGACGCCAGCGGCTTCGGCATGAAGGACGCCTGGACGCCCCGTTCGTGGGCGATCTCCTTCACCACCAGCTTGAAGGTCATGACGTTGTCGGCCATGGTCAGGGCGTCGGTGTAGCGGAGATCGATCTCGTGCTGGCTGGGGCTGTCCTCGTGATGGCTGTAGCGCACGGGGATGCCCACGGCCTCGAGGGCGAGGATCGTACGGCGGCGCAGGTCGGTGGCGACGTCGACGGTCGTCAGGTCGAAGTAGGACCCCGAGTCGAGGGGCTCCGGGGCGCCCCCGCCGCTGCCCTTGGCGAAGTAGAAGTACTCCATGTCGGGAGCGACGTAGTACGAGAAGCCCCGGTCCCTGGCCCGGTCGAGGTTGCGGCGCAGCACGTAGCGCGGGTCGCCCTCGAAGGGGGAGCCGTCGAGGTTGGTGACGTCGCAGAACATGCGGGCCACCGGCGTCTCCGCGCTCCGCCTGGGCAGGAGCTCGAAGCTGTTGGGGTCGGGACGGAGCAGCATGTCGCTCTCCTGCACCCGGCTGAACCCGTCGATGGCCGAGCCGTCGAACGTCATGCCCTCCTCCAGGGCGTTCTCGAGCTCCTGGGGGGTGATGCTGAACGACTTCAGGGTGCCCAGCAC
>JBHENM010000481.1:0-6342 GCA_046262035.1 Acidimicrobiales bacterium | reverse complement strand
GATGTCGATGAGCTCGGACAGGCTCGGTGTTCCGAGGAGCTCGCGGGCCTGCTCCACCTTGGTTGCGTCGAGCGACACGGAGGCTTTGCTCTTGGCCATACCATCAAGGCTACCAGTGGTAGTACGACTTGTCGTGACTCCTTCCTACCCGCCGAGTGGGGCAAGTCGGCGCCGGCCACCTGGAACCGCAACCTCGACGCGTTGCGGTCGGCGTCCCGGTACTGGGCCGACCAGGGATGGCTGGATGCTGACCCCACCCAGGGCCTCCGCCGGCGTCGGCGTCCTCCTGATCGCACCCGAGCCCTGTCCCGCGCTGAGGTGGAGAGCCTCCTCACCAGGGGCGAGGTCGGGCTGCGGGACAAGACCCTGTGGCGCATGCTCTACGAGACGGCGGCTCGGATCAGTGAGGTCCTCTCACTCGACGTGGTCGACCTCAACATGGCCATCCATCAGGCCCGGGTGCGGCGCAAGGGCGGAGCCGCCGACATCATCGTGTGGCAGACCGGCACGGCCCGGCTCATGGAGGGAAGGAAGACCGGCCCGCTGTTCCTGACCGAGCGCCGGGCCCGGCTCGCACTGCCAAGCGCCGACCTCGACCCCGGAAGTGGCCGGGCTCGTCTTTCCTATCGCCGGGCCGCCCAGGTCTTCGAGGAAGCGAGCGGGGGCTGGACCCTGCACCAGCTCCGGCACTCGGCGCTCACCCACGCCGCCGAGGCTGGCGCCAATACCTCGACGCTGCTCGCCTTCTCCGGGCACACCTCCGTCACCTCACTCGCCCGCTACGCCCGAGTGTCGCCCGAGGCGCTCGCACGCTGGCAAGAGGCTCGCGACCCCGCTCGCCGTCGCCGCTGAGCGACCCACCGGCCACCAGACCAGACTCGTCTGTGCCCCGGATCAGGCGCCCCAATATCGGGGTGTGCCATTGGTCCTGCGAGCGCACCGGTGCACGGGACGACAGGCATATGGGTTGGCGGCTCGGCTAGCTCGTCAAGCCGAGCGCTCGGTCGCGCCACTGACGGATGCTCCTCACGTCGAAGGGCACGCCGAAGAATCTGATCTCCTTCGGCGGCCAGGGGCCCGTCTCACGCTGCCGGAGAAGGGGCTCGCGGATCTCAGCCCATTCGATTGCGCCTGACGAGCCGCGGACGACCAGCATCACTGGAAACATCTGGTTAGCCCAGTAGTCCGCATGCCGCGGCTTCCGGATACGGAACAAGCGCGCGTCGTCATACATGCGATGCCTGAGGTGCGAGTCGCCGGACTTCAGCTGAAGGTAGAGCTTCTTGCCCGTAGCCGCGCCGTCGTCGTTCTTGAACTCGATCTCGATGTCAATGCCGTGGTCGCCGACGGCAAACTCGCGTGCGATCTGGCCGGCGCTCGCGACCATCGAGTAGACGTCGCCAACAAGGCGTCGCTCACGGCTCTCGTTGTCCAGGACGCTTCGTCGGCCGGCGAGGCCGGTCGGGGTGGTGAGAGCAAAGGGCTCCTGCCCCGAGGGGCGGTTCCACACCAGCACCGTCCCGTCGCTGCCCCCGCTCAATATTTCCTCGCCGTCGGGGGTGACGGCCAGCGCCCAGATCCGTCCGGTGTGGCCGGCGTGGCCGGCGCACGCCTTGCCCGTGCGGCGGTTCCATATCCGCACCTCCCCGTCGTCGCCGGCGCTCACTACCTCCTTGCCGTCGGGGGTGACGGCCAGCGCCCAGACCCCGTCGTGGTGGCCGATGAGGGCGAGGCGCTGCTTGCCCGAGACGCGGTTCCATATCCGCACCTCCCCGTCGTCGCCGGCGCTCACTACCTCCTTGCCGTCGGGGGTGACGGCCAGCGCCCAAACCAGTTTGATGTTGCCGGTGTGGCCCTCGTGCTCAGCGCCCGTCTGGCGGTTCCACACGCGTACCTTAAGGTCGTCGCCGGCGCTCACCACCTCCTCGCCGTCGGGGGTTACGGCCAGCGCAGTGATCCTTCCGCTGTGACCGAAAAAGGCGCGCTGTTCGCCCGAGTCGCGGTTCCATACCAGCACCTTTCTGTCGTCGCCGGCGCTCACCACTTCCTCGCCGTCGGGGGTGACGGCCAGCGCCCAGACCCAGCCAACGTGACATTTCAGAGCTGCGAGCTGTTCGCCCGAGTCGCGGTTCCATATCCGCACCGTCCCGTCGTCGCCGGCGCTCACCACCTCCTCGCCGTTTCGGGTGACGGCCAGCGCCCGGACGTGGCCGGTGTGATGGTGGGACGCGGGCTCTGCCATTTCCACCATGGCAACATCTTGCCCCTTGCTCAGCGACTCCGTTCCCTGTGTAGCGCTATCGCAAGGCACACTGCCTGCCACCGGGTCGCGCCCCTTGGCTTTGCAGGACCTGGATCCGTGGGCAGAGACGGTTCGCCGGGGCACGCAGTAGCGGTCCCGCAGCCCGGTCGGACCACCTCACAAATTTGATGGCCACCACCCGAGGGTGCTGCCTCTGAGCGCGTCAGCTACCGCCCCTCCACGAGCACCCTCTCTCGTTGAGACGCCCCTGCGGCGATAACCGACGATCCGGCCGGCGTCGCCTCTCTGGATGGGTGACCGGGAGGTGTAGATACCCGCCCGCCCAGCCCTCGTCCCGGCTTCGATGGCGGTCAGCCCGAACGATCTGGCGTGCTCCGGCGGGTCCGGCAGCAGCAAGGGCGCAGTAGAGACCGTCGACAAACGTGGACCAGCTCCGACCGTCACGCCCACTTGGGCAGCACCGACCCGACGATCTTCCCCCACCCACCGCCCAAACGTTGGATATCGCGCCAAGACTACCGGTACCCCTCCTGTCGATAATTTCGGCTCACGACGACTGAGCACTCGGCGCTGAAGTGACGAGGACGACGTCACACCACTCCGCGAAGCGCGGCCCGGGTACGCCGTGCCCAGGCCGCTCACCCCTCGTCGAGCCCCGAGCCCACCGGTCCCCGGGGCGGGAACGCGAGCCGCACCGCCTCGGCGGCTCTGCCACCCCGGGCCAGGAGTCCCCGCAACGGCGGTTGGTGCCTCGGGGCGACGCCATGCACGAGGGGCCCCTCGGCCCTGTCGCCGGACAGGAGGATCCCGGGGGTCCCCAACGCGCTGACGACGGGGGGTCGCTACCGAGTCCCTTGTAAGCGCTGAGCGAAGTGCCTGAACCGCTCGGCCTTGTCACCCCGTTCGTCCGCTCGCCGGACTAGCGCCTTCGCCAGCTCCGCCACGCTCTCCTCGTGGGCGTTGAGCTGGCAGGCGAGGGCCAAGCGGGCAACGTCGTCGAGCCAGGCTTCACTCGCGAGGCGGGCGGTGTCGTGCAGGGCGCAGTGCACCCCGGCAGGGTTGGCGGTGGTGTCGAACCAGGGCCGGCCCAACGCCAGAACCGCTCCGGCCCTCGCTGTCGCCGCCTCCACGATGGCATCCTCAGGTCGGCGGGGCGCCCCTTCGAGGCGGAGCGTGACGGGTCTGGGCGCCAGCTTCAGCAGGCGGGCCATGACCGACGACGACCTGCGGTTGTATGCGAAACCCAGCGCGTCGGCCAGCTGCCGCTCGAGGGTGACCCAGTGAACGCCGAAGGCGGTGTCCGACCGCTCGGGCGGATCTTCGTCGGTGAGCATGTCGACGACCACCAGGATGATGTCCTCGTCCAACTCCTGCTCGTAGATGCCCTTCGTCCGCCGCCGGAAACCGAGGCCGGCCCAGGCCGCTTCGTCGGCGGCCTCGATGGCGGCTCGCAGCTGGCGCGGGTCGACGGGTGACGGCGGGGGCCTCTTGCGGCGGAAGGGCAGGTCGGGCACTGGGACCTCGTCACTCGGCGTTCAGGGCAAGCAGCGCAGATTGGCTCGATACCTCCGAGGCCTGGCCCGCGGCTGTCGTCTTGGTCCTGGTCTCCGACTTGACGACCAACCCTTTGCGCCGGAGTCGCACCTGGTAATCGGCAGCTTCGGGCAGCGGGAGGACCTGCTGGATATCGAGCAAGACCTTGCCGTCGATCTCGTAGGGCACCAGCCGTACACAACGGATGTCCATCCCCAATCATCCGTTGAGCCACAGGACCGTGGTGGTTATCTCCCGGCCAAAGTCGGCCGACACGAGCACGATGCGGACGTCGGTGGAGATGACGGGTTCCTCGCCAGCTTCGGGTGCATCGAGGAAGGCGGCCAGCTCGGCCCGGGCGCCGGCGTCGTCGGCGTGACCGTGTTTCGCCCGGTGGGCGGTCAACGCGTCCGCCACCTCGCTGAATCCCATCGACGAGACCATGGCGGCGTAGCGAAGCGCCTGCAGCTCCATGTGGCCACCGTCGTCGGTCCGCTTGAGCTCGATGACCACGAGGCGACCGGCCTTGTCAAGGGCGAGGAGATCGATGCGTCGGCGGGCGTCCTCCCAGTTGCCGTACTCCTCGGCCACCACCAGGAGGTCCTCGTCGAGTGCGCTGATGTCGTCACGAAGGAGCCGCTGCAGATCAGCGCGCTCGTACATGCCCAATGCCGCGAACGCCGCTATGGGCCGACGCCGCAGCCCATCCTCGGTCACCTCGAAGAGCGGCACGCTGGCCTCCTCACGCCGATCGCCGGGCGCCGGGGCGCCGACGAGGGGCGTGCTCGAGCTGCCAGCTGTTGGCCTTGCGCTTCACCCTTATGTGCAGAGCCCGATCATGAAACGTCAAGTAACCAGCGGGGATGCCTTGATGACCGCGACGGGCAAGTCGGCGGCGTGCTGAAAGCATGGCGGGACGACAGGAGCGGAGTCATGCTGCAGCACCGATCGCCTTCAGCGCCTCGAGTCGATCACGGCAATCCTGCATGTCCACGATCTTGCCGTCCCGCAGGCGAAGGACCTGGAACAGCTCGGCCGCGTCGCGACGGTCGCGCCGGCGCCATTGCAGGCCGACAACCAGACCGGCGTCGGTTTGCGCGACCACCTGTGCTCGGGGATCCACGATCTCGCCTTGAATGATGGCCTGCGTGCGGTGCTGGAGGACCGACCGGGCCTCCTCAGGGCCGTGTCAGTTCGGCGTGCGGCGCCACCACAGGTGTCCGCTCGTCACACCTCGCCACTCGAGGCTCGCGTCGAGCAACTCGACCAGCGGTTCGACATCTCCGCCAACGGCAGCGTCGAAGGCGTCCTGGATGCGCTCAGCGTCACTGGGCATCGCTCGTTCTCCCCCCTGCGTCTGTACCTACTCCCTGCAGCGTAGGACGCGACCGCTCAGGTCGGAGACTCACTGGCACGAGGAGGGCCCTGCTCTGCCAGGCGCTGGGCAAAGTCGTGAAGGCGGGCTACCGGCAGCGACGACACGTCTCGGTCCATGCGAGACACGGCCTCCTTGATCAGGGTGTACACCTCGGCTTCGAGGCCGCACCGTCGGCAGGCCTCGAGGTGGCGGGCGACCCGTCGGGCAGTCACCTCGTCGACATGGCCGTCGAGGTAGGCCTGCAGTGCCCGGGACACCTCTCGGCAGCTGGCCTCGTCGGGGTGGCGACGGAACCTCATGAGCCCCTCCTCGGGACGACGTGGCTGGCAGTGAGCCGTTGCCGGATGCGCGACCGGGCGCGGTGGAGACGGCTCATGATGGTGCCGACGGGGACGGCGAGGGCCAGGGCGGCCTCCTGGTAGCTCAAGCCGTCGAGGTCGACGAGCTCGAGAACCCGCCGCATCTTCAGGGGCAGGGTCTCCATGGCCGACGCAACTGCGGCGTCGAAGGTGTGATCCACCACGAGGTCCTCCGGACCGGGTGAACCATCAGCGGCCCCGGCGTCGGCGGCGTGCGATTCGGGGTCCCGGAGCAGATCGGGCCGGCGCCGGCGGCTGCGGTTGCGGTGGGCGTTGCGCAGGATCGTCAGCAACCACGCCCGGGGGTGGCGCCCGTCGAAGGAGGTAAGGCCCCGGTAGGCCCGCAGCAGGGTGTCCTGGACGAGGTCCTCGGCGTCGGCGGGGCGGTCTACGAGCGTGAGCGCCACCCGGTAGAGCACGTCGATTTCGGGAATCACGTCGCGGGCGAAGGACGCCTTTCGTTCCTCCTCGTCGGTGGCGGCATGGGGACGCACGACGCTGGTAACCCGCTCCGCTGACCGCCATTCCACGCATCTCGGCCACAAGGGGAATGCGTGTCGACGCCACCGGGTTTCCGCCGCGTCCATCCCACGGGCGGGACGGCTCCCGCCCCTCTCACAGGAGGCGTCCATGGTGGAGCGGAAGCGTACGGAGACTCACTGGCCTCGTTGGCTGGCCCGGGGGGCGCTCGGGGGCCTTGTCGCCGGCGCCGCCTTCCTCGCCGTCACCATGTGGTTCGCCACCAGCGTGGGCGACCCGGCGAAGGGACCGCTGCTCATGATGTCCACGATCGTCGAAGGCGACGCCGC
>JBHENM010000480.1:0-32294 GCA_046262035.1 Acidimicrobiales bacterium | reverse complement strand
GAGGGGACCCTTGTTATTGATCACTACGCATACAATGTGTCCCGCTTCACAAAGAGCGCACCACTATTCCGGGCCTACCTTCGCCGGGTTTCTCCTGAGGATAGTCTGAGACGGACCGAACAGCTTGTTAGAAGGCTCATGCCGCTCCACGAGAGGACGCGAGCATCACGGCTCGCACATGTAGTCCTCTCACGGATATCGCCGGTTGCCTACTACGGCCACACCTACCCTGAACTTGATCCGCTACTTCTGAGAGAGTGGGCACTACTGGACACCCATGATAGTCTCACGGATCGATACAAGCATCTCCGAACACGCCGCCAGATACTCGCCACGCTTAAAGCCCTCGGGCTCGATGACATGTACTGCGACTACGGAGGCAATGGTATTGAAGCCCGCGGGCGTCGACCGTGAACCCATACCCTACAAACGGTCTGGCATGTCGCGTGGCAAATGTGGCCGGTATGCAATGTTCGCTACCCCTAAGAATCGGAGACTGCGCGATCCGTTGGGTGGGAGGGTCATCACGCAGGGGTCGGTCTCGGTGGACAGAGGAGCAGGCCTCGAGCCTCGAAATTGGAGGCGTTGACGAAGCCGAACGCCATGCGCTTGAGCACGCCGAGCTTGTTGTTGGTGCCCTCCAGGCGACCGTTGCTGATGCGACCAGCCCGGTGGAAGGCGAAGATCTCCGGCGCCCACTTCAACAACGTGTCGACCACCTTGTAGAACTCGGGCAGGGGGTCGTCCTGGTAGAGGCGGGCGAAGCGGTCGAGGGCCTCCATGGCCGTTGCCTCGTCGTCGGCCTGGTAGAGGCCGTGCAGCTCCTGGAGCATCCCCCAGGCCCGTGCCAGCTCGGCGTGGGCGGCGAATAGGGCCTCCAAGCGGACGTGTTCGGCCTCGCTCAGTCGATCGGCCCGGCGCAGGGCCAGGAACCGGTTGGCGAACACCTCGGGATCGAAGGCGGGGCTGACATGGCCCCGGGGCTCCCGGCGCTGGATGCGCCGGCGCACCTCCACCAGCCCGGCGGCGAACCAGCGCACCACGTGGAATCTGTCCACCACGTGGGTGGCACCGCCGACATGGGCCCGGATGGCGGCGCGGTAGGACTCCGAGCCGTCGGTGACCACCACCTGCACGCGCCGACACCACCGATGTCCCTGGGCCACAAAGAAGCTGCTCAGTGCAGCTGCGTCGCGATGGCGCACCATGCCCAGGACCTCTCCCGACTCACCATTGAGCAACACCGTGACGTAGCGGTGGCGCCGGCGCAGGGAGGTCTCGTCCACCAGCAGCACCCGACAGGGAACCGATCGGCGGTGGGTGCCCACGGCGGTGGCCCAGTTGCGGACCAGGCCCATGACGAAGTGCCACGACAGGCGGTGGCGGCGGGAGAGCTCTCGGATGGTCAGGTACTTGAGACTGCGCGAAATGACCACTGCCCGCTGAAACCGCAGGCCGAGACCCGCCGCGATGCCACTGCGGTCCCGCCGTCAGGCCGTCTGTCCTCGCAACAGGACAACGCGGCCCTAATCCGTATGTCGCTACGAGTCACGCCTGCGTCGCTGCCCCGGCCCTTGCTGGTGGCGGTGGGGGGGGTGACGACCTACAACAGGCAGCGAACAGTTCGTCACCCGGATGCGACCCTGCGCCTGTGTATTGCCTCGCGCTGCGCTCGTGCCAGTTACCGGCCGCTCGCCCGGCTCCGCCCGTGCCGCCGCCCGGCCGGGGAGTATCGCCCGTTACCGAACGGTTGGAGTGGCGCTCCCCAGCTCGCGACTTCTCGCTGCAGTTGATCCACAGGTCTTGTCGGAGCGCAATACCCGGTACTATTTCGGGTATGGCGAAAATTCCACATTTTCGCCCAAGTGGGGAAGCGACCGACCCGAGTATTTCCTCGATCGAGGGCGATTCACGCTTCCGGCCCTGGTTTGCGACTATACGTCTGGTCGGCCTGTGCGTCGTCCTGTGCATGGTGCCGTTGGCCCTGCTCACCTACTTCACCATTCAATTGGCCGACCGGGCCGTCGTCCGCGAGGTGGACGCACGGGTGCGCACCACCTCGGCGGTGACCGCCGTGCTCATCCAGGAGCGGATGCAGGCCGTGGCCGAGCTGACGGCGTCCTACGCGAGCCGTCCGATCCTGGTCAGCGCATTGGGCGATGGTGACCCGGCGCGCTTTCAGAACGACGCCATCCTCCAGCAGTTGAAGCAGTTGAAGGTGGCCCTGCCCGGGGTCAGCGGCGCGTTCCTCACCGATGCCAATTGCCGATTGACTCAGGTCGAGCCGGCGACACAGGAAATCGTCGGCGTGGACTTCAGTTTCAGGGACTGGTGCAGGGGGGTCAGGGGAGCGGAGGGGCCCTATGTCTCCGAGGCCTATCAGTCCGCCATCGTTGGTCAGCCGTTGGTCGTGGCGGTCGCCGTGATGGTGAGGACCGTCAGCGGCGACGACGTCGGGAAGCCGCTGGGCATCGTCGCCGTCGTGTACACGCTCGATGCCCTCCGGGACTTCGGAGACCAGCTGGCCGGGGCTCAGGGGATACAGCTACTGGTCACTGACCAACGCGGGTCGGTACTGGTCGGGAACAGCGACGAGATGCTCGCAGGCGGCCTGATGTCAGCCGCCGCAGACCCTCGCGTAAGGGCTGCATTGGGCGGACACTCCGGAGCCGGTCGTTCGACTGGGGCGGATGGTGAGGTGTTGTCGGCTTTCGCGCCGGTCGACGCTGTCGGCTGGACTGTCACGGCTCAGGTTCCGGCCCGCGAGGCCCTGGCTGGCGTCAGCCGCCTGCGGTCCACGGTTCTGACCGTCGCCGGTGGCCTCGCCCTGGCGTTGGCGGCTGGCATCATCCTCCTGGCCAGGTCGCTACGGCTGCGCCGGGCCGCCCAGCGCAGCTTGACGGAGCGAGAAGCGCACATGCGGAGCATCCTGGACGCGGGCACGGATGCCTACGTCGCCATGGACGACACCGGCCGGATCACCGGCTGGAGCGGGCAGGCCGAGGAGGTCTTCGGCTGGACTGCGGCCGAGACCCTGGGACGGTCGCTCTCGGAGACCATCATCCCGCCCGCCTACCGGGCACAGCACGAGGAAGGGTTGGCCCGCTTTCTGGCCAGCGGCGAGGGTCCGGTTCTCAACCAGCGGATCGAGATCCGCGCCCTGCATCGCGACGGTCATGAGTTTCCCGTCGAGCTGGCCATTTGGCCGGCCAAATTACAGGGCGCATGGAGCTTCAACGCCTTCGTGCACGACATCACCGATCGGAGGGCGGCTCAGGCCGAACTGTCGTCGGCAAGGGACCGGGCCCTCGAGGCGTCTCAGCTGAAGTCCGAGTTCCTCGCCACCATGAGCCATGAGATCCGCACACCGATGAACGGCGTCATCGGGCTGACCGGATTGCTGCTCGATAGCGAGCTGACCGAGACGCAGCGCCACCATGCCGAAGGCGTGCGCGCCTCGGGAGAGGCGCTGCTGGGCATCATCAACGACATCCTCGACTTCTCCAAGATCGAGGCCGGCAAAGTCGAGTTGGAGACGGTGGACTTCGACGTCAACGACGCGCTCGAGGACGTGGCTGCGCTCGTGACTCAGTCGGCGCGGGCGAAGAATCTGGAGCTGGTGGCCTACTGCCGCCCCGAGGTACCGACGGCGCTGCGGGGCGACGTCGGCCGACTGCGACAGATCCTGCTCAACTTCGCCACCAATGCGATCAAGTTCACGGAGACGGGCGAGGTCGTCGTGCGGGCCAGTCTCGTCGAGGAGCCGGCCGCCGGGCAGGTCGTCCTGCGCTTCGAAGTCGCGGATACGGGGGTGGGCCTCGATTCCACGGCGGCGGAGCGGCTCTTCGAGCCTTTCTCCCAGGCCGATTCCTCCACCACCCGCCGCTACGGCGGCACCGGCCTGGGCCTCGCAATCTGCCGTCGGCTGGCCGAGGCGATGGGGGGCGCCGTCGGCGTCGACAGCCAGCCGGGTGTGGGCAGCACGTTCTGGCTGCAGCTACCCCTCGCGCGATCGTCCGAGCCCGTCGCCGTCCGCGACGCGGACGCCCATTCGCTCAAGGGCCGGCGGGTGCTCGTGGTCGACGACAACCGGACCAACCGCGTGGTGCTCGCCTCCCAACTCCTGGCGTGGGACATCCACGCCGACCTGGCCTCCGACGCCGAGGAGGCGCTGAGGCTCCTGCGCTCGGCGGCGGAGGAGTCGAGCCCGTACGAGCTGGCGCTGCTGGACATGGCCATGCCGCAGATGGACGGCATGGAGCTGGCGGCCATCGTCTCCTCCGACCCCGACCTGTGCTCGGTGCGCCTGCTGCTCCTCAGCTCGGTGTCGGTCGAAGCGGACGCTGCCGCAGAAGCCGGCTTCGTGGCCCGCCTCACCAAGCCCGTGCGCCTCTCCTCGCTCTACGACGCGATGGTCCGAGCGGTAGCGCTCCCGGCTGACGACGCGATGGGGGTCCCGTCGCTGACAGCCGGGCCCTGCCCCGGGCACCGCCGCACCTTGCTCGTCGTCGAGGACCACGCCATCAACCAGGAGGTCGCCAAGGGCATCCTGGCCAAGCTGGGCTACGCCTCCGACGTGGCGGGCAACGGGATCGAGGCGCTGGCTGCCCTGGAACGCCGGACCTACAACGCCGTGCTCATGGATTGCAACATGCCCGAAATGGACGGCTTCCAGACCACCGTCGAGATACGCCGGCGTGAGGGCGGGCAGCGGCACGTACCGATCATCGCCATGACCGCGGCGGCCATGGCCCAAGACCGCGGCAGGTGCATCGCCGCCGGGATGGACGACTACGTGTCCAAACCGGTGAAGGAACGCCACCTCGAGGCGGTGCTGAACCGCTGGGTCCTCGGCGGACGGGCGGCCCGGCAGCGAGAGACCTCTGGTACCGGTCCAGACGCCGACGTGCTCGATGCCACGCAGCTCGACAGCCTCCGCCGACTGGGGGATGCCAGCGGCGATCCGAGCTTCCTCCGAAACCTCGTCGACGAGTACCTCGCCAAGGCGTGGTCCGAGCTGGTCGAGCTACGGGAGGCGGACGCCCGGGGGGACACACCGGCCCTGCTGGCGGTGGCCCATGGCCTGAAGGGGGCCTCGGCGACGATGGGTGCGTGCGGCGTCGCCACCGCATGTGAGTCGCTGGAGAGCTCGGCCCGACGGGGCGAGATGCCAGGGCCTCGAGGACTGGATCGAGTCGCCACCGAGCTCGAGAAGGCGACCACGGCCCTGCACGTCGGCACGCCCGGCAGCTGACACCGGTCACTCATCCGGGCTTGGAGCTGTAGGAGTGTTCCAGGCTCCGCTCAGCCACGCCAGCGCCAGCGCTCGGACGCCACGGCCACGCCTGGCCGGCTATCGAATCAGTTCTCGGCTGTGGTGTTTTCGGTACGTCTTCTGCAGGGGCGTTTACGGTGCGCACCAAGCACAGCCTGCGAGGTGAGAGACCCCCGAGGCTGGCGTCCCAACTGCGGGCCTGGGACATCGCCGCCGACGAAACGCCCGATGCCGAGGGCGCTCTGCAGGCACTCACGGCGGCGGCCGAATTCCGTCCCTACGACATCGCCCTGCTGGACATAGCCATGCCGGGCATGGACGGTTTGGCGCTGGCCGCGACCATCACCTCCGATCCGAGGCTGGCCAGCCTCCGCGTGCTGCCGATGAGCTCGGACGCGGAGGAGGCGGCGGCAGCGGCAGCAGCCGGCTTGGGGGCCACTCTCACCAAGCCCATCCGCCTGTCGAGCCTCTACGACGCCCTAGTGCGGGTGGTTTCGCCCTCGCCGGTGGTCCCGGCCAACCCTGTCGCCGCCAAGCTCACCGTTCCCGCATCCTCCCGGGGCACGCTGCTCATCGTCGAGGACCACGCCATCAACCAGGAGGTGGCCAGGGGCATGGCTGCCAAGCTCGGGTACGGCTCCGACATCGCCAGCGACGGCCTGGAGGCCCTGGAGGCGCTCGAACGCCGCCCCTACGACGCTGTGCTCATGGACTGCCACATGCCCCAGATGGACGGCTTCCAGGCCACGGCGAAGATCCGCCGCCGCGAGGCGGGGCGAAGGCACGTGCCCATCATCGCCATGACCGCCGGCGCGCTGGTTCAGGACCGGGAGAAGTGCATGGCTGGCCGGCATGGACGACTACCTGACGAAACCGGTCGACGACCGCGACCTGGCTGCGGTGCTCGACCGCTGGGTCGGGCGCGGCGAGCGAGCGCCCGATCGGGAGCAGCACCGTCCCAACCCGGCCGACGGAGATGCCGTCTTGGATGTCGCCCAATTCGACCTCCTACGCGGGGTGGCGGCGGCCAGCGGCGGTCCCTCCTTCCTCCGTGACTTGGTCAACCAGTACTTGGACCAGGCCGAGTCGGAGCTGGCCGGACTGCGGAACGCCGCGGAGAGGGCCGACGCTCCGGCGCTGGAGGCGCTGGCCCACGGACTGAAGGGAAGCTCGGCCACCATCGGTGCCAGCAGAATGGCGTCGGCATGCGCGGCGCTGGGGGAGCCGGCCGCTCGGGGCGACGTCGCTGAGGCCGCCGAGCTGGAGCGCCTCGCCGATGAGCTGCAGCGGGCCACGGCCGCGCTACGGAGCGCCACGGAGCCATCGGGATAGGCGCTCGCCTCACGGGCGCAGGATGTAACCCGATCCCCTGATCTCGTATGGACGATGCGTGGCCCGTGGGCCTCGAGCGTCGTCGCAGCGCGCTCACAGGACCTCGAGGAGGTGGTCGGCGCCTTCGTAGCCCCACACCTGGACCAGGAGCTGGGCCTTTGGCACTACACGGGTGCGGTTGCGTATGAGCACGCTCAGCAGGGTGAACTCGATAGAGGTGAGGGGGACCGGCTCACCGGCCCACGTCACGCTGCGGGTGCCCTCGTCGACGAGCAGATCTCCGCATTCCCATACCTGCGCCACGGCAATGCCGGCCCGGCGCAGGACGGCCCGCACCCGCCACGACAGCTCCTCGGGGTCAAAGGGCTTCACGATGTAGTCGTCGGCGCCCAATTTCAGAACCCGTCCCGTACCTCCTCGGCCGAGTCGGCCGCGGTCACGAAGATGACCGCAGCCCGGCCCTCACCGCTCCGGTAATCGCCAACTCCTTCAACATCACTGCCGGTACGGCGGTGGGGATCGTCCTGTCGGGCATCAACACCAGCCCGACCCCGGCCTTGGGCGCCCCGACCGGCGTGGTCGGCTCGCTGGCCTACTCCTCCGTCGGACAGGAGAACAGCACCGGAAATGTGCTGACGGCCAAGATTTCATTGGCCGACCGGAACCAGAACCTCGTCACCAACGTCACGGGGAGCGCCATCACCGTCGGCTTGTCTGTGATCGGCGACGGCATCGTCACCCCAAGTGCCCTCTCGATCGCCAATGGTGCCTCGACCTCTTCAGCGGCGTTCACGCTCACGCGCTCCATGGGCGTGGGCAAGGCCGTGACCTGACTGCGACGGTGACTGGCACCACACAGAGGCTGACCGTCCTAATGGCGAGCTAGCGCAGTCCGAACTGCCCGGCACCGACGTTGAGGTGAGGTTCGGCCAGCACGACGCGTAGCGCCGAAGTGGCTCCGGCGGACGGGCGGCGAGGGCTGGACGCCAGCCAGCGTGCCGAGGAACCGGCTTCGACAGATGATGCGCAGTCCCTCGGCCCTTACCGACGCGTGACGACCTTGGGCGCAACGACGGGCCGAGACGCCGTAGTCTCGACCCGATGTCGGTCTTCGGTGATTTCGTCAAGCTGCGCCGCGAAGAGCTCAACCTGGACCAAGCCGAGCTGGCCCGAGCGCTGGGAATCAACCAGCAGACGGTCTCGAAATGGGAACAGGCGAAGACCGTTCCACGGCCGCAGCGGATCCGGGATGTCGCCGAGGTGCTGCGAGTCGACGTCTCGGACCTCATGAAATATGCCGGCTACCTACCCGACGGCGAGCCGGAGGAGGTGCAGGCGGAGGAGCCGATTCATCAGCTCCTCGGGGTCGTCAGCCACCTCACGAACGATCAGTTGATCGTTCTCATCGACCAGGCTTGGGAGGAGTACCGGTTCCGCGCCGGCTTCAGCTTGGAACATCCGCGTCGAGGCCGAGGGAGCAAAGCCGGCGGCTGAGCGTCCTGCTTCGCAACGCGGGTACGTCACACACTTGTAAGGTGTACGCCTTCTGCTTTCCGGGTACGAGCGCACCACGACGCCGGGCCTGAGGCACGGGCCAGTCGGGAAGGCGACCCAAGATGGACCGGTCGGCGGCATGCCGGGCGTGGAAGGCAGCCGGAGCAGCGGTGGTCGTCCCCATGAACATCGTTCTGAGTATCTCGGCGCTTTCTGACAAGGACGCCGCTGGCAAGGCCGTCGCCGGCCGAGGCCGGCACCGCGACGGCGAAGGGTTTCGGCTCGGTGCCTCCTGTTTTCACTCGTTCTGGGCGTCGGGGCCATCGTCCAGCTCGGCCCTCGGCACCGTAGGAGCGGCGTGGAGATCTTGATGCCGGAGCGCACGAACGAAATGTCGCTTCTCGGAGGCTTCGTCTTCTCTGTGGGAGGCGATGCCCTCTTTGGCGCGCGGGCGCTCCCCGTAGAGGTTCGGCCCGCACGGCGGCCAGCGCAGCAGCGGCTGCCTCAGCCAAGCGGTGAGCCTCGGTCAGGCGAGCTGCCACCGCCTCCAGGGCATGCAGCGGAGTTGCCGCCAGTCGAGGGCGTGGTGGACATCCACCACCACGCCCTCGGCCAGGCTCAGGTCGTGGGCGGTCACCTTCACCGCGTTGCGAACCTGCCCACCGAGGCGCGAGACGGCTTGGCGGAGATTGCCCCCAGCGTGCTCATCGGTGGACTCCCGCGACAGAGTCCCAGCCACCTGATTGCGGGTCGTGACACGATCCCGCACGGCCAGACCGCTTTGGCACTCAGGAGCCCGCGTCCGCCGTCACGGCGCACCCTTCCGGAGCGTGTGACCTACCCAGGAAACGGGTACAGCCGAAATTCTAGGAGATCGAGGCCTGAAGTTCAGGCTGGGCTGGAAGGCGCGGGAGACGCCTCGGCGAGGACGTCTCCGGTCGGTTCGAGACCTGATGGAGGTGAGTGCTCGTGCCGCCGCTGGAGTTGAACGGGCATTTGGCGGCTATTGTCGAGTCCTCTGACGACGCCATACTGAGCCTCACGCTCGACGGCGTCATCCTCAGCTGGAACGCGGCGGCAGAGCGCCTCTACGGCTACACCGCCGAGGAGATCCTCGGGACGTCGATGTCATCGCTGGTGCCTCCGGACAATCCGACCGAGGTCGGCAACATCCTGGCCAGGGTCCGTCGGGGGAAGGGCATTGACCGGCACGAGTCGGTCCGACTCCGCAAGAACGGCACCCTCGTGCCGGTGTGGCTGACGATCTCTCCGGTGCGAGATGGCGCCGGCAACGTGGTCGCCGTCTCGACGATCGCCCGCGACATCACCGAGCGCAAGCGGATCGAGGCGGCTCTGGCTCAGGCGCGTGACCAGGCGATGGTGGCGTCGAGGGTCAAGTCGGAGTTCCTGGCCACCATCAGCCACGAGATCCGCACGCCGTTGAATGGCGTCATCGGTCTGACCGGGCTGCTGTTGGAGACGGAGCTGACCGAGAGACAGCGCCACCATGCCGAAGGGGTGCGCGCTTCGGGTGAGGCGCTGCTGGCCATCATCAATGACATCCTCGACTTCGCCGAGATGGACGCCGGCGAGCTCGAGCTCGAGGCCGTCGACTTCGACCTGTCCCAGGTCCTCGAGGAAGTGGCCGCGCTCGTGGCCGAATCAGCCCGGGCCAAGGATGTGGAGCTCATGGTCGGGTGCAACCCGGAGCTCCCGATCGCGCTTCGAGGCGACGTCGGACGGGTGCGGCAGGTCCTCTACAGCTTCGCCACCAACGCCATCAAGTTCACAGAGGCAGGCGAAGTGGCGCTGCTGGCCGGCTTGGCCGAGGAGCCGACGTCGGAGGGGGTGGTGGTGCGCTTCGAGGTGGTCGATACCGGCATCGGCGTCGACCCGCTCGCGGCCGAATCGCTCTTCGAGCCGTTCTCCCAGGTGGACAGCTCCAGCACCCGCCGCTACGCAGGCATCGGCCTCAGCCTGGCCATATGTCGGCGCCTGGCCGAGGGAATGAGCGGCACCATAGGGGTGGAGAGCCGGCCCGGCCTCGGCAGCACGTTCTGGCTGCGGCTGCCCCTCGGGTACGCGTCCGGTCTCACGAGCGCTCCCGACCCGGCTCTTCCGTCCCTGGAGCGCCGGCGCGTGCTGGTCGTCGACGACAACCGGACCACTCGCCTGATGCTGGCCTCCCAGCTACGTGCGTGGCGCATTGCCGCCGACGTCGCCGCTGACGCCGAGGACGCGCTGGGACGCCTGCGGGCGGCGGCGGCCGAGGGCGCGTCCTTCGAGGTTGCCCTGCTCGACTCGGACATGCCGGGCATGGGCGGGCTCGACCTGGCCCGTGTCGTAGGCGGCGATCCTGCGCTTGGCTCCTTGCACCTGCTTCTGCTCACGTCGGGGCGCGTCGATGCCGATGCCGTCGCTCGAGCCGGGTTCGTCGCCCACCTGCCCAAACCGGTGCGCTTTTCCTCCCTCCGCGATGCGCTGGTACGGGCGGTGACGCCCTCGGCTAGCCCGCGTCCGAGCACCCCCCCGTCACGCGCCGTGGCCGCCGGCTCCACCGGTATGCTCCTCATCGTCGAGGACCACGCCATCAGCCAGGAGGTGGCCAAGGCCCTCGTGGTCAAGCTGGGATACGCATCCGACGTCGCCGCCAACGGAATCGAGGCCCTCGAGGCGCTCGACCGCCGTTCCTACGACGCCGTGCTCATGGACTGCCACATGCCGGAGATGGACGGCTTCCGGGCGACGGAGGAGATCCGCCGGCGGGAGGCGGGCCAGCGCCACGTCCCCATCATCGCCATGACCGCAGGGGCGCCGGCCGAGGGCCGTGAGAAATGCATCGCCGCGGGTATGGACGACTACCTGTCAAAGCCCCTGAAGGCCCACCTCCTCGAGGCGATGCTCGACCGCTTGGTCGGCGGCGCACCCGTCACCGTCGCTGCGGCGCAGGCCGGCGATGGAGCCGGTCCGGTCGAGGGCGACGGCGTGCTCGACGCCGGTCAGCTGGAGACCCTCCGAGGGCTGGCGGATAGCACCGGTGACCCGGCGTTCCTTCGGGACCTGATCGACGACTACCTCGAAACGGCAGCGTCGCAGCTGGCCGAGTTGCGGGCGGCGCTCGGAGACCCGACCACGATGAGGAGGGTGGCCCACAGCCTCAAAGGAGCGTCGGCCACCCTCGGCGCGATCGAGGTTGCTTCGGCGTGCGCCGCGCTCGAAGTGTCTGCAGCCGCCGGCCGATTCACCGGGCCGGACGAACTGCAGCGAATAGCCGTGGCTGTCGACCGAGCCGCCGAGGCCCTGCACGCGGTGCAACCATCAGCGTCAGCCGGTGCGGGCTGACCGACGACACCCGGCCCCATTGCCGGCCGCCCTCGGGGACCACTCGAGCGACGACCACTCCAAGCCCTCTTCGCCAGCCCGTGCGAGCAGCGCGGCGACATCGAGGTGGCTGCCCCGGAGAGCAAGGTCGGAGCATCGCCCTCGCTCACAGCGGTGAACAGGAACAGTGAGAGCAACCCCTGTGTCGGAGAATGGACGCTCGACCAGGTCCCGGCATCGAGAAGGGAGCACCCTCGGGGCAAGGTACCCAACAGCGGGCTCGTCCATGTCTGCGGGTGATAGTCGCGGCCAGCGCCAAACCGTCCATGCCCGGCATGGCTATGTCCAGCAGGGCGATGTCGTAGGGACGGGACTCGGCCGCCCACTGCGTGAGTGACGTTGTCGGCGCGCCAGCCCTACTACTTGTGGTCTCGTCCACGACCGGTTCCGGTGGATGCACTACTTCAGCCCCCCGGCCAAGTGGACGAAGGCGGGGCCGATGACCACGATGAACAGGACCGGCAGGATGCAGAAGACCAAGGGGAAGATGACCTTGACGGGGAGCTGCATCGCCCGCTCCTCGGCCCGGAAGCGACGCTTCTCGCGCTGCTCGGCGGCCTGTGTGCGCAGGACCCGGGAGATGGGCACACCGTAGCTCTCGGCCTGCATCACGGCGTGCAGGAACTGGCGGAGCTCGGGGACGTCGGTCCGATCCAAGACGCTCGCCAACGCCTCCTCACGGGGAACGCCGATCCTGAGGTCCTGTAGCAGTCGGGTGATCTCCTGGGCCAGAGGTCCCTTTCCGGACTTCGACGTGCGGGCCATCGCCGAGTCGAAGCCGAGGCCGGCCTCGACGCAGATGGTGAGCTGGTCGAGGGTGTCGGGCAGCTCGTTGCTGATGGCCAATTGGCGGGCGGTCGCGGCGCGTGACAGCACCAGGTCCGGCCCGAGGTAGCCGACGATGCCTGCGCCAACACCGAGCAGGACGCCTGTGGTCGAGCCCGACGTGTATGCCCAGAGCAGCCCTGCCGACAGCAGCCCTCCGCCCAGGGCCAGCTTCAGCACCAGGAACCGCTCGAGGGGCCAGGTCACACCTGAGAGCTCGATCCGTCGTTCCAGCGCCGACACTGCGCCGGAGGGGCTGGCGCGGCGGGCCACCCGGCCGAAGACGTGGGCGATAGGTTGGAAGATGCGCTCCAGCGGCGACTGGGAGAGGACGAGCCGCCGAAGGTCGACACCGTCGGCCAGACCAGCGCGGAGGTTCTGGTTGACCTGGCTGCCGGGCACCCGGTCGGCCGCGAAGGAGTGCCACAGGACGAGGACCGAGAGGCTGACGGCCAAGGCGGCGAGCACGACGTACACAGGCACTGAAATCGCTCCGTTCAGAAGATGGGTTTGACGATCTTGCGCAGCCAGAGGCCGCCCACGGTCAGGAGCACGGCTCCCACGGCGAGAAGACGCATCCCGGTCCCGGTGCCGAACAGGGGGCTCAGTACTCCTTGCTGGTCAGGGCCATCATGCCGCCCAGGCCGAAGGGCAGGATCATGAGCACCCACGCCGACATGCGCCCCTCGGCGCTGAGGGCGGACACCTGGCGGCGGATACGGGTGCGGTCCCGCACGGTGCCGGCCACGCTGTCGAGGATCGCCGCCAGGTCGCCTCCGACCTCGCGTTGGATCTGGACGGCTTGCACCACCCACTGGAAGTCCTCACTGCCAACCCGATCGGCGAGAGACTGCAGGGCTTCGACGAAGTCACGGCCCAACCGCGTCTCGATGGTGAGCCGTTTGAACTCCTCGGCGGTGGGTGGCTCCGCCTCACGGGTGACCGTATCGATGGCCTGGGCCAGCCCGTGCCCCGCATCGAGGTCGTCGACATCGGGATTGGCGTCGCCGTCGCCGATCAGTCGGCCATCTTCGAGTCCTTCGCGCAGGCGGAGGCGGCGACCACCCGTCGTTATGGGGGCACCGGGCTGGGCCTGGCGATTTCCCGCCAGCTCGTCGACCTCATGGGCGGTCAGATCGGTGTCCGAAGCTCCCTGGGCCAAGACGGCACGCTCTCGATCGAGGTTCCTCTCCAGCCCGCGGAGGCCGTCGCCGCCCAGCCCTGAGCGGCGCCCTGCGCCCGGGGTCAGGTGGGAAGGTACTGGCGGCGGGCGCTGAGGGCGCCCCCGACGCTGTGCCATCCCGACGATGTCGATGGTGAGGGCCCTCCGTGAAGAAGGTGGCACCAAACGACAAGTAGCGGCTCCAGGACCACGTCGATTGGCCCCAGCCGGTGACGAGGACCCGCCCACCGGCCGAGGGACGATCAGCACCCTCCCACCGCCGCCCGGCCAGCGTCAGCCCGCTCACAACCGTTGGCTATTGCGCCACTACTACTGCGACACCTAGCTGGGCGTCACGATGAACGACGGACGGGTTACAGCTTCGCCGGTGTTCCGACGTGCCGCTGAGCCCGGTGACGTTTAGGGCTACCGGGTTGTGCGCAGGCCAGTCGGTCGTGGCATCGCCGCCCCCGAGGAGCACGCGGCGCCCAGGAGGGCAAGCACTCCGGCGACGCCGATCCCTCACCGGCGAGGGTTCCTGTGGCGAATCAGCGGCGAGTGAAGGAGAACTGCGAAAGGACAACCTCAACCTCGGCGCCATCGGTGGGCGGGCGGCCGCGGTCGAGCCAGAGGTTGATCCGGGTCCGCTCGTTGCCGGCCTTGGGAACGTCCGCGCCGCTGTACTTCCACGCGGCAACCGTGCTGGCCCCCGCTGAGCTCGCGAACGACACCCGGTTCGGCGCCCAGGTGAACTGGTGGCTCGTCGCCGGCGCGTCTGGCTGGACGAATCGGCTCAGGTTGCCGGCTCGGTCTGCGGGCTGGACGGCGTACTGGGCGTTCTGGGTCGCCGCGGCGTCGCCCCACCTGGCCAGCTCGATGTCGATCTCCCGGTGGTTGTACGCCGGGTCGTCGCTCCATGTGAAGAGGCCGAGGACGACGTTGGGGTCGAGGCGCCCCGTCGGCGACGCCAGATTGAACTTATAGGTGCCGTAGCCCAGGCTGCGGTCGACGACGACCTCCGCGGCGAGCCACTGGCCGTTGCGATAGGTGATCCGGAGGTGGAGCTGACCCTCGGCGTCGACCCAGACGTTCTCGGGGCTGTCCGAGAACACGTTAGGGCCGGGACCGACGAGCCCGGTGCTGGCCTTGACCGACCACGAGAACCCGGAGAAGGCAACGGCCCTCGGACCGACGGTCACGGCGCCGGCCTCACCGGTGACGGAGAGCAACAGCGCCGCGGCCGTCACGAGGACCACCGCCGCCCGCCTGCGTGTGATCGGTCGCGGTGACATGGGATCTGTATCGGCATCTCCTGCGAGAAACTGTAAGGGGCCGTACCGTTGCCTGCTGACGGCGCGGGGATACTGGATCCCGGGCGGTTTGCGTGGCAGACGACACGAGGAGCGGACGCACATGAGCGAGGAACGGCCGAGCGCATCAGGGCGCGCCTCGCTTCCGAGCGACGAGGAGGAGCGCCTCCGAGCGCTGCGCGAGCTGGGCCTGCTCGACACCCCGGCCGAGGAGCGCTTTGACCGCCTTACTCGCCTGGCCAGCCGAGTCTTCGACGTGCCGATCGCCATGATCAACCTGGTCGACGTCGACCGCTTGTGGGCCAAGTCGTGCATCGGCCTCACCGACCGTGAGCACGACCGCGAAGGGTCGTTCTGCGCCACGGCGATCCTCGGTGACGACATCCTGCTGCTGCTCGACGCCGCCGCCGACGCCCGCTTCGCCAGAAACCCGCTGGTGACTGATTTCGGCCTCCGGTTCTACGCCGGCCGCCCGCTCCGTGATGCCGGCGACCGGAAGCTGGGCACGTTCTGCCTGATGGACACCAAGCCCCGCCTGTTCAGCGCCGCCGACCAGGCGGTGCTCGAAGATCTAGCTCGAATCGCCGAGTCGGAGATTGGCTCGCTGGAGCTGAGCGAGGCGCTGACGCGGGTGCGGCTCAGCGAGGCGAGGCTGCGGGCCATCGACGCAGCGGTGGACGAAACCATCCTCGAGGTCGATGAGACGGGCGTCATCCAGACCGCCAACGTGGCCGCCGACGTCTGTTTCGGATGCCTGCCCGGCGGGTCGGCGGTCGGCCTTCCGGTCTCCCGTCTGCTGCCCGACGCCGACCTCGGCGCCAGCAGGCCCGGTCGCCGCCAGACCGTCGCCCGCCGGCTCGACGGCACGCCGTTCGACTTCGAGTTCGGCGGCCGCACAGTGGACCTCGGCGGCCGGCGCGTGCAGGTCGTCGCCGGGCGCGATGTGACTGACAGGGTGCGGTCGCAGAGCGAGCTCCGCCAGGCCCGGGACGCGGCCGAGCTCGCCACGGCGGCAAAGTCGGCGTTCCTCGCCACCATGAGCCACGAGATCCGTTCGCCGATGAATGCGGTCATCGGCATGGCCGGGCTGCTGCTCGACACGCCGCTCAATGCCGAGCAGCGGGATTTCGCGTCGACCATCCGAGCGAGCGGCGAGAGCCTGCTGGCCATCATCAACGACATCCTCGACTTCTCCAAGATCGAGGCGGGCGAGCTCGAGCTCGAGTGCCAGCCCCTCTCGATCCAGGAGTGCGTGGAGAGCGCGTTCGACGTCGTCGCTCCCCTCGAGGGCGTGGCCGACCTGGAACTCGTTCACACCGTGGCTGCGGACTGCCCTGCGGCCGTCATGGGCGACGTCACCCGCTTGCGCCAGGTGCTGGTGAACCTCCTGGCCAACGCAGTGAAGTTCACCGAGCAGGGCCACGTGCTCCTCACCGTCGCCGCCGCGCCGGCTGCGCCGGCCGAGATCGGCCAGCAGCTCGTGGAGCTGCACTTCGCGGTCAGCGACACCGGCATCGGGATTCCCCCCGATCGGATGGACCGTCTGTTTCAGCCCTTTCGTCAGGTCGACGCGTCCACCACCCGCACCCACGGGGGTACCGGGTTGGGCCTGGCCATCAGCCGGCACCTGGTCGATGCCATGGGCGGATCGATATGGGCGGAGAGCGAGCTCGGGCGGGGCTCGAGGTTCCATTTCACTGTCATGGCGCCGGTGGCCTCCGGCATGACCCGGCCGTCGATCGGATCGGGCCTAAAAGGCCGGCGGGCGCTCGTGGTGGACGACAACGACACCAACAGGCACATCCTCAGCCGCCAGCTCGCCTCGTGGGCGATGGACACCGTCGACACCGCCACCGCCGCCACCGCGCTGGAATGGCTGGCGGGCGGCGAGCGGTTCGACGTCGCCGTGTTGGACATGCAGTTGCCCGACATGGACGGTGTGAACCTGGCCCGGGCCGTCCAGAACCTCCCGGCACGCCATGTGCTTCCCCTCGTGCTGCTGACCTCGATCGGTCACACCCGCGTGCCCGACGGCCTCTTCGCGGCGACGCTCACCAAGCCGGCCAAGCCCGCGCATCTCCAGGTCGCGCTGGAACGAGCCCTCATGGTGCCGGAGCCCGGTGAGGGCCCCGACCGGGCCGCGACCTCACATTTCGGGGTCGGGAACCTCCGTCGGATCCTTCTGGCCGAGGACAACATGGTCAACCAGAAGGTCGCAGTGCTGTTCCTCGGCCGGCTCGGCCATCGGGCCGACGTGGCCGGGAACGGCAACGAGGTCCTCGAGGCGCTGGAGCGGGCACCGTATGACCTGATCCTGATGGATGTCCGGATGCCCGAGATGGACGGATTGGAGGCGACGCGGCGCATTCGGGCCCGCACCGATCTCGTCCAGCCGTGGATCGTCGCCATGACGGCGAGCGTGTTCGCCGAGGACCGTGATGCCTGCATGGAGGCCGGGATGGACGACTTCGTCGCCAAGCCCGTCCGCCCCGAGGACCTGGAGGCGGCCCTGCTCCGGGCCGGCAGCGCAGCCGCCGACGCCGCGGGAGCGGCCGAAGGCGCGCCGTCAGTGAGCGGCACCCGCGTCCCCGCGCCCCCTGCCGTCGACTTCACCGTGCTCCCTCGGCTGCTGCGGGGCCTCGGCGACCGGGCGCCGATCGCCGAGGGCCGCCTCATCGATACCTACCTCGGTGAGCTGTCCCGCCTGGTCGCAGCCCTCCGCCGAGCGCTGGACGAGGGCGACCGCGAGGCGATGCACCGCGCCGTACACAGCCTGAAATCGAGCAGTGCCAACATGGGCGCGCTGCACCTGAGCGATCTGTGCGCCGATCTCGAGGACCGCACGCGCACCGCAGTGCCCGAGGACGCAGCCGAGTGCGCGGCGACGATCATCGCTGCGGGGGCTCGGGTCGAGGGTGCCCTGGGCGAGCGCCGCCGTGAGCTGCCCGCGTAGGTCAGCTCGGTGGTGGGGGGGTGAATCCCTTGCGCTGCATGACACCCCAGTCGGTCCGTTTGCGCAGGAACTTCCAGATGCCGCGCAGCCGCCACACGACCGTGAGTTGGCGATAGCCGAGGCTCTCGAAGACGGCCCAGAGCACGAGCAGGGCGCGGTCACCCAGGCGCTCGTAACGGTGGAAGCTCAGCTCCTCAAGGGCAAGGGTGAAGGTGGCCAGGACGATGCCGAGGCCGTAGGCGACCAAGAAGAACAAGAGGGCGAAGGACCAGTCGACGACTCCCACCAGCAGGCCGATGGCGAGCCCGACCAGGCCCAGGGCTTCCACGACCGGGGCCAAGAGCTCCACGACGACGAAGTACGGGTAGACGACGAGGCCGGTGAGGCGATAGCGCGGGTTCAGGAACACGCGGCGGTGGCGGCGAAGTACGTCGGAGAGGCCGCGGTGCCAGCGGTCGCGTTGGCGGCCCAGCACGCGTAGGCTCTCCGGCGCCTCGGTCCAGGCCACGGGATCGGGTATGAAGGCGATGGCCTTGGGTTCGCCAGCCTCGTAGGAGCGGCGCCGCAGGCGCACGACGAGCTCCATGTCCTCGCCCACCGTGTCGTGGGCGTAGCCTCCAACCTCGGCCGTCGCCTGCCGGTCGAAGAGCCCGAACGCCCCCGAGATGATGAGATTGCCGCCCAGGCGGTTCCACCCGAGCCGGCCGAAGAGGAACGCCCGCAGGTACTCCACGACCTGGAAGCCGGCCAGGGCTCGGCGGGGGACCCGCAGGCTCGTTACCCGACCGTTGCGGACCTCCGAGCCGTTGACGATGCGGATCGTCCCGCCCGCGGCCACGACATCGTCGCGGGTGACGAAGGGGCGGACCATGCGCAGCAGCGCCTCGGGCTCGATGATGGTGTCCGCGTCCACCGCGCAGACGAGTTGCCCGGTGGCGACGTTCAGGGCTGCATTCAGCGCGTCGGCCTTGCCCCCGTTCTGTTTGTCGACGACCACGAGGTTGGGATGGGCGCGGGACCGGTACAGGGCGATGACCGGTTTGGTCTCGACCTGACGCCGGAAGACGGGGTGGATGGCGACCAGGGAGAAGTTCTCGACGAGGACGCTGACGGTGTCGTCGGTCGAGCCGTCATTGACCACCACCACCTCGAGGTTGGGGTACGACAACCCCAGCATGGCCCGCACGCTGCCGGCGATCGTCGCCGCCTCGTCGTGGGCCGGCGCCAGCACCGAGATGGTGGGGACGATACCGGACTGGAGGAGGCGCCAGCGCCGTTCGGCCCGCTCGAGCAGCACCTGGGTGCGCATCTCCAGACTGGCGCTCACCAGCAGGAGGAGGTAAACGCCGTTGACGACGAGGAAGTAGCCGAGGACGACCCAGTCGAAGGTGACGAGCACGGCACGGGCGAGGTCGGCCATCAGGTGCGCGGGGTCCTGGGGCCGGACGCTCTGAGGGCGAGGATGTCGAGGGACTGGCGGGCCATGTCGGCGGCGAACGGGTCGGCATCGTCGAGGTAGTGGCGGAGCAGCAGGATGCCGACGGGCCCCAGCCCGGCCAGCGCGGTGCCCGCCGCCCTGCGGACGTCGAAGGCCGGGTCACGGAGGAGGGCGGCTATGTCGAGCGCGGCCGGCTCGTGCTCGAGCCGCCGGAGCCCGTCGGCGGCGGCGGCCCGGACGGCCGCGTCGGTGTCGGCCAGCAGTCCGCGCAGCGCAGCGGCCGCCTCCGGGCCCCCCACGCCGCCGAGCACGGCGGCGCCGGCCGCCCGGAGCGCAGGCAGGTCCCCGGCGACGCCTCCGAGCGCCACGTCCCGGTACCTCGGGTCCGGCCGCCGGGCCAACACGGCCAGGAGATCGGCCTGCTCCTGGCCGGACCGAGCCGACACCTCCCGGGTGAGCGCATCGACGAGCGGTGCCCCGGCCCGCAGGATGCTGTCGGCGGCGGTGTTCCGGCAGATGGCGGCGGGGTCCTGCATGGCGGACACCAGGCGGGGCGCAAGGGCCTCCCGGCGGGTGTCGCCGGCCCACTCGATGACCTGGGCCCGGACCGCGGGATGGGGGTCGTCGAAGAGCGTGGGCAGGACATCGTCGCCGCGGCCGTAGACGTTCAGCTCGTGGGCGCCGAGGAGCCGCCGCCACCACCGGCGGCTCCTGCACCGGCGGCGGGCCGCCGCCACCAGCCCAAGCTCCTCCGCGGCATCGCCGACGCCGCGGCCCTCGGCGCCGCTCACGGCCACGGCGAGCTGCTGGACCACCCGTCGTTGCACCCGGCGGCGGAGCTGGCGCAGCTCGGCCATCCGGTCGCTCCAGACGCCGTCGTCGCCTGGCGCCGCGGTCAGCGCTTCGGCCAGGGCGGCGCGCGCCCGGTCGATGCGGGGGCGGTCGGCTTGTTGGCGCCGCCAGAGCCACAGGGCGTGGGCGGCGACCGACAACAGGGCGATCACGGCGATCACCACCTCGACGGCGAGGATGGTGCGCAGGAACTGCCGGGAGATCACGGAGTGTGGGCCGGCGAGCAGATCACCCGCTGGCCTCGATGGCCCGGCGGACGCGGTGCACCAGGACGGGAAGGCTGAACGGCTTGGCCACGTGGTCGAATGCCCCGAGGTCCAGGGCCTCGATCACCTCGTGCTCGTTGGTGCGCACGGTCAGCATGACCACCCGGCTGGTCTGCAGCTGGCCCAGCCGACCCATGTGCCGGAGCACCGAGAGGCCGTCCAGACCGGGCAGGCCGACGTCGAGAAGGACGGCGCGGGCCCGGAAGGTGGGGTCGTCGAGCAGCTCGACGGCCTCGGCCCCGTCCCGTAGCCAACGGACGCCGATTCCCCGACCGGAAAGGGCGTGGACGACGAGGGTGCCTAGCGCCTCGTCGTCGTCGACCAGGAGCACGTCGACGACCTCGGCTCGGCCCTGGCTGGGGTCGGCGTGGCGCTCGATCGCGTTGCCGGGCACCTGCCGGGCGAGACCGAGGGCCGTTTCCGCGGCCACGCCGAGGGCGCCCACGTCGCGGCCATCGTCAGGGCACACGGCCACACCGATGCTCACGCGTGGCCCCGTCGGCCCGGACCCGCCCCGGGCCGCACGCAGGACGGATCCAAACCGCGTCGCCGCCTCCGGTCCGGTGATCCCGTAAAGGAGGGCAGCCAACCGACCTCCCGACCATAAGCCGACCGCGTCCTCGGGCTTGGCGCCCAGCCGCATGAGCCGGCCGACCGCGGCCAGCTCTGCCGGCCCCGGCGGGTCGAGCTCGGCCACGGCCAGGACGACCGTGTGGCCGTCGCGCCTGGCGACGCTCAGCAGCCGATCGGCGTCGCGGAGGAACGCACCCGCCAGGGGAAGGCCCGTGGCCAGGTCGACGTCGGCCCGCTCGGCTTGGGCCCGGCTGCGCTCGATCCGGTTCGTCACCCGGGTGACCAGGTCCTCGGCCGATACCGGCTTCGACACGAAGTCGTCGGCGCCGGCGTTGAACATGGCCCGGACCGCCTCCGCCGACGTGGTGCCGGAGAGGAACACGACGGGAAGCCGGGCCCAGCGCTCGTCGCTGCGGATGGCCCGGCACAGGGACACGCCATCGACGCCGGGCATGTCGTTGTCGAGCAGGAGCAGGTCGGGCTCGACGCGCTGCAGGGTCGCCCACAGCGCCCCGGTGTCGTTCAGGGTCTCGACCTCGAGCCCCTCCGCACCGAGCAGCTCACTGATCAGGACGAGGAACAGGGGGTCGTCGTCCACGGCGAGCACGGCAGCGGAGGGGTGGCCGCGCGCCACGAGCCGCCGCACGGCGCCGACCACGGCGTCGGGTGCCACCGGCCTCTCGAGGACGGCGCGGACGCCCACCCGGGCCGCGCCGACCCGCTCGGCCATGCTCGCGTGGCCGACGACCAGCACGGACGCCACCACCGGCCGGCGGGCGGCCAGCTCGGCGAGGAAGGCCGTCACCTCATGCTCACCGTCGACCTCGGCGTCCAACACGACGACGTCCGGCTCGGCCGCGGCGACTACGGCGCGGGCGGCATCGATCGTCGCCGTAGCGACGGCGCGGATGCGCTGGCCGGCTGCGGCCTCGATCACCCGGCGGGCCCGGTCGGCTTCACCATCCACGACGAGCAAGGTCGGCCCGCCACCGCCCGCCGGCTCCCCGGCGAGGCGCGCAGTGGGACCGGGCGGGGCGGCGAGCGGGCGGTCGAGCTCGGACTGCAGGTCGATGACCACCCCCGCCAGCCGCAGGGCGTGAGCGGGATCCAGGGGCTCGTCGCCGGCGAGGGCCAGCTCGAGGGTGCTGGCCAGGCGGCTCCCGTCGGCGAACCCGAATGTGCCGAGCGACCCCGCCAGCTTGTGCGCCTCCCGGGCCGCCGCCATCCGGCGCTCGGGGTCGAGAAGACCCTGGATGCCGGCCGACCGCCCGTTCGACCACTCTCACCTGGTCCCGCAGGATCACGTGGGAGACGGCCCAGATGGCGGCGAGGTCGACGCCGGCCCAGCCCTCGATGGGCGACGGCTCAGGCGGGCCCGGCGCGTTCGCGGTCACTCGACCCGGCCTCCGGGAAGATCAGCCGTTGCCGTAGGTCCGCTCGGACGTGACGAGCAGGCGACCCGGCGCTCGGCGGCCGTGACGCGGTCGAACTCGTGCCAGTCGCCGTGGGTGTCGCCAGCAGCGGTGAAGACGTCAGGGAGGGGCAGGGGAGTCGTTTCATCGTCCGCCCCGTCGAGGTGGTCGTCGTGCCCGGCCAGCTCGACCGGCCCCTCGATGCCGGCCCATCTCCAGCCGGCACGGATCACAACGGCGGCCTTGCGGCCCGGCCGCAGGTTCGTGAGCAGCGGCGAACCCCGGCCGCCATGGAGGCGACGATGGGCCGGCCGGTCCGGGGAAGTTCGAGCGCCTGCGTTCACGACCGAGGACCGGATCGTGCCGTCGGCCTAGCTACTTCCACCTGAAAAAGTCCGACTGAGGGTGCTCGCGATCTGAGCGCTGATCAGGCACGATGACCTCGACCCGTAGGACTAGTACGGATCGAGGCCACCGATGTTGCGAACGGTAAGCGCGCAGCCGACCCTGTGGGAGTCGATCCTGCCGGAGAGCTTGCTGGGCTTGCCGGCCGAGCTCGAGGCGGTCGACCGGTTGCTCGACGACCCGAGGTTCTTCGAGCCCTACCGCGCGTTCTTTCACGCCACGTTGGGCCGGCCGTCGATCCCGATCGAGACCTACCTGCGACTGATGTTCCTCAAGTACCGCTACGAGCTCGGCTTCGAGCCACTGTGCCGGGAGGTGGCCGACTCCATCTCCTGGCAACGGTTCTGCCGCATCCCGCTGGGCCAGGTGGTGCCGCATCCGACCACGCTGGTGAAGATCACGTCCCGGTGCGGCGAGCAGGCCGTCGAGGCGCTCAACGAGGCGCTGGTGGCCAAGGCCGCCCAGGCCAAGGTCCTGCGGATGCACAAGGTGCGGGCCGACACGACGGTGGTCGAGGCCAACGTCGCTTACCCGGTCGACTCCAGCCTGCTGGCCAAGGGCGTGGCCCGGCTGGCCAAGCTCGCCCGGCGGGCCCAAGCCCAGGGTTTGGCCCGACGCACCCGCCTGCGTGACCGTTCCCGGGGAGCGCACCGCCGGGCTCGGGAGGTCGTCAACACGCTGCGGCGCAAGGGCGAGCTGGCTCGTGACGAGCTTCGCCGCCTGAACTCCGAGCTGGTCAAGACCGCAGCTCAGACGGTGCTCGAAGCCGAGGCGGTGGTGCGAAACGCGCGCCGCAAGCTGCGCTCCCTCGGTCCGGCGGCGACGGGCCGGGCACGGGCGACGGTGGACCAACTCGAGCAGCTCGCGGGGCGCGTGCGCCGCATCGCCGAGCAGACCCGACGACGGGTGGTCGACGGTGAGACGCCCGACGGCGGCACCCGTCTTGTCTCCCTGCACGATCCCGACGCCCGCCCCATCCGCAAGGGGCGCCTCGGGCGTCCCGTCGAGTTCGGCTACAAGGGCCAGGTCGTCGACAACGCCGACGGCGTGATCCTCGACTGGTCGCTGCAGGCAGGCAATCCCGCCGACGCCCCCCAGCTCGTTCCCGCCATGGAGCGCATCCGCCGACGAACCGGCAAGGTCCCACGGGCGGTCACCGCCGACCGGGGCTACGGCGAGGCGAGCGTCGACGCCGACCTCGCCGCGCTGGGGGTGACCAAGGTCTGCATCCCCCGAAAGGGCCGACCCGGAGCAGCCCGCCGAGCCGTCGAGTCATCACGCCCGTTCCGTCGGATGGTGCGATGGCGAACCGGGGCCGAAGGTCGGATCAGCTGCATGAAGCGGGACTTCGGATGCCGCCGCACCCGCATGGACACGCTCACCGGCGCTCGCACCTGGACCGGCCACGGCGTGTTCGCCCACAACCTCATCAAGGTCGCCGCTCTCATGGCGTGAACGGGCGGCCAAACCTTGACTCCATCGACGCCTTCCGGGCTGCCGATGTCCCGACTGTCGCCGCTCCGGAATCCCGCCTACTCAGGAGGTGAGTTCTTCAGGTCGAAGTAGCTAGGGGTCGAGACCACCACGAGCCGTGGTCCAGGGGCACGAGCGCGGCGAACGCTTCGAGATCGCTCATGGGCCTGTCCTAGTCGATCCGCGCGGGCGGGACGAGCACGCGACGGTTGGTGTGATCGTCGTCTTGGTCGTCCTGCCACGCCGAGGTGGTCGCAGACGTTGCGTCCCCGGCCTCTGCGACCCGGCGCAGGAATTGACGCTCGCCCAGAGAAACTCTGTCCAAAAGGGGCGGCGGGCGCACCCGTAGTGGTCCATGCGGTTGGCGCGTATCGACGGCCTGAGACCAGGGCGCTGCGCCCCCTCTACCGTGCCGGAGACCGCACACCTCCACGCCGGCGCCTACGGCTCGCTTGGCCGGGGGCCGTACCTATGGGGGGTCTCCGCCCTGGCCCGGGGGCGACACCCTGGCGAGTCGTGTTCGCCCTCGGCCCCCACGCCCGGCCCGGTACCGGCACGGCGTCCCGCCGCCCCACCGGAGCTGACCACAGCCAGCCTGCAGACCCGGGTCCCCCCGCCGACAGCCAGGCAACGTCATCGCCGTCGCGCTCGGGAGAAGGCTCAGCCCTGTGGCGGTGGCGGCGGCGCTCATGGTGTCGGGGTCATGGCCCAGTCGGGAGGCGGGCTGAGTGCTTGCTCGCCCCTGTCCGTGCCGTCTGGCGGCTCCTCGGCAGCAGGGTGCCACGGCGCCGGGGGGATGCAAAGGCGGCGCCGTTCCTCCCTCGCTGCGCTCGCTCCTGTACTCGCCGTCCCTACGGGCAGACCTTTGCATCCCCCCTTGACCGCCGTGGCTGTCCTTTGCCCAAGGAACCGCAGACCACGAACAGGAGGAAGCAATGAACACCATCCAGCTCATCGGCCGACTGACCCAGGACCCCGAGCTCCGCTACACGAACACTGGCATGGCCACCACCAGGCTGCGACTGGCCGTCCCCCGGCGCAAGCGCAACGGCGAGGAGCAGCCGCCCGTCTACGTCGACGTGGTGAGCTTCGACAAGCAGGCCGAGGCCGTGGCCGAGCACCTGGAGAAGGGCCGCCGGGTCGCCGTCACCGGGCGCCTCGAGTACCGGGAGTGGAAGGACCCCCAGGACAACCCCCACTCCAGGCACGAGGTCATCGCCGACCAGGTCGAGTTCATGGACCCGCCCAAGCAGAACGGATCGACCCCGACCCAGCCCGCCGACGCCGCCGGCGAGGAGCCCTTCTAGCCCCGGCCCGGAAAGGGGGCGGGCAACGGCGCCCGCCCCCCTCCCACTCCGACCCCGAGGAGGTCGTCTGATGCTCACCGAGCTCGCTCTCACCCACCCCTGCGTTTTCAGGGGGGCTTGCGGCCAGACGCTCTACTGGTCGGCCGGCGGATATTTCGACGGCCAGGGCCAGGCCCTGACGCACTGCGACGGCTGCGCCGAGTGGCTCGGCAGCCCGTTCGTCCGGGCCGAGGAGTCCCACCGGCCCGTCCACGGCGCCAAGCCGAGGTTGCGGCTGCAAAGCAGCTGAGCCCACACGCTCACGCCCCAGGGCCCCCGGACCAGGTTTCCCCCACCTGGTACCGGGGCCCTCTTAGCACCCGCTCACCGGACCTTCGACGTTGGCACCCCGGCCACGCGACAGGTGTGGGCACTGGGGGGCTCCACGGAGGCCGCCGTCGGCCTCCCCATGTCATGTCAAGTCAATGTCCCCGAACGTCGAGTCCGAACATCGCGACTTCTGGCGCACGGAATGTGTGCCAGAGACCGACGGTGAACGCCCACCCAGGCAGGTCGTCGTGCTGCGTGATTCCCATGGCGGCCCAGCCGTGGCGCTGGACGTCCTCAACGAGCTTGCGTTCGTCGAGTTCGTCGTCTCCGTCCTGCGGCGAGCAGAGTCGACAGACCGCACCACGGGCCGTCGACCTCAGCCATCAGTGAGCCGCCAGAGCATCGTCTGACCGTAGCTCGACGCGCAGGACATCGACCCTCGGCTGATCGACCGTCGTCCGTTCCGCATCACAGATCCGACGATCACCGAGCTGGGCACCACGACGGCGACGCTCGTTGATCGCAAAATCGATCAGTTGGCGGTGGTGGAGGTCACGAACTGCGCGACGAGGGCGAGCAGCGTGTCCTTGCCGACGGGCTTCGACACGTAGCTGTCCATCCCTTCCGCGAGGCACCGCTCGCGGTCCTCGCGACGCGCCCCTGCAGTCATCGCGATGATGGGGGTATGGCGCCCGGACCCCTCGTTGGCGCGGATTGCGGCCGTCGCCTCGTAGCCGTTCATCTCCGGCATCTGACAGTCCATCAGGATCGCGTCGTACCGGTGCTCCGATGCCGCCCGAACGGCAGCGGCGCCGTCGAGGACGGTGTCGACGACGTATCCCACGCTCGACAACATCGCGACCGCGACCTTCTGGTTGATCAGATTGTCCTCCGCGAGCAGCAGACGGCCGGTGTGGCGCTCGGGGGACGACGCCACGGGCGGCTCGACGTGGGGGTGTCCGAGGACTCCTCCGAGGAGCGCCATCCGCATGGACAGCGCGAGCTCGTCGCGGTGGATCGGCTTCGAGAGCGTCGCGACGATGCCGAGGTTCGCCCCGTCGCCGTTGTCCTGGGTTGCCTTGAGCGGCGTCATCAACACGACGCGCAGGGCGAGAGCAGCTTCGTCAGCGATCGCGGCGCAGAGCGCCATCCCGTCCACGCCCGGCATCGACCGATCGATGACAGCCACCTGGAACGGCTGTCCTTCGGCGGAGGCCGCGAGGAGGGCGGCCATCGCGTCCGCTGCCGACGGGACCCCGAGGGGGGACATCCCCATGTCCGACAGCAACTCGCACAAGACGGTCCGCTGCGCCGTGTTGTCTTCGACCACGAGCACCGACGCTGCAGGCAGTTCCGGCGATACTCGGGCCAGAGCGTCCCGGGTCGAATCCAGCGCGGCAGTGACGGTGAACCAGAATGTGCTGCCTTCCCCGAGCCGGCTCAGAACTCCGCAGCTGCCGCCCATCAGCGTCACGAGCTGACCGCTGATCGACAGGCCGAGACCGGTGCCGCCGTAGCGGCGCGAGGTGGACGTGTCTCCCTGGACGAACGGCTCGAAGATCAGCCGCTGCTTCTCGGGTGCAATCCCGGCTCCGCTGTCGGTCACGTCGAACCGGATCATCGCACTCGACTCCGTCGCGCTGGCGAGCGACGCGCGGACGATGACCTCTCCCTTCGCCGTGAACTTGATCGCGTTGCCGATGAGGTTGGTGAGGACCTGCCGAACGCGACCCGGGTCCCCGTTGATCGCGGTCGGCACCAGCGGCTCGGCGACGGCGATGAGCTCCAAACCCTTCGCCTGTGCAGCTCCGGCCATCAGGTCGACGACGTCCTCGAGCACCGTCCTCGGGTCGAAACTGACGTCTTCGAGGTCGACCTTGCCGGCTTCCACCTTCGAGAAGTCCAGGATGTCGTTGAGGATCGTGAGGAGCGCCTCGGCCGAGTTGCGGACGGTCTGCGCGTAGTCGCGCTGGCGTGCGTCGAGTGCCGTTTCGAGCAGGAGATCGGTCATGCCTATGACGCCGTTCATCGGGGTCCGGATCTCGTGACTCATGTTGGCGAGAAAGTCCGACTTCAGCCGGGAAGCCTCGGTGGCCTCGTCGCGCGCGTCCGACATCGCCACCTCGGCGGCTAATTCCGTCGTCACGTCCGCAAACGTCCCGACCCAGCCGGCGACGCCACCGTGATCGCCCGGGATCGGAGTGGAGGTCACTAGCACGTCACGCTGCTGCGGCCGCCCCGCGGAGAGCACGAACCGGTGATAGCGCTCGCCGTTCGGACCTCCGGTGGGCTGCCCCCGTTGGCCCTCGTCGACGATCAAGTCCCACTTCTGCCCGAGAGCGCGCTCCGCGGAGATCCCGGTGATCTCCGACCACCGCGGGTTGGTGTACGCGTACCGGTTGCCAGCGTCCGTCCGGAAGATCCCGATGGGGGCGGCGTCGCTGAGGAGCCGCCACTGGTTCGCGGAGGTCTGCGACTCCTTCGCCTGCACGGCGAGTGACGAGGCGTTCCTGAACAGGTTGACGAACACCGTCACCTTCGACCGCAGCTCGTCGGGCGGGACGGGGGCGAACATGAAGTCGACGGCGCCCTCGGCGTAGCGGTCGTAGTTCTTGATCTCGTCGTCGCGGTGCGCGGTGATGAAAATGATCGGCGTGAGCTCCGACTGCCGGCGGCGGCGGATGAGGGCTGCGGTCTCGAAGCCGTCCATGATCGGCATGCGGACGTCGAGCAGGATGACCGCGAAGTCCTCATCCATCAGGCACCGGAGCGCGGCGACGCCCGACTCAGCTTCAACGATGCGATGTCCGAGGGGCGTGAGGATGGAGCGCAGGGCGAGCCGCTTCCCTTCGTTGTCGTCGACGAGGAGGATGGCGCCGTCAGACCCCGGACCGACCGCGGTGGTGGGGATGGTCTCTGTAATGGAGGTGGGCAGTGTGGAGTCGGCGGTCATGCGGTGGACGCCGCCACCGTCTTGAGCCACGGTGTGAGCGCGGCGAGGATGTCCGCTGTGTCGACGGGCTTCGGAACGTACCCATCTGCTCCCGCGTCCAGGCAGCGCTGGCGTTCCCCCGCCATCACCTTTCCGGTCACCGCGATGATCGGTAGCTTCGCCAAGCGGTCAATCGCCCTGATCGCTCGTATCGTCGCGTACCCGTCCATGACCGGCATCATGATGTCCATCAGGACGATGTCGACGTCCGGGACGCGATCGAGGACCCCGAGCGCGTCCTGCCCGCTCTCGGCAGCGATGACCTTGATCCCGCCCCGCTCGAGCAGCGCGGTCATCGCGAACACGTTGCGGTAGTCGTCGTCGACCACGAGGACCTTCATCCCCTGGAAACTGTTGTTCTGGAACTCGGTGTACACACGACGGTCCGGCAGGAGAAGGTGAGAGGGATCCACCGTTGTGCCCTCCACGACCGCGGTGGGGACCGCCCGAGGAGCAGCATCCACGACTGCGGGGACAGTGGCGACCGCAGGCGTCTGAGCGGCAGGGCTCGCGACCGGGAGGTACAGCGTGAACGTGCTGCCCTCTCCCGGCGTGCTCACGAGGGCGATCTCGCCCCCGAGGAGGCCCGCCAGCTCACGGCTGATCGACAGGCCCAGCCCCGTTCCGCCGTATTCGCGCGCCGAGGTTCCGTCGACTTGGGCGAACGGCTCGAAGATCCGACGCTGCTGATCGGGTTCCACCCCGACGCCGGTGTCGCTGACGGCGATCGCGACGACCGCCGGTGCGTCGACGAGTGATGTCGTCGTTGCGTGCCATCCACTTTTGGCGAGACCGAAGCGCATGCTCACCTGGCCCCGCTCGGTGAACTTGAACGCGTTGACGAGCAGGTTCCTCAAGATCTGTCCGAGACGCTGTAAGTCCGTCACGATCTGCGGCGGGCAACCCGGGAGGATCTCCACCGAGAACCCAACACCCTTATTCCTGGCGACGATCCCGAACTCCGGGAGGAGCGCGGTCCGCAACTGTTCGAGCACGACCGGTGCGAGGCTCAACGCGGCGGTGCCGGACTCCACCTTGGCGAGGTCGAGGATGTTGTTCAGCAGTCCGAGCAGATCCTTGCCCGACTGACGGATCACGCTCGCGTACTCGACTTGTGTGTCCGTCATGTTGTGGTCGGGGTTGTCCTGCAGCTGCTGAGCGAGGATGAGCAGGCTGTTCAAGGGTGTCCGCAGCTCGTGCGACATGTTCGCGATGAACTCGGACTTGTACTTCGACGAGACGGCGAGCTCCCCCGCCTTCTCCTCGACTTCCCGCTTCGACTCCTCCACCTCGAGGTTCTTGCGCTCCGCTTCGAGGTTCTGCTCCGCGAGCAGGCGCGCTTGGCGCCCGAGATCCTCGTTCGACTCACGCAGCTCCTCCTGCTGCGTCCGCAACTCCTCACCCTGCGACTGTGACTGCTCGAGCAGGTTCTCGGTGAGCGTGTTGGTCTCGATGGTGTTGAGGACGAGACCGATGCTCTCGGTCAGCTGGTCGAGGAACGTCTGGTGGATCGGGCTGAACGCCGAGAACGACGCGAGCTCGACCACGGCCCGCACCGACCCCTCGAAGAGCACCGGGAGGACGATGATGTTGAGCGGCGGCGCGCTTCCGAGCCCCGAGCTGACGGTCACGTAGTCGCTGGGGACGTCGGTGAGCAGGATCCGCTTCTTCTCGAGCGCGCACTGCCCCACCAGGCCGACGCCCAGGCGGAAGGAGGTGGCGAGCCGCTTGCGCTCCTCGTAGCCGTAGCCGGCCTGGAACTGCAGCTCGGGCTCCGCACCGGACGCCGGACGGCTCATCGTGTAGAACACGCCGTGCTGCGCGGACACGAGCGGTGCCAGCTCCGACAGGATCATGCTCGAAACAATGGACAGGTCACGCTGACCCTGCAACATCCTGGTGAACCGCTCGCGATTAGTTTTCAGCCAGTCCTGCTCGATGTTCTGACGCGTGGTCTCGCCGAGGTTGCGGATCATCTCGTTGAGCGTGTCCTTCAGGGCGGCGACCTCCCCGCTGGCCTCCATGGACACCTGACGGGTGAGGTCGCCCGCGGTGACGGCGGTGGCGACCTCCGCGATCGCGCGCACCTGGTTCGTCAGGTTCGCGGCGAGCTGGTTCACGTTGTCGGTGAGGTCCTTCCAGACGCCTCCGACTTCCTTCGACTGCGCCTGACCGCCCAGCTTGCCCTCGACCCCGACCTCGCGAGCCACGCGAGTGACCTCACCCGCGAACGCGTTCAGCTGGTCGACCATCGCGTTGACCGTGTTCTTCAGTTCGAGGAACTCGCCCTTCACATCGATCGAGATCTTCTTGCTCAGGTCGCCATTGGCGACGGCAGTGGTGACCTCCGCGATGTTTCGCACCTGCCCCGTCAGGTTTCCGGCCATCAGGTTGACGTTGTCCGTGAGGTCCTTCCACACGCCGCCGACTTCGATCGTGACGGCGGCGGCTTGGCCCAGCTTGCCCTCCGTGCCGACCTCGCGGGCGACGCGAGTGAGCTCGGACACGAAGCCGGTGAGCTGATCGACCATCCCGTTGATGGTGTCCTTGAGGTCGAGCATCTCGCCACGCACGTCCGCTGTGACTTTCTTGCTCAGATCACCGTCGGCCACTGCGCCGATGACGCGTTGCATCTCGCTCGTCGGGCGCACGAGCGCGTCGATCAGGCTGTTCACGGACGAGACGCTGCCGGACCAGCTCTGGCTCGCTCCACCGAGCGTGACGCGCTGCGACAGCTGTCCCTGCTTGCCGACGACCGTGCTCACCCTCGAGAGCTCCACCTCCAGCGCCTGGTTCGCGATCATCACGTCGTTGAGGGCATCGGCGACCTTGCCGGCGACGCCCGTCCAGTCGAGCGGCATCCGTGCAGTGAAATCGCCGGCACGCGCGCTGGCGAGCACCGACAGGAGCGCGTCGGCGTCGAGTGTGGAGTGACGAACCTTGAAAGACATCGTCATCAGACCCTTCGGCACGAGCCCGGAGAGCGAGGTAGGCGCTGCTGTCGGGTCCGTTCGGTGTAGTCATCGACCACACGGCAACCCACCTTAACCGTGACACGCCGATTTCACCAGGGTGCGGCCGGAACAGCCATTGTGTGTCGAAGCTAAGCCTGATCCACCGACGTAGATGTCATCAGGGGCACGGGCGGGCCATTGCGCACTGATCCCATCGCCTGGACGGAAAGTTGCTCATCGAAGCGTGCAGGAGCACTGGCACGAATTGCAGGGGTTCTGTCGCCGTCGAGAAGCTAGAAAGAAGCGCCGGGTTCATGAGGGGCTCCCGCCTGCCTGGGCCAGGAGGGCGGCGTGGCCCGTTGCACCTCGACGCCGAGATTGTCCAGCTCTTCGGGCCCGGCCACCTCTCCCCGAGCCACGGCCACCTCCAGCGCCGCGCCTGAACGCCTCGAGCTCTTTGGGCGAGCGGTGCAAGCGGTCGTTGTGCCAGGTGACGATCGCATCGATGCTGGCCGACTCAACCGCCGCCAGCATCCGCTCATAGGCTCGTCGAGGCTTCCGCCCGTAGGCGGACGCGTCGT
>JBHENM010000479.1:0-31041 GCA_046262035.1 Acidimicrobiales bacterium | reverse complement strand
CCATAGCGGGGCTGCCGGCCGACGGTGAGGTGGCGTCCATGGTCCGATCGGCCCTCCAGACCCTCGGCAGCCTGCGATGACCCGCAACGAACTGCTGGCGCCGGTCACCGGGCCGGGGGAGCAGGGGGAGGAGGTCAGCCTACGGCCGCGGCGGCTTGCCGAGTTCGTCGGTCAGGCCCAGCTTCGCCAGCACCTCGAGATCCTCCTGGAGGCGGCCCGCCGCCGGGGGGAGCCTGTCGACCACCTCCTGCTCGCCGGTCCACCCGGGCTGGGCAAGACCAGCCTGGCCGCCATCGTGGCCGCCGAGATGGAGGTCTCCCTCCGCATCACGTCGGGGCCGGCGCTGGAGCGCGCCGGCGACCTGGCCTCGGTGCTCACCAACCTCGACGAGGGCGACGTGCTCTTCATCGACGAGATCCACCGCCTGCCGCGGATCGTCGAGGAGGTGCTCTACCCGGCCATGGAGGACTTCCAGCTCGACATCGTGATCGGGCGGGGCCCGTCGGCCCGTTCCATCCGCCTCGACCTGCCCAAGTTCACCCTTGTGGGGGCCACCACCCGGACAGGCCTGATCACCGGGCCGCTGCGGGACCGCTTCGGCTTCGTGGCCCGCCTCGACTACTACTCGGCCGACGAGCTGGAGGCGATCGTGCTCCGGGCGGCCCGGATCCTCGGCGTCACCATCGTGGCCGAGGGGGCGGCCGAGGTCGCCCGCCGTTCACGGGGCACCCCCCGGATCGCCACGCGGTTGCTCAGGCGGGTCCGGGACTTCGCCGAGGTGCGCAGCGACGGAGTGGTCACGGCCGACACCGCCCGCGCCGGGCTGGCCCTGTTCGAAGTGGACGACGCCGGCCTGGACAAGGTCGACCGGGCCATCCTCCACGCTGTGTGCCACCGCTTCGGTGGAGGCCCGGTGGGCCTGTCGACGCTATCCATCAGCGTGGGGGAGGAGCCGGAGACGGTGGAAGACGTGTACGAGCCCTTTCTCCTGCAGCTAGGCATGCTGAAGCGCACCCCCAGGGGCCGGGTCGCCACCGCGGCAGCCTGGGCCCACCTCGGCCTCCCTCAGCCCGAAGGGCGTCCCGCCGGGCTCTTCGAGTAAACCCCGGCTAACCTGCGAGGGCGGTCTTCACGGACCCCCCTTTGCCATGGAGCCACTGCTTGCCCTCCTCTTCACCTTCGTACTCATGTGGGTGCTGCTCATCCGGCCTCAGCAGCGGCGGCTGCGGGAGCACCAGTCCGTGGTCGCGTCACTGCGTCCGGGTGACGAGATCGTCACTGCCGGTGGCATCTACGGCACCGTCCAGTCGATAGACGACGAGGCCATGCTTCTGCGGGTGGCGCCGGGCGTGGAGTTGCGGGTGCTGCGGGCCGCCGTCAGCCAGCGGGTGTCGGGCCCGGCTGACGACCTTCCCGGGGACGACGTGGTCGAGGCTCCCGAGCCCCGCCGCGAAGACGACGCCTGATGCGGCGGTCGCTCACCATCTCCCTCATAGGGACGCTGTTGGTGGCCGCCGTCGCCCTGGGCGCGACCATGCTCTCGGGAAACCGCCCCCAGCTGGGCCTCGACCTCCAGGGCGGGATCTCGGTGGTCCTCCAACCCCGGACCAACGTGCCCGAGAGCGTGCTCGACCAGGCCATCGAGATCATCCGCAGCCGGGTCGACGCCCTGGGCGTGGCCGAGCCCGACATCAGCCGCCAGGGCTCCTCGGTCATCGTGCAGCTTCCCGGGGTCAAGGATAGGGATCGGGCCCTCGAGCTGATCGGCACCACCGCCCAGCTCTACTTCCGGCCCGTGCGCCAGCAGCTTCCCGCCAGCGAGTCAGCCATTCCCTCGACCACGACCTCCTCGACCACGACGACGGTCGCACCCGAGGGGGCCACGGCTCCTCCGACGACGGCGACGACGGTGGCTCCTCTCGACCTGGCCACGACGACCAAGCCCGAGGAGAACGCCCAGGACAAGGAGGTCGTGCTTCCCGAGAAGGACGAGGACGGCACCGTAGTCGCCCGGTACCACCTCGGGCCGGCCGACGTCACCGGTCGGGCCTTGTCCTCGGCGAGGGCCACGGTGGAGCCCAACACGGGAACCTGGGAAGTCGAGTTCAGCCTCACCTCCGGCGGCACGAAGCAGTGGAACGACATGGCGGCCAAGGTGGGCCAGGGCAATCAGATCGCCATCGACCTCGACGGCGAGGTCAAGTCCGCTCCCAGCCTGGAGACCACCAACTTCCCCGGAAAGGGCCGCATCACCGGCAACTTCAGCCAGCGGGAGGCGAAGGACCTAGCCCTCGTGCTGCGCTACGGAGCGCTTCCCGTCCAGCTCGACCAGCAGACCGTCCAGACCGTCTCCGCCACGCTGGGCAAGGAGTCCCTACGCGCCGGCCTGATCGCCGGTCTGGTGGGGCTGATGCTCGTGGCCCTCTACATGGTGGTGTACTACCGCGCCCTGGGTCTCGTGGTCTGGCTCGGGCTGCTGGTGTCCGGGGCTCTGATGTACTCGCTAATCACGTTGCTGGGGGAGACGAGCGGCCTGGCCCTGACCCTGGCCGGAGCCACGGGCATCATCGTCTCCGTCGGCGTCACGGTGGACTCCTACGTCGTGTACTTCGAGCGGCTGAAGGATGAGATCCGGTCGGGCAAGACGATCCGATCGTCGGTCGACCGCAGCTTCTCGCGTGCCTACCGGACGATCCTCGCGGCCGACGCCGCCTCGTTCATCGGGGCCGTCGTGCTCTACCTCCTGAGCGTGGGATCGGTCCGGGGCTTCGCCTTCTTCCTGGGCCTCTCCACCCTGCTCGACGTGTTCATCGCCTACTTCTTCACCCGACCCATGGTCGTCCTCCTGGGCCGCAACCGGCTGTTCACCGAGGCCAGGTGGCTGGGCGTGGCCCGGGGCCTGGCCGCCGCCCCCACCGAGGAACCCCTGGTCAAGGCGGGCGTATGACGGGAACCGGCCCGACGACCGACGTCCCCCGTCGCAGCCTGCGCCACCGGCTGTACCACGGCGAGACCAGCTTCGACTACGTCCGCCGTAAGCGCATCTGGTTCGCCATCTCCGGCCTGGTGATCGGCATTGGCCTCGTGTCCCTCTTGGCCCAGGGCCTGAACTACGGCATCGACTTCAAGGGCGGGACCTCCTGGGAGGTGCGGGCCCCGGGGGTGTCGGTGGCCGAGGCCCGGGACGCGCTACGTCCCGCGGGGCTCGGCGACGCCAAGATCCAGATCCAGGGGGCGGATCTCCTGCGGGTCCAGCACGACCGCCGAGACGATTCCGAGGGTCAGGCCGAGGTCACGGAGGCTGTGGCCAAGCTGGGCGGGGTCGCTCCTGCTCAGGTGAGCGTGAACGACGTCGGCCCCTCGTGGGGTAAGGCGGTCACCAAGAAGGCCCGCAACGCCCTCATCGTCTTCTTCGTCCTGATCACGCTGTATATCACCCTGCGCTTCGAGTGGAAGATGGCCGTAGCTGCGATCGCCGCGGTGGTCCACGACATCCTTGTGACGGTCGGCGTGTACTCGCTCTCCCGATTCGAGGTGACGCCGGCCACGGTGGTCGCCTTCCTGACCATCCTCGGGTACTCCCTTTACGACACCATCGTGGTGTTCGACAAGGTGGAGGAGAACGCGCGCGGCCTCTCTACGCAGCGGCGCATGACCTACACCGACACGGTGAACCTGTCCATGAACCAGGTTCTGATGCGGTCCATCAACACCTCCCTCGTCGCCATCCTCCCCATCCTCTCGGTACTGGTCGTGGGGGCCGGGATCCTGGGTGCGACGACGCTCAAGGACTTCGGCCTGGCCCTGCTGGTCGGCCTGCTCACCGGCGCCTACTCGTCGATCTTCATCGCCTCCCCCATCCTGGCCATGATCAAGGAGCGCGAGCCCCAGTACACGGGCATTCGCCACCGCGTCGAGTCCAAGGGCGGGTCGACCATCCTGACGCCGGCCGCGGCCGCAGCCGCCGCCGGTGGGGGTCCGGCGCCCGCTCGTCCGGCCGGAGGCGGAGGTGGGAGCCGTTCCCGGAAGCGCCCGGGCGGAGACCGTGACGAGGACGAAGACCTGCTCGCGCCTGCGGCCGCAGACACACCTGCGCCGCGCCCGCGACCGAGCGCGTCGAGCCGGCCCAAGAGCGGCGGAGGCGGGGGCGGCGGCAGCCGGCCCGCGCCCCGGCCCCGGAAGAAGAAGGGCAAGCGCCGCTGAGGTTCGAGTCGGCCGGCACCCTGTAGCCTCGATTGATGGCCGACACGCACTGGCTGCGGGAGCGAATTCGGGACATCCCGGACTTCCCCAAGCCGGGTGTGGTCTTCAAGGACATCACGCCCCTGCTGGCCGATGCCGAGGCGCTCCGGCTGACGGTCGACACCATCGCCGACCACTTCTCCCAGCGCCCGGTCCACAAGGTCGTGGGCGTTGAAGCCCGGGGCTTCATCATCGCCGCCCCCGTGGCCTACTGCTACGGCGCCGGGTTCGTCCCCGTGCGCAAGACGGGGAAGCTCCCCTGGCGGATCGAGCGGGAGGAGTACGAGCTCGAGTACGGCAATGACCTTCTCGAGATCCACCAGGACGCCGTCGGGCCCGGCGACCAGGTCTTGATCGTGGACGACGTGCTCGCCACCGGCGGTACGGCGGCGGCTACCTGCCGGCTCGTGGAACGCCTGGGGGCGACCGTCGCCGGCCTCGGCTTCGTAATAGAACTTTCCTTCCTCAACGGAAGGTCCAAGCTGGAGGGCAGGGACATCTTGTCGCTGCTGACCTTCTAAGAGGCCCGGCCGTGCCTGCCGTCGACCGGGTTCTGCCCTGGCGACGGGTTCCCGCGCCGCCCAGCCGTCCGGCAGAGCTGGCGAGCCTGGTGGACGAGTTCCGCACCCGCCACCCCAGGACGTCTCCCAACCGCATCTACCGGGCCTACGAGCTGGCGGCCAAGGCTCACGAGGGACAGGTGCGGGTTTCGGGGGACTCCTACATCCAGCACCCGGTGGCAGTGGCCACCATCCTCGCCGAGCTGGGTCTCGACGACGTCACCGTGGCCGCCGCCCTGCTCCACGATGCCGTCGAGGACACCGGCCTGACCCTCGAGGACATCGGCCGGGAGTTCGGGCCGGAAGTGGCCAGCATGGTGGACGGCGTTACCAAGCTCGACCGCCTGCGCTTCGAGAACCGGGAGGCGCAGCAGGCCGCGACCATGCGGAAAATGCTGGTGGCCATGGCCAACGACATCCGCGTGCTCCTGATAAAGCTGGCCGACCGCCTCCACAACATGCGCACGATCGCCGCCCTGCCCGAGGTCAAGCAGGTCCGGATCGCCCAGCAGACGCTGGACATCTACGCGCCCTTGGCCCACCGCCTGGGCATCGCCGGGATCAAGTGGCAGCTGGAAGACCTGGCCTTCGCCACGCTCTACCCCAAGCGGTACGCCGAGATCGAGCAGATGGTGTCCATGCGGGCTCCCGAGCGGGAGACCTACCTGGACCAGGTGGTGGAGACGGTGCAGGCCCGGCTGGCGGAGCTGCGGATCGACGCCGAGGTCTCGGGACGCCCGAAGCACAGCTGGAGCATCTACGAGAAGATGGTCGTGCGGGGCAAGGAGTTCGACGACATCTTCGATCTCGTCGGCATGCGGGTCGTGGTGGCCACGGTGAAGGACTGCTACGCCGCCCTGGGCACCATCCACGCCTCCTGGAAGCCGGTGCAGGGCCGGTTCAAGGACTACATCGCCATGCCCAAGTTCAACCTGTACCAGTCGCTGCACACGACGGTCGTGGGCCCCGAGGGCAAGCCCATCGAGGTCCAGATCCGCACCCGGGAGATGCACCTCAGAGCCGAGTACGGCATCGCCGCCCACTGGGGTTACAAGGAGGGCGAGCCGAGATCGGCCGACGCCGCCTGGCTCCACCGCATCGTCGACTGGCAACAGGACACGGCGGATCCCCAGGAGTTCATGGAGACGCTCAAGATCGACCTCGATCAGGAAGAGGTCTACGTCTTCACCCCCAAGGGGCAGGTGGTCACCCTTCCCGTCGGCGCCACGCCGATCGACTTCGCCTACGCCATCCACACCGAGGTCGGGCACCGCTGCATCGGCGCCAAGGTGAACGGGCGGCTGGCTCCCCTGGACAGTCGGCTGGCGTCCGGCGACAGCGTCGAGATCGTCACCTCCAAGGTGGAGGGGGCGGGGCCGTCACGCGACTGGCTGCACGTCGTGGCCACGCCCCGCGCGCGCAACAAGATCCGGCACTGGTTCAGTCGCTCGCGGCGCGAGGAGACGGTCGAGAACGGTCGTGAGGAGCTGGTCCGTGCTCTCCGGCGCGAGGGCCTCCCCGTCCAGAAGATCACCAACTCGGCCCTTCTCGTGGATGTGGCCCGGTCGCTCAACTACGGGGACCTGGAGTCCTTGCACGCGGCCATCGGCGAGGCCCACGTGGCGGCCAAGACCGTGGCCCAGCGGGTGGCCAGGGAGCTCCGGGGCGGTGATCACGAGGAGCAACTGCCGATGACGGTGCAGGCTCCTCCCCGGCGCTCGGGGCGCCCGTCCGTCGGGGTCCACGTGGAAGGGCTCGACGATCTCATGGTGCGGCTCTCGCGTTGCTGCACACCCATGCCCGGGGACGACATCGTGGGCTTCGTCACCGCCGGAAGAGGGGTCTCCGTCCACCGGGCCGACTGCGCCAACGCCGTGGCCATGACGTCGACCATGGGCGAGCGCCAGATCGAGGTCGAGTGGGACCGGAACCGCGGCGGCTCGTTCGTGGTCTCGATCGAAGTGGAGGCTCTCGACCGGTCGAAGCTCCTACGGGACGTGTCGACCGTCTTGGCCGACCACCACGTCAACATCCTCGCCTGCTTCACCCACACCGGAAGTGACCGGGTCGCCCGGCTGCGGTTCGAGTTCGAGCTGGCCGATCCCGCCCACCTGGACTCGCTCCTCGCCACCATCAAGCGGGTGGATTCCGTGTACGACGCCTACCGGGTGTTGCCGGGCAAGGGCGCGCTGAGGGCGGTTCAGTAGCCGGCGCCGGCGCGCTCGAGGACTGCCACGAAGTCGTCGGGCGGAAAGAACTGGATGCCCTCGCTGTCAACCGTCGCCGGGAGATGATGCAGCCGGCCGGCGTGTCTCCAGTACAGGTGAGGGCTGAGCGAGCCTGGGCCCTCGTCGTGAATCCGGCGGCTCAGTTCGAGCAGGTGCCGGACGGCGAGCACGGCCCCGAAGCCCTCGATGGAGTGGACGAGCAGGACGTTCCTGACGGGCATGGCCACGAGCACGCCGTGTTCGGGCAAGGGCCCCAGCAGCTCCTCGAGCCACAGGACCTTGGTGGTGGTGAAGAAGCTGGCGCCTTCGAGGACGGTGACGTCCACTCCGTCTTCGAGGCTGAGCCGCTCCATCTCGGGTCGGGGCTCGACCCGCACGTTGTGGTACCCGAGCCGGAACAGCTCCTCCTCGCCGACGCCCCATCTCTCGAGGTTTTCGGGGGGGAAGGTCGCCACCACCGTGGGCCGATCGATGGTGAGAACCGCCTGCACCCCTTCGGCGAAAGGACGGGCCAGCACCGCGACCTCAAGCCCGGCGGCATAGTCCGACGGGTACAGCCGGACCTTGATGTGGTCCCGCACCTCGTCGAAGCGCTCGTCGTCGGGGTCGTCGTCGCTGTCCAACAGCCGGTCGAGGAAGCGCCGCACCGTCGCCTCCCACTCGCCAACGGGTGACGACCGGCACTGCTGCCACAGGTTGGTCAGGCCGACGGTCATGGTCCGGGGGCTGGTGATGCGGATGCAGTCGTCCTCGGGCTCGAAGAGCAGCCCCCGCCCTGCCAGTTCGCGGATCACGAGGGCGTAGAACGACGGCCATGACCCGTCGGGCTCGGCCGCGGCTGGGCCGGCACCTTCTCGGCGGCGTCCGAACAGTCCCACGCCCGACCTCCTTCTGCGTCCGGCGGCCCCGGACCCACTTCGTGGGGGTGTCGGCCCCTACGTCCGTCTTCTTGAGCGATCGGAGGGATCGGCTGTCACTCGGCGATGCGGAGGGCGACCGCCGGGCGGATCCGTGACGCCTGATTGGCGGGGGCGGCGGTGGCGATCAGGGATGCGGCCAGAGAGGCGCCCAGGATCAGGCCCAGGAACAGCCACGGCACGTCGAAGTCGAGCTGGGACTCGCCGAAGGCCTCGGAGTTGGAGAGCAGCTGGTAGCTGACGATCAGGGCGAGGACCACCCCGACGATGATCCCCTGGACGGCCACGAAGCCGGCTTCGAGGAGGAAGGCCGTCCGCACCACGCGCTGGGAGAAGCCCATGGCCCGCAGCATCCCGATCTGTCGGCGGCGCTCGCGGACGGCTCGCACCATCACCACGCCCAGGCCGGCGATGCCCACGAGCAGGCCCAGGGCGAGGTAGCCCTGCATCAGGCGGATGAAGCCCTCCTGCTGCTGAAGCTGCAGGCGGACGATCGCCCCGATGGAGTCGGCCTTGACCCCGTACTCGATCAGCTCCCCGCTCACCTTCCGAGCGGCCACTTCGGGGTCCTGTCCCTCCTCCAAGTTGACGAAGTGACGGTTCGAGACTGCCTCCGCGCCCAGGAACTCCCGAGCCACAGCCGCACTCACTACCGCGCCCTGGTCGAGCCAGTCCGAAGTGAGGATTCCGGCCACGGTGAACTCCCGCCGGTCGTTGGTGAGGGGGTTGAAGGCGGTAATGCGGTCGCCGAGGTTGACGGCCACCTCCGGCGGGCCTCCTCCTTCCTGGAGGAAGAAGTCCGAGACGATGACCAGGTCCTTGGCGTTCAGCACCGCCGTCCACGTGTCCTTGTCGTCCCTGAACCGGTTCTGGTGGGCGGCGAGCGCGGGATGGCCCCGCTCGAGGAAGCTCCTGTCGAAGCCGGAGATGGGCCAGCTGACAAGCTCCGGGTGCAATGGCGTGGAGAACCTGGGCGACCCCCGGACGATCGGGGCCACCGTCGCCACCTCGGGCAGGGCGATGAGGGTGTTGATGGTGGCCGGGTTGGCGGCGTTCGAGTCGGCGATCAGGTCGTAGCCCGCGCTCGACTCCTCAGTGAACTGGGGGGCCTGAGCGTTGAAGAGGTTGGAGAAGACGGCGAGGAAGGTGAGGACGAACACCACCAGGGCGTACATGCCCAGGAGCATGGAGGTCCGGAAGCGCCGGGCCATCGGATAGGCGAAGGCCAGCCGCGGAGCGAGGCCCCTGCTCGGGCCGGCGAGGGTGGTGAGAAGGCGGCCGATCAGGTCGGCGTTCGTCGCCCCCAGGCACACCGCGGCCGCCACCAGGACCATGCCCTGCACCACGAAGGTGGGGATCCCGCTCCCCTCGAAGACGTCGGGAAAGAGGGTGGAGCACAACACGCCCCACGCCAGGGTGACAACGCACGCCCACGACACGGCGGCCCGGCGGGACAGCATCCCTGTCAGCAAGGGCACCGAGGCGAGAGCCGCCACGGGCGCTCCAACCAGGGCTCCGAACCACAGATCGCCGGCCACTCCGGCGCCGAACAGCACACCCCCCGCGATCACGCCGAGGACGCCCAACCCGAGCGCCCGTGACCGGGTCCGGGCCGTAGGCGGCTCGGGCAGGTCCCGGATGGCGCGGATCACGTTGAGCCGCCCCATGCGCAGGCTGGTGATCCAGACCGTGAGCAGGGCGATCACCCCGCCGATGACGAACCCCCCGATCAGGCTGGAAGGCCGGGCCGTGAAGCGGAGGGCGACCTGGAACCGCTCCTCCTCACCGGCGTTGAACACCTTCTCGGCCACGATGACCACCACCCGGCCGATGACCACGCCCAGCGCGGCCCCGGCGATGGCCGCCAGCAGCGAGTAGACGCCTCCCTCGGCGCCGAAGGCACGGACCAGTTGGTTGCGCTTCAGCCCGACGGCCCGCAACATCCCCAGCTCCGCCTTCCGCTCGTCGGCCAGCATCACGAAGATGTTGACCAGGAGAAGGATCCCGGCGATCACGCTGAACGCCCCGATCCCGCCGAAGAGCTGGATGAACTGGCGGGCGTCGGCGTCGGCCCGGTCGAGAAGATCCTGCTTGCGGTCCTCGATCTCGGTTCCGGGCAGGCCGATCAGCTCGGCCAGGCGGGCATGGACCTGCGGGGTCCGCTTGGCGCCCTCGAAGACGCCGCCCTCGTTGGACAGCATCACCAGACCGGTCGGCGGCGATGAGGCGGCTGCCCGCACCGTCTCGGCCATGGCTGCGATCGTGCCGGAGGCGACGAAGGCGGTTGGGCTCTCCAGCCCCGCGAGGCCGAGCTTGGGGACGATCTGGCGGACCTCCATGGCCCGCTGGTCCCCGTAGGCGAACAGCTCGACCGGGTCGCCGACACGGACTTCGAGCGTTCGGGCCAGGGGCTCGTTGATGACGATCTCGAACCCCATGGGCGTGGGCCCGGCCTGGGCCAAGCCCGTGGAGGAGGGATCTCGACCGAACTGGCGTCCGGCGTCGAAGTCGAGCTCGAGGAGGGTCACATGGGGCTCGGCCCGCGGATCCTGCCCCGGGCGCCTGAGGGCGGCGGGAGCGCGGACGGCGACGAGCATCCCGTCCGTCCCGGGGACTCCCTGCTCGACCTTGGCGATGGCCGAAGGCAGGACGTCCAGGCCGGTGACGCGCACGACCTCGTCGATGGGGCCGAGCTCGGTGCGGGCCCCGTCCCTCACCGATGCCCGCAGGGTGTCGCCCACGATGAAGGAGGCGGTGATGATGGCCGTACCCAGGAGTGACCCGGCGACGACGAGCGCGGCCTCACCCTTCCGGCGGCTGACGTTGCGCAGGGCCAGCCGGCGGATCGTGGGCCGCCGGATCAGGTCGTGGACAATGAGGATGCAGAGGGGAATCGCGAGGGCCCCGAGGACCCAACTCACCATGCTGTAATCACAGCTTCATCGTGGTGACCTCCCGGGTCACCATGCCCATTCTGGTGACCTCCCGGGTCACCATGCGGGGCCGGCGCCTAGCAGTTCGGCCGGGGAACCGTCGGCCACGATCAGGCCGTCCTGCATTCTCACCAGGCGCCATGCGGAGCGGGCGATGCCGGCGTCGTGGGTGACGACGACGATCGTCTGCCCCGCTTCGTGGACCTCGCGCAGAAGGTCGAGGACCGCCCCCGCCATCTGGCTGTCGAGGTTGCCGGTCGGCTCGTCGGCCCACACGATGGCGGGCTGGGAGACGAGGGCGCGGGCCACCGCAACCCGCTGCTGCTCGCCTCCCGACAGCTCGTTGGGTCGGTGGTCGTGTCGCTCCCCCAGACCGACGCGGGCCAGCATGTCCCGGGCTCGGGACCGGGCCGGCCCCGGGCGGACGCCGATCAACAGCAGGGGCAGCTCCACGTTCTCCACCGCCGAGAGGACGGGGATGAGGTTGTAGCTCTGGAAGATGAAGCCCATCGACCGGGCCCGGTGCGCCGTCCGGCGGCCGTCGGGCATGGCGTGGATGTTCTCCCTCTCGACCCAGACGCCGCCGTCGTCGATGTCGTCCAGTCCCGACAGGCAGTTCAGGAGGGTGGTCTTGCCGCACCCCGACGGGCCCATGACGGCGAGGAACTCGCCGGTTTCGATGGAGAGGTCGATGCCACGGAGTGCCGGCACCTCCTGGGCCGCGGTGCGGTACACCTTGGTGACGCCGGCGGCGACGAGGATCCGCGTGTCCACCGGTTCCGCCTGCGAGGCGTCGTCACCGCCGGACGCGGCGCCGTCCTCGCCGTAGGCGCTGTCCGACGGCGACAGATAGTCGGTCACGGGTGTCTGAGCGTAGTGGCCGGATATGGAGGCCAGGGCTCAGCGGGCGGGCGGTAGCCTCCGGCATGGCGTTCGGGCAGGCAGCCGAATCATGAGCGAGTTCCGGGCCCCGCCCGGTACCCACGACGTGCTGCCTCCGGAGTCGGCTCGCTGGCAGCGACTGGTCGCCGCCTTCGCCCGTCGCACCGGTCTCTCCGGGTACCAGCTCGTCGTCAGCCCGATGTTCGAGGACATCGCCGTCTTCCAACGGGTGGGCGAGGAGACCGATGTCGTTCGCAAGGAGATGTACGACTTCCTCGACAAGGGTGGCCGTCGTGTCGCCCTCCGGCCCGAGGGCACGGCGCCCGTCGTCCGGGCCTTCGTCCAGCACCGGCCGCTGATCCCGTGGAAGACCTGGTACGCGGCCCCGAGCTTCCGCTACGAGCGCCCCCAGGCGGGCCGGTACCGCCAGCACCATCAGTTGGGCGTCGAAGTCCTGGGCACCCACGACCCCGAGCTGGACATCGAGGTCGTGGCCCTGGCCTGGTCCGTCTGCACCGAGGACGTCGGGCTCCGGGGGATGGACCTCCTCCTGAACTCGCTGGGCGACGCCGCCTGCCGCCCCGCCTACCTGGACGCCCTGCGCCGGTTTCTCGAGGCCCGCGCCGAAGACCTGTGCGACGAGCACCGGGACCGGGTGGCGGCCAACCCCCTGCGGGTCCTGGACTGCAAGCGGGACGAGTGCCGGCGCGCCACCGCCGGCGCCCCCCTGACCATCGACCACCTCTGCCCGAGCTGCGCCGAGCACTTCGCCCGGGTTCAGGCCGGGCTCACGGCCGCGGACATGATCTTCCGGATCGAACCCCGCCTGGTCCGGGGGCTGGACTACTACACGCGGACGACGTTCGAGATGCAGTCGTCGTCGCTGGGGTCGGCCCAGAACGCGGTGGGTGGAGGTGGCCGGTACGACGGCCTGGTGGAGGCTCTCGGAGGTCCTGCCACCCCGGGGATCGGGTTCGGGCTCGGGATCGAGCGCCTGCTGCTGGCGGCGGACGCCGAGGGAGCCTTTCCCGCGCCGGCATCGGCGGTCGACGTCTGGGTGGTCGACCACACCGGCGGCCGGGCGGCCACGGAATTGACGCGGGAACTTCGCGCTGGTCAGGTGTCGTGTGACCGTTCTTTCGACCAGCGCTCCATGAAAGCCCAGCTCAAGGCGGCCGATCGGGCCGCCGCCCGCCTAGCCGTCATCGTGGGGGAGCGGGAGCTGGCTGCCGGGGTGGTCGCGGTCCGGGATCTCACGAGCGGGGACCAGGAGGACGTTGTGCGGGGAGATCTCGTCGACCAGGTGCGGAAGCGGCTGGTATGAGCCTGAGGACCGACTACTGCGGGGTGCTGCGCGCCCAGGATTCGGGTCGAACGGTCACCTTGTGCGGCTGGGTCGACCGCCGCCGCGAGCACGGTGAGCACCTGGCCTTCGTCGACCTGCGCGACCACACCGGTGTGGTGCAGTGCGTGGTGGACGGCGGCCACGATCTCCGGTCCGAGTACGTCCTGGCCGTCACCGGCACCGTGCGGCTCCGCCCCGAGGGGACGCTCAACCCCGGCCTGGCCACGGGCGAGGTCGAGCTGGGCGACTGCAGGGTGGAGGTCCTGGCCGACGCCGAGCCGCCCCCGTTTGCCGTGTACGGCCGCCTGGAGGCCGACGAGATGGTCCGTCTCCGGCACCGCTACCTTGACCTTCGCCGGCCTCAGATGCAGCGGAACCTCCGCCTGCGGGCGCTCGTGACCCGTGCCATCCGCACCTCGATGGACGCCCAGGACTTCGTGGAGGTCGAGACGCCTCTCCTGGTGGCCTCGACCCCCGAGGGCGCACGGGACTTCGTGGTCCCATCCCGCCTCCAGCCGGGGAGCTTCTACGCCCTGCCGCAGAGCCCGCAGCTGTTCAAGCAGCTCCTCATGGTGGGCGGGGTCGACCGCTACTACCAGATGGCCCGCTGTTTGCGGGACGAAGACCTGAGGGCCGACCGCCAGTTCGAGTTCACCCAGCTCGACGCCGAGGCCTCGTTCGTCGATGCCGACGACGTGATGGCCTTCATCTCCGAGGCGGTGCTGTCGGCCACGGAAGCGGCCGGTGGGGAGCGGCCCGAGGTCATCCCCCGGATGAGCTGGCGGGAGGCCCAGGACCGGTTCGGCACTGACAAGCCCGATCTCCGGTTCGGCATGGAGCTGGTCGACCTCACACCCGTGTTCAGCGGGACCGAGTTCCGAGCCTTTCAGCCGCCATCGACGGTCAAGGGCATCCGAGTGCCCGGGCAGGGGGATGCCACCCGCGCCTTCCTCGACCGGCTGACGGACCGGGCCAAAGCGGCGGGGGCGGCCGGTCTCGTGTGGATGCGGGTCGTCCCCGGGGGGCCGGGGCCCGACGTCGACTCCCCGGTGGCCAAGTTCCTGGCCGACGACGAACGAGGCGGCCTGGTGAAGGCGCTGGAGGCCGATACCGGCGACCTGGTTCTCATCGTCGCCGGAGACCGGCGGGTGGCCGACACCGTCCTCGGGATGCTCCGGCTGGACCTGGGCCGGCCCCCGGTCACCGAGGGCGGGCTGCGGTTCCTGTGGGTGACGGAGTTCCCCCTCTTCGACGGGATCGGGGCCGACGGCCGGCCCATCCCCGCCCACCACCCCTTCACCATGCCCCACCCCGATGACCTCGACCGGCTCGAAACCGATCCCCTCTCGGTTCGTTCTCTCGCCTACGACCTGGTCCTCAACGGGTGGGAGCTGGGATCGGGCTCCATTCGTATCCACCGCCACGACGTGCAGCAGCGGATCTTCTCCCTGCTCGGTATCGACGCCGAACGGGCACAGGCGCGCTTCGGGTTCCTGCTGGACGCGTTCCGCCACGGCGCGCCTCCCCATGGGGGGTTCGCCTTCGGTGTCGACCGCCTGGTGGCCCTCCTCGCCGGTGAGGAGAACATCCGCGAGGTCATCGCCTTTCCCAAGACGCAGTCGGGAAGCGATCCCCTCACCGGCGCGCCCGGGCCACTGGAGCCGGCCCAGCTGGCCGAGCTCGGCCTGCGGGTGCTTCCCCGGCCCGGGTGACGATCAGGGAAAGAGGGCGGAGATCGTGAGGCCGGTCAGGGTTGCGGACCCGGGGTTGCGGAGGCGGAGAACCCCTTCCTCAGGCGGCGAGACATTCCCGTCGAGCTGCGAGACGGAGGAGCCCTCGATCTGGGAGACGACCTTGGTCCCCACCGTCATGGTGAGGGCGACGGTGGTCGAGCCGCCGCCGGGCCAGTTGGCGCTGGCCCGGTAGTCCCCGGCCCCGGCCGGGGTCAGGACGAAGGACGGGGTGGCCTCCCCCGGGGGCACGGGAGGTAACCGCAACTGCACCTCGCGGGATGCCGGGGTGTAGGTGACGGCGACCTCGCTCAGCAGCGTGGAGTTCCCCGCGGCCCCGGCGCCGGTGGCGCCCACCTGCACCACCTCCACGCCCCGGCGGTCGGGAGCGTGACTCACCCGGACGACCTCGCCCGGCTCGGGAGTGAGGCAGCCGGGGGCGGGCACCCGCCGCTCGAGCTCGGTTGCCGGGCAGACGAAGACCACCCGGTTGGGCGACGGAATCCCACCGAGGACGACCGCAACCTCTTCGTCAGGCGAATCGATCAGGACCCGGAAGCCGTTGTCCGACTCCTCGGAGTTGGCCAGCTGGACGTCGCGGGCCCGGAACGTGACCGTCCCGGAGGCCGCCGGGGCGGTGCTGGCCGGCCCGGAATTGGTCGGAACTGCCGATGTAAGGGTCGTCGGGCTCGTACTCTTCGCCGGCGCCGTTACGTGGGGAGCGTCGCTGCGGCACGCGGGCGTCAGCAGGAAGCCGAGGCCGAGGACCGCCCATCGACGTCGCCGCACCGTCGAACGCTAGCGGGGAGGCAGGCGCCGGTATCGCCCTACCTCCCGAAGCACCCGGGGTAGCTTTGCTGGCGATGGCCAAGGCTGCCGCCTCGGACGACCTGTTCGGGGCAGCCCTTCAGGAACAGCTGGCTCGCCAGGCGCCTCTTGCCGCCCGTCTCCGCCCCCACTCGCTGGACGAGGTCGTGGGCCAGGAGCATCTCCTCGGTCCGGGCAAGCCCCTGAGGAGCCTGATCGAGGCCGACCGGCTCACCTCCGTGATCCTGTGGGGCCCGCCGGGAACCGGCAAGACCGCCATCGCCAGGCTGGTGGCGGGAGCCACGGCCAAGGCCTTCGAGACGCTCTCGGCCGTCACCGCCGGCGTGAAAGACGTCCGGGAGGTGGTGGAGCGGGCTCGGCGGAGGCTCGGCGAGCAGGGGCAGGGGACGATCCTGTTCCTGGACGAGGTCCACCGGTTCAACCGGGCCCAGCAGGATGCCCTGCTGCCGTGGGTCGAGGAAGGCGTGCTGGTGCTGATCGGCGCCACCACGGAGAACCCCTACTTCGAGGTGAACTCCCCGCTGCTGTCCCGCTCACTGCTCTTCCGGCTCGAACCGCTGGCGGCCGAGGCGGTGGGCGACGTCCTGAGGCGGGGGCTTCAGGCCCTCTCGGCTGAGGCGGACGACGTCGCCCTGGACCACCTGGTTGATCGGGCCGACGGTGACGCCCGCGTGGCCCTGAACGCCCTGGAAGTGGCGGCCGCTCTCGCTTCCGGAAGGGCGGGGCCGGTGATCGAGCTGGCCGACGCCGAGGCGGCGCTCAACGCCCGTGCCCTCCGGTACGAGCGGGACGAGCACTACGACACGATCTCGGCCTTCATCAAGAGCCTGCGCGGCTCCGATGCCGACGCCGCCCTGTACTGGCTGGCCCGGATGCTCGAGGCGGGGGAGGACGCCCGCTTCATCGCCCGGCGGCTCGTCGTGCTCGCGTCCGAGGACGTGGGCATGGCCGACCCCATGGCCCTGGTGATCGCCGACGCCGCGGCGCGGGCGGTCGAGTTCGTGGGACTGCCCGAAGCTCAGCTCAACCTGGCCCAGGCGGTGGTCCACCTGGCCACGGCACCCAAGTCGAACCGGGTCTATCAGGGCCTCCGCAAGGCCCAGGCCGACGTGCGGGAACGGCCCGCAGGTGTGGTCCCCGTCCACCTGCGGGACGCGTCCTACTACGGGGCCCGCAAGATCGGTCACGGAGCGGGCTACGACTATCCTCACGACGACCCGAGGGGATGGGTGCCCCAGGAGTACCGGCCCCCGGAGTTGGCCGGACGGGTCTACTACGAGCCCTCGGACCACGGTTTCGAGCGGAAGGTCGGCGAACGGATGCGGGAGCACGACGATGGACGCCGGTGATCTGGCTGCGGTTGTCTTCTCGGTTTCGGTCGCCATCGCCGTCGTAGGCCTGCTGTTCGCCCTCTCGTCGGTCATCCGGACGATGACCGTCTTCCGCCGTTCGATCGAGGAGGTCACCCGCCAGACCCTGCCCCTGATCGCTGACGCCCACGTCGCCGTCAAGCAGGCGAACTCGGAGCTGATGAAGGTCGACACCCTGCTCGACACGGCCGAGTCGATCTCCGGCACCGTGGACTCGGCCTCCCGGTTGGCCTACACCGCGTTTTCCAGCCCCGTGGTGAAGATGCTGGCCGTCGGCTCCGGTGCGGCCCGCGCCGTCCGGCGATTCCGGAACCGCAAGGCCCACCAGCAGCTCCAACTACCGGCGACGCGCGCCCTGAAGCGCTGACCCACCGCCGTGTTCAAGCGTCTCTTCTGGTTGTCCGTGGGCATGACCCTGGGCCTCGGCGGATCCTTCTGGGTGCAGCGGCGCCTACGCCAGAGCATCGAGCGCTTCCTGCCCGACCGGGTGGCCCAGCAGGCCACCGAGTCGGTGCGAAGGCTGCGGGACGACCTGCGGGCCGCGGCCCTGGAAGGCCAGGCCGCGATGCAGGAGCGCGAGGTGTCGCTACGGGCCCAGCTCCGCCCTCCCGCCGTCTAATTCCGCCGTTCTAGGCTGGTTCCACCGATGACTGCCGACGAGCTTCGCCGCACCTTCACCGCCTACTTCGCCGAGCGGGGCCACACCCCGCTCCCGTCCATGGGGCTGATTCCCCATCACCGGGCGGCGCCCATGTTCGCCAACGCCGGTATGAACCAGTTCCTGCCCGTCATCCTGGGTGAGGAGCCCAGTCCCGATCCTCCTCGGGCCACTTCGATACAGAAGTGCGTACGGGTCAAGGGCAAACACGATGACATCGGAAATGTCGGCGTCACGTGGGGACACCTCACGTTCTTCGAGATGCTCGGCAACTTCAGCTTCGGGGACTACTTCAAGTCGGGGGCCATCGGCTACGCCTGGGAGTTGCTCACCGAGGTGTACGGGATGGACGCCGAGCGTCTCTGGGTCACCGTGCACGACTCCGACGACGAGGCGGCCGAGATCTGGCGAGACCAGATCGGCGTCCCCGCCGAGCGCATCCAGCGCATGGGGGCGGACAACTTCTGGGAGATGGGGGAGACCGGTCCCTGCGGTCCGTGCTCGGAGATCTACGTGGACATGGGGGACGCCTTCGGGGAGCCGGGAGGCCCCGCCCACGGCGGCGCCGAGCGGTACCGGGAGGTCTGGAACCTGGTCTTCATGCAGTACAACCGCAGCGCCGACGGCACCCTGTCCGACCTCCCCAAGAGGATCATCGACACCGGGGCCGGGCTGGAACGGACCCTCACCGTCCTGCAGGACGTGCCGTCCGTCTTCGACACGGACGAGCTGCGGCGCTTGATCCAGGCGGCGGAAGGGATCGTGGGTCTGCGCTACGGGGCGGACGCCGAGTCCGACGTGACGCTGCGCATCCTGGCCGACCATGGCCGCTGCGCCGCCTTCCTGGTGAACGACGGGGTCTTCCCGTCCAATGAGGATCGCGGCTACGTCCTCCGCCGGATCCTGCGGCGGGCTGTTCGCCGGGCCTTCGGGCTGGGGGTGGAGCGGCTGGTCCTGCCGGCCATGGTTGAGAGCGCGGTCGAAGTGATGGGCCCGGCTTACCCGGAGCTGGTCAAGGGGCGCGACTTCATCCTCGACGTCGTCACGCGCGAGGAGGAGCGCTTCCGCCAGACCCTGCGCACGGGATCCCTCATGCTCGACGAGCAGCTGGGTCAGGCCTCGTCGTCGCGAGGCCCGGCGGCCAAGGGCACCCTGCCCGGATCCGTCGCCTTCCGCCTTCACGACACCTATGGCTTCCCGCTGGAGCTGACCCTCGAGATCGCTTCCGAGCGGGGCCTCGAGGTCGACGTGGCCGGCTTCCAGGCCGAGATGGAAGCCCAGCGGGGACGGGCGCGGGCGGCCCAGTCGGATCACTCCGCCGATCCCCGCGACGCCGTGTACCGGGAGCTGCTCGAGCAGTTCGGATCCACCGAGTTCATCGGGTACGCCGAGGGTGCTTCCCAGGCGCGCATCCTCGCCTTGTCGGGCGACGAGCTTTTCCTCGACCGCACTCCCTTCTACGCCGAGTCGGGCGGGCAGGTGGGGGACACGGGGACCATCCGGACCGACACGGGGCTGGCCCGGGTGGTCGACACCACCCACGGGCTGCCGGGTCTCCACCGGCACGTGATCGAGGTGGTCGAGGGCCACCTCCGTCCGGGCCAGGAGGCCCTCGCCGCTATCGACGCCGGGCGCAGGCGCTCGGTCGGCCGGAACCACACCGGCACCCATCTCCTCCACTGGGCCCTGAGGAGCGTCCTCGGCGAGCACGTCAAGCAGCACGGTTCGCTGGTCGGGCCGGAACGCCTGCGGTTCGACTTCAGCCACTTCAGCCAGGTGCGTCCCGACGAGCTGGCCGAGGTCGAGCGGCTGGCCAACGCCGAGGTCCTGGCCAACGACCCGGTCCGGGCCTACGAGACGACCCAGGAGGAGGCCCGGCGGATAGGGGCCCTCGCCTTCTTCGGCGAGAAGTACGGCGAGATCGTGCGTGTGGTGGAGGCCGGCCACCATTCCATTGAGCTGTGCGGGGGCACCCACGTGGGGGCCCTGGGCACGGTCGGGCCCATCAAGCTCGTGTCCGAGGGCTCGATCGGCTCGAACCTACGACGGGTGGAAGCGCTTACCGGGGTGGGCAGCCTCGACCGCATCCGCGACGAGGAGGAGACGCTGGCCCGCATCGCCGACCTCCTCCGGGTGTCGCCGGGAGAGGTGGCGGAGGCGGTCGAGCGCCTGACGGCGGACTTTCGCGCCCTCCGGGAGGAGATGGCGGCCCTGCGCCGTGAGTCGGCCGTGGGTCGGGCCCGGGAGCTGGCGGCCCAGGCGTCGGACGGGGTGGTCGTGGCCCACTGCGGCAGCGCCGGGCGTCAGGAGCTGCAGGACGTGGCCACTGCGGTGCGCAACCTCCCGGGTGTGCGCGCCGTCGTCCTCGGCAGCGCTCCCGAGGCGGGCGGGGTGGCCCTGGTGGCGGCCGTGGCCCCCGGAAGCGACCTCGACGCCGGGCGGCTGCTGGCCGAGGCGGCGCGGACGGTGGGCGGCGGCGCCGGAAAGGGGCGGGAGTTGTCGATCGCCGGCGGCCGGGACGCCAGTCGCCTGGAGGAGGCTCTGGAACAGGCGCGACGGGCAGCCGAGGGCCCGAGCGGCCCTCTGAGCGGAAAACAGGGCCCGAGCGGCCCTCTGAGCGGAAAACAGGGCCCGAGCGGCTCTAGCTCGTGAGGGCGGTAGGGCTGGACCTCGGGGAGAAGCGGATCGGCGTGGCCGTCACCGCGGGCACACTGGCCATGCCCCACGCCGTCATCCAGCGGTCGGGTGACGCCAAGGTCGATCACTCGGCGGTGGCGCGCATGGTCGAGGAGCTCGGCGGAGAGCGGCTGGTCGTCGGCCTCCCGCTGTCGCTCGACGGCAGCCACGGACCCGCCGCTCGCCGGGCCGAGGCGGAGGCGGAAGAGCTGCGCGCCGTCGTCGCCGTGCCCGTGGAGTTGTTCGACGAGCGGCTGACGACGGTGAGCGCCACTCGCTCCCTGGCCGCGGCCGGCGTCCGGGGACGGGCCCAGCGACGGGTGGTCGATCAGGTGGCGGCGGCTGTCCTCCTGCAGGCATGGTTGGATCAGGTCGAGGCCCGAACGGAGGAATGTTGAACGTCCTCACCCCGTACGAGGTAGACGAAGATCGCAACTTCCGCGACGGTCAAAGGTGGCCGTGGATCATCGTGGGACTGTTCGTCGTCCTGCTCCTGGTCGTGGCCCTGAGCTGGATCTGGGTCCGCAATCACGTCGATCCTTCAGGGGACCCCGGAGCAGAGACTCGGATCCGGGTGGAGCAGGGGATGTCGGTCGACGCCATCGGACAGCTCCTCGAGCGGGAAGGGGTCATCAAGAGCGCGACCGTCTTCCGTTACTACGCCCGGCTCCAGGGGGCCGACTCCATCCAGGCCGGTGACTACACCCTCCGCCAGGGGGAGAGCATGGGCAAGGTCATCGACATCCTCGAAGCAGGAGCCAAGGCCGACAGCATTCCCCTGACCGTCCCCGAGGGCCTCACCTTCAAGCAGATCGCCGACCTCGTGGGCAAGCTTCCCGGGCGATCGGCCGAACGGTTCGTCGCCGCCGCGGAGACGGGCGAGGTGCGTTCGCAGTACCAGCCCGCGGGCTCCACAAATCTCGAGGGCATGGTCCTACCCGAGACCTACTTCCTCGGCAAGGACGACGACGAGGTCGCCATCCTGAGGCGGATGGTCGAGTCTTTCGACGAGGCGGCCACCTCCCTCGGCCTCGTCAACGCTGCCGCCCGGCTCAACGTCACGCCCTACGAGGTCGTGGTGGTGGCATCCCTGGTCGAGCGGGAGGCACGGGTCCCCCAGGACCGGGGCAAGGTGGCCCGGGTGATCTACAACCGCCTCGAGGAGGGGATCAAGCTCGACATTGACGCCACCGTCCAGTACGCCCTGGGCGAGCAGAAGGACGCCCTGTTGTTCTCCGACCTCGAGATCGACTCCCCGTACAACACCTACAAGGTGCCGGGACTGCCGCCGGGCCCCATCGCCAGCCCCGGGAAGCCGGCTCTGGAGGCGGCCATGTCGCCCACCCCCGGCCCGTGGATCTTCTTCGTGGTAGCCGAGGCCGACGGCACCCATGCGTTCGCGGCAACCCTGGAGGAGCACAACCGGAACGTCGCCGAGGCCACCCGCAAGGGATTCCTGGATTGAGCCTGCCTGCTGCTACCGGCGGCACCCGCTGATCCAGGAAGACCCGTGGCTACCGGGGACGGCCACCCGGCTGGCGGCGGTGATCGGCCATCCCGTCAGGCACTCGCCGTCTCCGGCCATGCACAACGCCGCCTTCCGTGCGCTGGGGTTGGACTGGGCCTACCTCGCCTTCGACGTTGAGCCCGGGCAGGTGCCCGGAGTCCTCACCGGGATGCGGTCGCTCGGGATCGCGGGCCTGTCGGTGACGATCCCGCACAAGGAGGCGGTCATGGAAGGGGTGGACCGGCTCTCCCCCCTGGCTGAGGCGGTCGGTGCCGTCAACACCGTCGTCCTCGAGCCGGGAGGCACGCTCCGGGGCGAGAACACCGACGGGCCCGGCTTTCTTCGGGCCTTGCACGACGACGAGGGCTTCGATCCCGCAGGCCGCCGGTGCCTGGTCGTCGGCGCAGGCGGGGCCGCTCGAGCGGTGGTGAAGGTCCTCGCCGATGAGGAAGCGTCCGAGGTGGTCGTGGTGAACCGGACTCCGGCGCGAGCCGAAGCCGTGGCCGCCCTGGCGGGGTCACGCGGCCGGGTGGGGACCGCCGCCGATGTGGCGGAAGCCGATCTGGTGGTCAACGCCACGCCCTTCGGGATGGCCGGCAGCGACCTCGCCCGTGCGCTGCCGCTCGACCCCGCGCGCCTGGGACCGGGCCAGCTGGTGATCGACCTGGTTCCCAACCCGTCGGTCACCCCCCTGGTGGAGGCGGCCCGGGCGGCCGGCGCGGTGGCCGTGAACGGCTTGGGCATGGTCGTCCATCAGGCGGCGATCGCCTTCCGGCTGTGGACGGGCCAGGACGCCCCCGTGGCCGTCATGTCCGCCGCCGCCCTCGTGCAATTGGGGCGACGAGAGCCGCAGTGACCGTCGTCGGTGTCGCCGCCCTCGCCGCCCTCGCCGTTCTCGGGCTGGTGGTGGGCCTGTTCCTCAATGTCGTGATCGACCGGGTTCCGGCCAAGCAACCGCTCCTACGCCTCCGTTCCCGCTGCCCGCGCTGCCCCGAGGATGCGGCTGACGCGCGCGGCCTTCCGATCTCGGCGTGGCTGAAGCCCGGGGGGCGCTGCCCAGCTTGCGGGAACCGGCTGCCGATCCGATTCCTGCTGGTCTCGGTGGGCAACGCCGCCCTGTTCGCTGCGGCCGGCGTGCGCTTCGGCGCGGACTGGGCCCTTCCCGCCTACCTGGTCTTCTTCGCCGCCCTGCTGGCCATCACCGTCATCGACTTCCAGTTGCAGATCATCCCCAACCGCGTCGTGTATCCGGCGATCTTCGCCTCGCTACCTCTGCTGGCCATCGCCGGGCTGGCCCAGCACGACCTCTCCCGGCTCAGCCGGGCTCTCATCGGGGCTGCCCTGGCCTGGCTGGCCCTGCTCGTCATCCACCTCGTATCGCCCGGAGGCATGGGCTTCGGGGACGTCCGGCTGTCGTTCCTCCTGGGCCTCTTCCTATCGTGGCTCAGCTACGGCCACGTCATCACCGGGATCTTCCTCGGGTTCCTTCTGGGTGCGGTCATCGGTCTGCTGCTCGTCGCCTTCCGGCTCCGGGCCCGCACCGACCACGTCCCCTTCGGCCCGTTCCTGGCCGTAGGCGCGGGCTTCACCGTCCTGGCCGGCGGACCGGTCGTGCGGATGTTGATCGCTTCCTAACCCGGCAATCCACCGGTCGGTGACACGGCAAAGCCGGCCGTCGTCGAGGAGTGCGCCGGTACAGTGCCATCGTGCTCCGCTTCCTCACTGCCGGGGAGTCCCACGGCCGGGCCCTCGTGGTCGTGCTGGAAGGACTGCCGGCGAACCTGAACCTCACTGTCGAGCCCATCCAGCGCGAGCTCGCACGCCGTCGCCTCGGATACGGCCGAGGCCCCCGAATGCGATTCGAACAGGACGAGCTCACCATCCTGTCCGGGGTCAGGCACGGACGGACGCTCGGCTCGCCCGTGGCCATCGAGATCGGGAACACGGAATGGCCCAAGTGGGAGCAGGAGATGAGCCCGGCCCCGGGGGCCACGGAGAAGCCGCTCACCCGTCCCCGTCCGGGCCACGCCGATCTGGCGGGGATGCAGAAGTACGGCTTCGGCGACGCCCGCGACGTCCTGGAGCGAGCCTCGGCCCGGGAGACTGCGGCGCGGGTGGCGGGAGGAGCGTGCGCCAAGGTGCTCCTGGCCGAGCTGGGCATCTCGGTGCTGTCCCACGTCATCCAGATGGGCCCGGTAGTGACGAAGTCGCTGACCCGGCCGGCGCCCGACGATCTCGACCAGGTCGACTCGTCTCCGGTGAGGTGCTTCGACGCCGACGCCGAGGAGGCCATGGTGGCGGAGATCAAGGCCGCGGCCAAGGTCGGCGACTCGCTCGGAGGCGTGGCCGAGGTGCTCGCCTACGGAGTCCCCGTGGGCCTGGGGAGCCATGTCCACTGGGACCGCAAGCTTGACGGGCTCCTGGCCCAGGCCCTCATGAGCATCCCCGCGGTCAAGGGGGTTGAGATCGGCGAGGGGTTCGACGTCGCCGGGCGCCGCGGGTCGGAGGCCCACGACGAGATCCTCTGGGACGCAGGCGAGGGCGGCTACCGCCGAGGGTCGACCCGCGCCGGAGGCCTGGAGGGCGGGATCACCAACGGCGACCTCCTGGTGGCCCGGGCGGCCATGAAGCCCCTCTCCACCCTCAACCGGCCCGTGCTCCGGACCGTCGACGTCGAGACCAAGGAGGAGACGGTCTCGTTCAAGGAGCGCACCGACGTCACGGCGGTTCCGGCCATGGGCGTGGTGGCGGAGACGATGGTGGCCCTCGTCCTGGCCTCCGAGGCCCTGCGCAAGTTCGGGGGGGACTCCGTGGCCGAGCTGGTCCGCAACCGCGACGCGTACCTGCGCTCTCTGGAGGAGGCCTGAACTCCATCGTCCTGGTCGGAATGATGGGAGCGGGCAAGACCACGGTCGGGCGGGCCCTGGCCGACCGTCTGGGCTGGGCGTTCCTCGACAGCGACAGGCAGGTCGAGATGCGGGTCGGCCGCGGCGTGGCCGAGATTTGGGCGGCGGACGGCGAGGCCGCCTTCCGGCTTCTCGAGGCCGAGGCCCTGGCCGAGGCCCTGGCGTCCACCGAGGAGCAGCCGGCGGTGGTGGCCGCGGCCGGCGGGGTCGTACTCGACCCGTCGAACCGCGCCCTCCTGAGGGAGCACCCTCCGGTGGTGTGGCTCCGAGCGGCGGTGGACACGCTCGCCCTCCGGGTGGGCGACGGCCACGGCCGGCCGCTGCTGGCGGGGGACCAGGCCCTGCGCTCGGAGGCCCTGAGCCGGCTCATGGCCGAGCGCTACCCGCTGTACGAGCAGGTGGCCGACGCCGTGATCGACGTCGACCATCGCGACCTCACCGAGGTCGTGGAAGGCGTGCTGGAGGCGGTCCGCCCATGATCACCGTGCCCGTGCGGACGGCGGACCGCACCTATGACGTCCTCATCGGCCCGGGTGCCCGGCACCACCTGGCCGAGGTGCTCCCGCCCGGCGCCCGAAGGGCGGCGATCGTGACCCAGGAGGCGGTCGGGGTGACGGTGGACTCGGGCGTCGAGCAGAAGACGTTCGTGATCGATCCCGGCGAGGAGACCAAGTGCCTGGAGACGATCGAGGAGCTGTGCCGAGGTTTCGCCCGTTTCGGCCTCACCCGGACGGACACGGTCGTCGCCGTCGGCGGAGGGGTCGTGACGGACACGAGCGGGTTCGCGGCGGCCGTCTTCCATCGGGGTGTGGCCGTCGTCCATGTAGCCACCACCCTCCTGGCCCAGGTGGACGCGGCCATCGGCGGGAAGACGGGGGTCAACCTGCCCGAGGGCAAGAACCTGGTCGGAGCGTTCTGGCAACCGGCGGCTGTCCTGTGCGACACCGAGGTCCTGGAGTCCCTTCCTCCCCGGGAGTACCGAAGCGGGCTGGGCGAGATCGCCAAGTGCCACTTCCTGGACGGCAGGGGTGACCTGGCCGACCTCCCCATGGACGAGAAGATCGCCCGCTGCGTCCGGATCAAGGCCGAAGTGGTCGCAGGCGACGAGCGGGAGGATCCCCATGGAGGTACGGGCGGCCGGAGCCGCGCCGTCCTCAACTACGGCCACACGCTCGCCCATGCTTTGGAGACGGCGGGCCGCTACGACCTGCGCCACGGTGAGGCGGTGGCCATCGGGCTCTGCTTCGCCGCCCGGCTCGCCCGTCGCCTGGGGCGCATCGGCGACGACCGGGTCAAGGAGCACGACGAGGTCGTGCGCCTCTACGGTCTCCCGACCACCTTGCCCGAGGGTCACGACCGGAACCAGTTGCTGACCCTGATGAGCCGGGACAAGAAGGCCGTCGCGGGCTTCACCTTCGTGCTCGACGGCCCCGCAGGCGTCGAGGTCGTCCGGGGGGTGCCCCGGGACGAGGTCCTGGCGACGCTGGCCGAGGTCGAGTCGTGAGCGGCCCGGGAGGCCGGTCCATGAGTATTCACGGGCCTGCCCTCGGAACGAGGGTAGGCCCGTGAGCGCAGCGCCGGTGGTGCTGCTGCTATCGGGTCCCAACCTGAACCTCCTGGGCGAGCGCGAGCCCGAGATATACGGGACCGCCACCCTGGAAGACCACGTCGCGCGGGCCCGGCGCGAGGCCGCCGACCGGGGTCTCGAGCTCGAACACGTCCAGTCCAACCACGAGGGCGAGCTGGTCGACGCCGTCCACCGCGCCCGGGGGCGAGTTGCGGCCATCGTGGTCAACGCCGGAGCTCTGACCCACTACGGCTGGTCGCTCCACGACGCGCTGGCCACCTTCCCCGGGCCCGTCATCGAGCTTCACATCTCCAATCCCGAGAGCAGGGAGGCGTGGCGGCGGGTGTCGGTGGTGGCCCCGGTGGCCACGGGTACGATCTCGGGCCTGGGTGGCCACGGGTACGCCCTTGCGATTCAGGCCGTGGCACGCTTGCTGGAGGACGCACGATGACACCGATGGACGTTGCCGCTCGCATTCCGCGCCTTCGAGAACACCTCGAAGACGCCGGCTGCGACGCGCTCCTGGTGAGCGGCATGGTGAATGTCCGCTACCTCACCGGGTTCAGCGGGTCGGCCGCCCTCGTCCTGGTTCTCGCCGACGAGGTCGTGTTCGTGACCGACGGTCGGTACGGAGAGCAGGCGGTGGAGGAGCTCGACGCCGCCGGGGTGGAGGCCAGCATCCGGGTGGGGACGACTCTGGCCAAGCAGCGGGAGTGGTTGCAGGCTCCTACTCGGGGGCTGGCCCGGCTGGGGCTGGAAGCAGAGACCGTCACCTGGAGCCAGCAGCGGCGATTCGCCACCGAGTGGTTCGACGGGCTGGACCTGGTGCCCACCGAGGGCCTGGTCGAAGCACTCCGGCGGGTGAAAGATGCCGGTGAGGTGTGGCGGATGGCGGCAGCGGCGGCCGCGGCCGACGCCGCCCTCGAGGTCGTTCGCCCCCGGCTGGCCGACGGCCCGACCGAGCGGGATGTGGCCCTCGAGCTGGACTTCGAGATGCGCCGGCAGGGCGCGTCCTCGTCGTCGTTCGACACCATCGTCGCCTCCGGGCCCAACGGGGCCAAGCCCCACCACCGCCCGACCGACAGGCGCATCGGCGCCGGCGAGCTGGTGGTGATCGACTTCGGGGCTGTGGTCGACGGCTACTGCTCGGACATGACCCGCACGCTCTGCGTCGGCGAGCCGGCATCGGACACGGCGCGCCGGATGGTCGAGGTAGTGGCCGAGAGCCAGCGGGCGGGCGTGGCTGCCGTGCGGGCCGGCGTCGAGGCCCGGTCCGTCGACGAAGCCTGCCGCTCGCTGATCCGGGATGCCGGGTGGGCCGATGCCTTCCTGCACGGCACCGGGCACGGGGTCGGACTGGAGATCCACGAGGCGCCGCGGGTCTCGTCGGCCTCGACCGACACCCTGGCCCCCGGTCACGTGGTCACCGTGGAGCCCGGCGTCTACCTTCCCGAGCACGGTGGCGTCCGCATCGAGGACACCGTCGTCGTCGAGGAGGGCGGCTGCCGGGTGCTCACCAACGCCCCCAAGGAGCTCGTGATCGCGTGAACGTCTCGACCAACGACCTGAAGAACGGGATGACCATCGCCCTGCCCGACGGGCTCTACACGGTCGTGGAGTTCCAGCACGTGAAGCCGGGCAAGGGCGGTGCGTTCGTACGCACCAAGCTGAAGAACGTCCGCAGCGGGGCGGTTCTGGAGCGCACGTACCGGGCCGACGAGAAGCTGGAACAGGCCATCATCGACAAGCGGGAGATGCAGTACCTCTACAGCGAGGGCGACCACCACGTCTTCATGGACAGCGGCACCTACGACCAGATGACGGTCGAGGCCAGCGCCCTGGGCAACGCCGTCGACTACCTCAAGGAGGGCGACACCATCCTGGTCCAGACCCATGACGACGAGGTCGTGGGGTTGGAGCTGCCGGCCGCGGTCGAGCTCGAGGTCACCGTGACCGAGCCGGGGGTGCAAGGCGACCGGGTGTCCGGTGGCCGGAAGCCGGCGACGCTCGAAACCGGGCTGTTGGTGCAGGTCCCGTTGTTCATCAACACCGGCGACCGGATCCGGGTCGACACCCGCTCCGGCGAGTACCTGACACGCGTGTGACGTGAGCAGCGGCCAGCGGCCCTCGGAGCGGGTGGCTGGGCCCGAGCGGCCCTCTGAGCGGAGGACTCGCTCGCCGTCGACGGCCGCGACCAGTCGCCGTCAAGCACGGGAGCGCGCCCTATCGCTGCTCTACGAGGCCGACGTCAAGGGAATCAGCGCCGCGGAGGTGGTGGCAGCCCTTCCCATGGAGCCGGCTCGGTTCGCCGCCGACCTGGTGTCGGGAGTCGAGGAGCACGGTGACGAGGTCGACGGCTTCATCCGGCGCTTCGCTCGAGGGTGGGCCCTCGAACGGATGCCGGCCGTCGACCGTGCCCTCGTGCGGATCGCCGTGTACGAGCTGCTCTACCGTCCCGACGTCCCCACCGCCGCGGTGATCTCTGAGGCCGTGGAGCTGGCCAGCCGCTACTCGACCGAGGAGTCCGGTCGCTTCGTCAACGGCGTGGTGGGTCAGATCGCCCGGGAGGTGCGCCCGTCGGTGGAGGAGCCGGCGTGAGACGCTTCGCCCGGGTCCTGGGGGCACTCGCAGCACTGGTCGCCTTGGCCGTCGCTCTCGCGGAACCCGCTCGGGCCCAGTTTCCCGCTCAGGGGGCCGCTCGGGCCCAGGTCGGAGAGCGGATCCACACCTTCGACGTCGTCATCACCGTCAACGGCGACGGCTCTCTCTCCGTCATCGAGAAGATCCGGTACGACTTCGGGACCGACCAGCGGCACGGGATCTTCCGCACCATCCCGGTCCGCTTCGACTACGAGCCCGACAGCCGGTACGAGCGCCTGACCCCCATTGACGACCCGTCCGTCGACGGCGGGCTCAACACTCCGGACAACCTCGAGGTCGAGACCTCCGGGCGGTCCACGCGATTCAAGATCGGTGACCCCGACCGCACAATCACGGGAGCCCACGACTACACCATCTCCTACCGGGTCCGCGGCGCGCTCAACTCCTTCTCCGAGCACGACGAGCTGTTCTGGAACGCCACCGGGAACGAGTGGCCCGTCGCCGTGGGCGCCGTGTCCGTCACCGTGCAGGTCCCGGGCGACGTGACCGAGGTGGCGTGCTACGCCGGGCCGACGGGGAGCCGGCTCCCGTGCGAGTCGGCTGTGCCCACCGGGCACGGAGCGACGTTCTCCCACGGTGCGCTGTCCAGCGGCGAGGGCGTGACGGTGGTCGTGGCCATGCCCAAGGGGACGGTGACGGTTCCACCACCCATCCTCGACGAGCGCTGGAGCGTTTCGCGCGCCTTCTCCGTCACTCCCCTTACCGTCGGCGTCAGCGGCGGCCTCACCGCGCTCATCCTCTTCGGCCTGGTCCGGCTGGTGTGGTCACGAGGTCGCGACCGGCGGTGGGCGGGGTCGCCCGTGGACGCCGCCTTCGGCAGCGAATCCGGCCAGGAGGAGACAGTTCCCCTGTTCGAACGCAGCCACGATCCGGTCGAGTTCGAGCCGCCGAACAAGGTCCGGCCCGGCCAGGTGGGCACTCTGGTCGACGAGGTGGCCAACCCGCTGGACGTCACCGCCACCATCATCGACTTGGCCGTGCGGGGTTATCTCCGCATCGAGGAGATCCCCAAAAAGGGGTTGTTCGGGAAGACGGACTGGAAGATGACGAAGGTCAAGGAGCCCGACGACCTGCGCCCCTACGAGCGGAAGCTGCACGACGGGATCTTCGAGGGGGGTGACGAAGTCGAGCTCTCCGATCTGAAGCGCAAGTTCGCCACCCGGCTTAAAGGAGTGCAGGACGCGCTGTACGACGACGTGGTGGCCGCGGGCTGGTTCCCGAGCCGTCCCGACAGGGTGCGCCTGAAGGGTCGGGTCATCGGGGTCCTGGTCCTGGTGGCGGCCTTGGCCGGCGCCGTGGCCCTGGCCGCGCTGACCCACTGGGGCCTCCTCGGCATCCCGCTCATCGTCGGCGCGGCCGGGCTTCTGGCCGGTGCCGGTCGGTTGCCTCGCCGGACGCCCGCGGGCTGGGCCACCCTCCGGCGGGTGAGCGGATTTCGCCGGTTCATCGAGGAGAGCGAGAAGGAGCGGGCCCGCTTCGCCGAGCGGGCCAACCTGTTCTCCGAGTATCTCCCGTTCGCCGTCGTCTTCGGGTGCACGGACAAGTGGGCCCGCGCCTTCTCCGGCCTCGAAGCCGAGGTGGCGCAGGCCACCAGCGGCTGGTACGTGTCGTCCCACCCGTTCAGCCTCGGCGGCTTCGGCAATTCGATGGACAGCTTCGCGGTGACCACGTCGGGCACCATCGTCGCGACAGCCGCCTCATCGGGCTCGAGCGGGTTCGGCGGAGGCGGCTCGTCCGGGGGCGGCTTCGGGGGCGGTGGCGGCGGCTCCTGGTAGCTGCGGTCAGGGGGCGGTGCCCGCGGTTCCCGGCGAAGGCATCGCCGGGCCGAACTGGACGCGGTGGATCCGGAAGCACCGTCCGGGCGCCTTGCTGTAGACGATCTGGCGTTCCGCGACCCACGCGTCGAGCAGGCACTCGACGAGCAGCGGAGGCTCGCCCACGGCCTCGGCCAGGGGTACGGCGGCGTTGGGCTCGGCCCGCCGCGCCTCGGCCCGAAGCCGGTCGAGCACGTCCGGCAGATCGGGACGGGTG
>JBHENM010000478.1:0-11660 GCA_046262035.1 Acidimicrobiales bacterium | reverse complement strand
TAAAGGGGTGGTAGCACCACCATGGCCGGCTTCGCGGAGCTTTCCCGCGCCGTCGGGGCTGGCTACCGTCGCTGCCACGGCTACGACAATCACTGCGGTCCTGCGAGAGGGGGCGCTGTCGGTCGACCCCGGTGAATCGGTCGCGACCGAGATCGCCCTGAGCAACGTAGGGCCCTCCCGCGTCGAGCTGAGCCTGGCCGTGACCGGGTTGGCGGCCGCCTACTCCTGGGTGGCGCCGAAGACCGTCTCCCTGGAGAGCGGGGCCGGCGTGGTCGCCCGTCTCGGCTTCCACATGCCGCGCGCGTCCGTGCCCGCCGCGGGCACCCTCCCCTTCGAGGTGACGGCCACCGTGGTCGGGAGCGGTTCGGCCGCCAGCGTCGCAACCGGGACACTTGAAGTGCGTCCGTTCGGGGCGTTGTCGGCCACCCTGGCCTCAGACGACGCCAGCGCCGGTCACAACCGCGGCCGGCTCGAGTTCACCCTGGGCAATCGCGGCAACGCTCCGGTCACTGCCGCGGTCCGGGCCGAGGCCCCCGATGGCGGGGTCGACGTTGGCGTGGACCCCGACGAGGTGGTCGTCGAGCCCGGGAGCAAGGTGAGGGGCACGGTCGAGGTCACCCGGAGGAAGGGTGGACGGCCCGTACGCGTCCGGCTCGTGGCCGAGCCCGATGTCGGGTCGCCGGTCGAGGCCGAGTGCGCGATCCGGCCCGTGCATTCCCGCGGCCGGCGCGTGGCTGTCGTGGCGGCCGTCGTGGCCGCCCTCGGCCTCGTCGGAGGGTTGGTGGCGCTCACGTCCGGCGACGAGTCGGACGACCCCGCCGACAGCGCGGTGGCGGCCGCCGGCGCAGCCCTGGATCGGTGCCCGGCCAGAGGTCACACCGACATCTACGGCGTGCGCGGCCTGAACCCCGAGGAGATCGCCAAGCTGCCCAACTCCTTCGCCTTCCTGCGGATAGGGGCCGACGGGTGCAACCCCACCCGATTCAACCCCTGCGAACCGGTCCACTACGTGCAGAACGCGGCCGCCGCTCCTCCCCAGGCCGTGGCCGACGTGCACGAGGCATTCCGGAGGCTGTCAAAGGCCACCGGCATCACCTTCGTCGACGACGGCTTCACCGACGAGACGTCGCGGAGCGGCCCCTACCTGCCCGACCGCTACGGGCCCCGCTGGGCGCCCATCCTCATCCTCTGGGAGCACTTCCCGGCCGAGCAGACGAGCGGCCGGTCCCAGGTGCTGGGCCAGACCTCGGTCATGCGCGAGGGGGACGTCATCGTGTCGGCCCGGCTTCGGTTCAACGTGGACGCCTACAACGACGAAGCAACCCGGACCCCGATCCGGTTCGGGTTCGGCCCCGCCGCCGGAAGCGGCACCGGGGCCATCGGGCGCAACAACATCAGCTGGGGCCGCATCGTCCTCCACGAGTTGGCTCACGTGGCCGGCCTGGGCCACACACGTGACAAGGGATCCCTGATGTACCCGGACGCCGCCCAGCAGACGCTACGGCCCGCCGATTTCGCCCCGCCCGACCTCCTGGGCCTGCGCTACCTCGGCCGGGACGCGGGTTGCCTGGTCACACCGCCTCTGCCCGCCGGGTGACGGGGGCCGGCCCTCAGGTGGCGGCGATGGGCGTGCCCGGAGGAACCAGGTGCACCCACGTCTGCCCCGGAGGCAGCACGATCGGAGCTCCGGCGGCATCGGTGAAGGTGGTCACGGCGTCGGGCGTGGGCTTGGACCACGTCGCCGTGACCTGCACCCCAGCGGCGAACACCAGCGCGTCGCCGCTGCCGATCACCTCCGGGTTCTGGACAGCCGAGTCGGCGTCCCAGACCGGATAGGGCGTGTACTGGACGATGACGTTGCTGGGCTCGATCTGGCCCCCGTCCTCCAGCATGTGGGGAGCGCCATCCGTGGCGCGTTTCCACGTGCGGCTGTCCGCGTACCAGTCGTAGTCGGCGGTCACGAAGGGTGCGGGGACGAGGGTGAGGTGGGTGAAAGGCGTGGCACCGGCGGCGGTGAAGTCCCTTCCCGGGGGCAGGAACTCGGCGAACTTGGGCGGCGCCTTGGCCTCGCCCGGCACCCTGGAGTAGAGGGCGGCGCTCGAGGTGTACAGGTTGTGGGGTGCGAACCGGCCCGACCGGCGCCGCAGGATCTCGGTGTCGCCCTCGGTGACGGTGGCCAGGGGGGAAGACGTCGCCAGCTCCACGGCCGGGGCGCTGCCTCCGGAGAAGGCGAGCAACCCGCCCAGGGGGGTGACGATGGCCGGGTCGGCCGGTCGCACGGATCGCACGGGCCCGATGACCTCGGCGTCGGTGGAGTGGAAGACGACGATGAAGCGGGTGATCCCCTCGGTGAACTCCTCGTAGACGAGGTCGGCCTGGCCGATCCCGGCCTGGGGGCGGGCGGCGCTGGCGTTGTCGATCTTGACCGACACCACACCCCGGTTGGCGTTGTTCGGCTCCCCCACAGGCCGGCCGGTCAGGGGATAGGCGGGCGGGAGAGTCGTCGTGGAGGGACCGGTGACCGGGGGGGCGGTCGGCCGCTGGCCAGCCGCCTTCTTCTCAGAGCAGCCCGACGCGGCCAAGGCGGCGAGGATGCACAGGACGGCGACCGGGGACGCGGGACGGGACTTCTTCAGAGGACGCAGGGTGGGGACGGTAGCGCCTGGCCCGCCCGGGCGGCGGAGCCCCCGATGGACATAGGGTCCCCTGCCATGTCTGAGACCGATCTCCCCCTTTGGGAGCAGCGCTTCCGGGCGCCGGCCGTGGGGTTCCCGCATTGGGCCCGGGAGGCGCCCGACCGCATGGCGGTGGCGTCCAACGAGAGCGGTGCGTGGCAGGTGTACGCCTGGGATCGGGCGCGGGACGTCCGGCGCCAGGTCACCGACGAACCCATCGGCGTGGCCGGCGGGGGGATGACGCCCGACGGAGCGGGGGTCGTGTGGTTCCACGACGCCACGGGCGACGAGGTGGGCCAGTGGATGGTCGAGCCCTTCGACGGGGACGAGCGGAGGCGGCCGCTGGTGGAAGGCGTGCCCGACGCCTGGAGCGCGGGCCTGTCCATCGGCGACGGGGTCACGGCCGTGGGCACGGCCACCGACGAGGGCTTCGCCGTGTGGGTGGCCGAGGGCGCCGGGCGGGCGAGGGTCATCCACACCCACCCGGAGATGGTGGAGGTGGCGGGCCTGTCCCGGGACGCCCGGCTTCTGGCTCTCCAGCACGCCGAGCACGGCGACAACATCCACCTGGCCGTCCGGGTCGTCGATCCCCGGACGGGGGCGGTGGTGGGCGAGCAGTGGGACGGCCCCGGCCTCGGCCTCACGGTGGCGGGGTGGTCCAAGGTGCCGGGCGACCAGCGCCTGGCCCTGGTTCACGAGCGGGAGGGCAAGGACCGGCCGGCGGTGTGGGACCTGGTCAGCGGCCGGCGCCGGGACCTGCTCGTCGACCTCCCGGGTGACGTGAGCGTCGTCGACTGGTGGCCGGACGGCGGCGCCCTCCTGGTGCTGCACGAGCACGAGGGACGCGACCAGCTTTTCCGGCTCCACCTGTCCACCGAGGCCCTGATGCCCCTCGAGCACCCCAAGGGCACGGTCTCGGGTGCTGGGGTCCGGCCCGACGGCGAGTGCTGGTACCGGGTGGGGAGCGGAGCCCAGCCGGCGATGGTCAGGGGCGCCCGGGACCAGCGGGAGGTGTGCGCTCCCCGTGGGGAGCGGGCCCCGGCCGGGCAGCCCTACCGGTCGTGGTCGTTCACCAATCCGCACGGCGAGCGGATCCACGGTTTCGTGGCCACCCCTGCGGCGGAGGGCCCGTTTTCCGTGGTCATGCTGGTGCACGGGGGCCCCACGTGGGCCTACACCGACAGCTTCATGCCCGACGTCCAGGCGTGGGTCGACCACGGTTTCGCCGTGGCCATGGTCAACTACCGGGGGTCGACGGGTTACGGCGTCGCCTTCCGCGATGCCCTCATCGGCAACCCTGGCTTCCCCGAAGTGGAGGATGTGGTCGCCGGCCTCGACGACCTGGTGCGAACCGGGGTAGCCGATCCGGGGCGGGCCGTGGTCAGCGGCGGGTCCTGGGGCGGGTACATCACCCTGCTCGCCCTGGGACGGGAACCGCAGCGGTGGGCCGCGGGGGTCGCGGCGGTGCCTGTCGCCGACTACGTGACGGCGTACCGAGACGAGGCGCCGAGCCTGCAGGCCTTCGACCGGTCATTGTTCGGGGGCAGCCCCGACGAAGTGGGAGAGCTGTACCGGGAACGGTCGCCCCTGACCTACGTCGACCGGGTCACCGCCCCTTTGCTCATCCTGGCGGGTGAGAACGACAGCCGGTGCCCCCTCCAACAGGTGCTCAACTACCTCGAGGCCCTCCGAGGGCGCGGCGGCTACGTCGAGATATACCGCTTCGATGCCGGCCACGGGTCGATGGTTATCGACGAACGGGTGCGGCAGATGGGGGCCGAGTTGGATTTCGTGCTGAAGCGGGTCCTCACGACCGCCGGTTGACGCTTCCCTCCTCCGACCAGCACTTTCGCCCCTCAACCTCAACCTCTGGTTCACTCGGTTTGAAGCACCGGCGGGCTCCGAATGCCCAAATCGCGCCCTTTTGGCCGGGTGACAAGCACCAATGGCGTGACTATGCTCACGCCCCGTGAGTGGGACGCCTGCGGTTTCGACGGCTCTCCGGCTGCGTCTGGCCGTGGCCGGTTTGGCCATGGGCTTCGCCGGCGTCCTCCTTCTACTGTCCTCCAGTCCTGCTACCGCGCAGGCCGTCACCGGCAATTCCGGCAGCTCCGGCAACACGGGCGGCGCAGCCGCTACGGGCAACGCCGGCAGCGACGCCTCCTCGGGCGGTGGCGCCGGCGCCGGCGCCGGCTCGGGGGGAACGGGTAGCGCAGCGAACGGCGCAGGTGTGGCTGCGACCGGCGGCGGGGGCGGCGGGGGCGGCTCGGCCGCACCGGTTTCCGGCGGCGGGGGCGCCGCGGCCAACAGCGCCGGAGGATCGGCCACCGGCGGCAGCAGCGTCTCGGTCGGATCGGCCAACGGTGGGGGCGGCGGCAACGCCACCATCAACGTCAACCCCGTCGCCACTTCCGGTTCGTCGGGCACCGTCTCGGCCCAGGCCAGCGCCACCAACTCCGGGAACACGGGCGACGCCACCTCCAACGCCACGTCGAACCCGGTCGCCATCTCCGGCAACTCGGGTGCCACCGGCGGCACCGGTGCTGCCAATTCAAACGCCACCGCCGTCAACACCGCCATCCTCGGGTCCGCCGTCGCCGTGGGTGGCCCCGCCACCTCCGGAACGTCGGGCAGCTCAGGCAACACCGGATCGGCCACGGCCATCGGCAACGCCGACAGTGCCGCCAACTCCGGCGCCGGGGCCAACGCCCGGGGCGCCTCGGGCAACACCGGCTCCGCTTCCAACAACCTCCTTGTCGTCGCGACCGGCGGGTCGGGTGGGCCCGGCGGGCTCGCCAACGGGTCCGCTGGAGCCGGCGGCGGCGCCTCCAACACCGGAGGGTCCGGTACCGCCGTGGGCGGGTCGGGCGTCTCCATCGCTGAAGCCGACGGCGGAAGCGGCGGGTCCTCCGCCGTCACCGCCAACCCTCAATCCACGTCCGGTAACTCCGGCGGCGCCGCCAGCAGGTCGAGCGCCACCAACACCGGCAACACCGGGTCCGCCGCCTCGGGGAGCACCTCCAACCCGGCTGCCTCCTCGGGCTCATCGGGCACCACTGGGCCTACCGGGCCCAGCTCAGAGAACGCGACGGCACAGAACGACGCCATCCTGGGCGAAGTCGAGGCCAACCGTTTCGCAGGATTCGTCTGAGGGGAGGCGCCTCCAACAGGCGCAGCTCAGGTTCACGTGACTGCGCCCTCCGGGGCGCAGTTCTCGTTACGGGGCGGGCGGTGCCCTGACTCCGGTGCTTGCGCATCCGGCGCGGCCTCGATAGGTTCCGGATCTCTTCACTAGCTGCGGGAGGCTGGAATGAGGCGAGGGTTCAAGACTGGAGCAACGGCGTTGGCGGTGGTCGTCGGGATGTGGTGGGGATTCGTGGATCCCGCCATCGGCCAGAGCAGCCCCCCGATCAGCCTGCCGCCGTTCCCCACCTTCCCCACGTTCACTCTGCCACCCTTCCCGTCGATCCCGACGACGTCGACACCTCCGCCCACGATGCCTCCGGGCACCTCCACCACGAGCACGCCGCCTCCCACGATGCCGCCGGGCTCGACCACAACCGTCGTGTCGCCGCCGACGATCCCGCCGTTCCCCGGGTTCACGATCCCCGACTTCCCTGACTTCGACTTCGATTTCGATTTCGACATCGACGAGTTCGTCGAGGACTTCCTGGACCGGTTCAGTGACTTCATCGACGAATTCCGGGAGCGCCTGGAAGGGTTCGGCGATTTCTAAGCCCTCGTGGCGGATGGGTCAGTTTCCCGGCTGAGCCACCCGCAGCAGGTTCTCCAACGCCGTCCGTAAGGACTCGGCCGCCGTGAGCACCCCGTTGTAGGCGTTTCTGCACTCAGCCTCGCAAGACGACGCCGTCCTCGCCTGACCCTCCAGCTCCCCGACGGTTCGCACGAAGCCCTCGACCTCGGCTTGACCCGTCGCGGGCGGCGCCTGGCTCCGGAGTGAGTCTTCAGCCCGGCCGGCGGCGTCAGCCAGGCCCACGAGCAGGTCTCGGTTGAGCGCGGCGTCGTCAGGCGTGATGGTGCGCAGGCCCTGTGACGCGTCGGCCAGATCGTTGAGCGGATGCTGGGCCGCGGCCATCCACTGTTGAAGGGTGGGGGGGCGCGTGGTCGTCGATCCGGCCGGAGCCACCGTGGCCCGGGTGGTGGTCGGGCGCGGGCCGCTCTGATCGTCGCCCGAGCTGCACCCGCCCACCAGCAAACCCGCGGCCACTACGCCCACGACTACGGCGCGCACTATTCCGGCTGCTCGCGCAGATAGCGCACTATTCCGGCTGCTCGCGCAGATAGCGCTCGATCTCGGCGGCGAGGTCGTCACCGTTGGGGAGGTTGGCCAGGCCGCCCGACATCAGGTCGTCCGACTCCTCGGCGTCGACCTGGGCCTCGAGCTGGCGGACGAGGGTCTGGTGCTCGATGCTGTTGGCCGTCAACTCGTCCAGCCGCTTCCGGGCCACGTCGGCCGCCTCCCGGAGCTGGGTGGTATCGACGGTGAGCCCGGCCACCTCGGTGAGCCCCTCCAGCAGCTGGGCGCTCGCCTCCGGGTAGGGCATGCCCGCGGCGTAGTGGGGCACGCGGGCCCACAGGGCCAGGGCGGGGATGCCGATCTCGGCGAACCGGCGCTGGACGGCGACCACGATGCCGGCGGGAACGTCCAGGCTGCCGCTCACTACGCCCACCTGCTCGGCCAGCTCGGCCGAGGTGGCCGTGGCCACGATCTTCCCCGAGCGGGTGTGGGGAATGGGCGCGGGAAAGGCGCCCAGGCCCACCAGGAGCTGGACGCCCAGGTGCTGGGACAGCTCGCCGACGGCGGCGGCGAAGGCGCGCCACTGGTGGTCGGGCTCGGGACCGGCCAGCACCAGCACGTCGCGCCCTTCGGCGTCCTTTCCTCCCCGGAGCTGGATCTCGGGCCAGAGCACGTCCTGGTACACGCCGTCGACGATCCGGGCGACGGGCCGCCGGGCCCGGTGGTCGAGCAGTCCGTCGCTGTCGAAGGTCGCCACCAGCTCGGTCGGGATCTCCGAGAGGAGGGTGGCGATGGCGCCTCCTCCCCCGAGACCGGCGTCGATCCAGCCGTCGGGCGCCATCACCAGGACCGGAGCATCCAGGGGAGGACGGTCGGGAAGGAGGTGATAGAGGCCCCCACCGGTGTCGGGCCCCCCAACGTCGCTCATAAGCTCACGCTAGACAACCGCGACACGGCGGTCCGGAATCGGAGCCCGGAAGAAGGGGTTGAGAGGTTCGATGAGCATGGATGTCACCGATGCCAGCTTCGAGCGGGATGTCATCCAGCGGTCGGCCGAGATCCCGGTCGTCGTCGACCTCTGGGCTGAGTGGTGCGGCCCTTGCCGCCAGCTCGGCCCCATCCTGGAGCGCGCCGTGGCCGAGACCGGTGGCCGGGTGGCGCTGGCCAAGGTCGATGTCGACGCCAGCCCCCGGGTGTCGGCCACTTTCCAGGTCCAGTCCATTCCCGCCGTATTCGCCCTGAAGGACGGCCGGGTCGTCGACTCGTTCATCGGCGCCCTGCCCGAGGCCCGGGTCCGGGAGTTCGTGGAGCGCCTGGCGCCCAGCGAGTCGGAGGCCGACCGCCTGGTGGCCAAGGGCGACGAGGAGTCGCTCAGGCTCGCTCTCGACCTGGACCCCGCCCACGAGGGGGCGATCATCTCCCTGGCCGAGCTGCTCGTCGATCGGGGCGAGGGCGAGGAGGCGCTAGCCTTGCTGTCCCGCATCCCGGAGACGGCCGAGGTCCGCCGGGTGGCGGCGCTGGCCCGAGTGGGATCCACCTCGAACGGGGACGGGGACGTGGAAGGCCGCCTGCGTGGCCTCCTGGACCGGGTGAAGGACGACGAGCAGGCTCGCCAGGAGTACGTCGACCTCCTCGAGCTCCTGGGGCCCGACGATCCCCGCACCCCCCGCTACCGGCGGGACCTGGCCTCCCGGCTGTACTGAGCCGTGGGGATCCAACGCCGGGGAGACCACTGGATCTGGCCCGGCGGTCCCGTCCCGCCGGGATCGGACGCCATCACCATCGGTCCGCTCATCTCCGTCCGCCGGGACTCCGCCGACAGCCCGCGCCTCCTCCGCCACGAGGAGGAGCACGTGCGCCAGTGGCGGAAGCTGGGCGTGCTGGGCTTCCTGCGCATCTACCTCGGCTCCTACCTCGCCGCCCGGTGGTGGGGGTTCGGGCACCGGGCCGCGTACCGGCTCATTCCCCTCGAGGTCGAGGCCGAGGAGGCCGCCCGTCGGTTCATGGCCGGGCTCGAGAACAGTGGCGACAGTCACACCCCGCCTCTAGGCTGATCCCTCTCGGGCCGGTGGCCGGCGACTCCTCCGCCCGGCCGGTCCTGCTTCCCCTTCGGGCTTCCTCCTTCCGCACTCCAGCCGGAGGACCGCGCCCGTGGAGCCACCGCCCACCCCCTCTGCCCCGCCTGACCCGCGTGGCCCTGCCCTAGCGCCTGCCTGGTGGGAGCGCGTCGCCGGATGGCGCGTCAGCCTCTCCAGCCGGCCAGTGACGGCCGCGGTGGGCATCGCCGCCGCCCTGGCCGCGGTGGTTCTCACCGTGCTGCTCCTCCGGACGCCATCAGGACCGCCGCCCCAGCTGACCCTCCCCAAGGCCGGCGACCCGGCTCCTGCTCCTGCGGTCGACGGCCCGGGGGCCACCGGCGGCCCCGGCACGGCGGCGGTGCCGAGCACCGCCCCCGCCATCGCCACCGTCCACGCCGCCGGCGCCGTGGCCCGGCCCGGCATCTACGCCGTCCCTACCGGCGCGCGTGTGGCGGACGTGGTCGCCGCCGCCGGGGGCCCTCTCCCCGAGGGCGATCTGGACCGCCTCAACCTCGCCGCCCGGGTGGGCGACGGGGACCGCATCTCTGTTCCCCGCCAGGGCGACCCGCCGGCCGAGGGACCGTCAACGGGCGGGGCGACGGGGGCCGGCGCCGGCGGGGGTAGAGGCGCGGGCGGTGCGGCGGGCGGATCCGCTGCCGGTGGCGGCCCCATCGACCTGAACTCGGCCACCATCGAGGAGCTCGACACCCTTCCCGGGGTGGGACCGGCCACAGCCCGGGCCATCGTGACCTACCGCACCCGTCACGGGCGCTTCCGGTCGGTGACCGAGCTGCTCGAAGTGCCGGGGATCGGCCCCAGCAAGATGGAGGCCCTCCAGTCGCTGGTGCGGGTATGAACGAGCCGAGGGCGGCGGCCCCGTGAGTGACGTCTACGCCGTGCTGCTGGCCGTGGGTGCGGCCGCCGGTGCGCTGGTCCCACGGCCCTGGCCCGTCGGGCTGGCCCTGGCCGTCATGGCCGCCGCCGTGGTGGCCCGCCGGCCCCTCCTGCTGTGTCTGGCGGTGACGGTGGCCGCCTCCGGGCTGGCGGCCCGCTCCTGGGCCGGCCTGCGGCCGCCTCCGTCCCGTCCGGTCTCGGCCACCGTCACCCTGGTGAGCGATCCGACCGACGTGGCCGGCGCTCTAAGGCTCGACGTCCGCCTCCAGGGCAAGCGGGTGGAGGCCTGGGCTCGCGGCCGTAACGCCGGGCGGCTGCGGACGGCTCTGGCCGGCGAGCGGGTGTGGCTCAGGGGCCACCTGTCCCCCGTGCCCGCCAGCGAACGACGCCGGGTGGCGCCCCGCCACGTGGCCGCCCAGCTCAGCGTCGAGGAGGTCGGCGCCCGGTCGGCGGGCACGTGGCCCAGCGAGCTGGCCAATCGCGTTCGCCGAGCCCTCCTCCGAGGCGCCGAGCGCCTGCCGCCCGACCGCCGCAGCCTGTTCGCCGGCTTCGTGTTGGGCGACGACCGGGGGCAGCCCCCGGAGGTGGCGTTCGACTTCCGAGCATCGGGCCTGTCCCACCTTCTGGTCGTCTCCGGTGGAACGGGGACATCCGTTGTCCCGAGGAGGGGAGCGCGCAGTCGGGCAAGGCGAGCCATGGCGCCATCTCGGCGACGACCATCCGACTCCCGGGTGGTGTCGGCAACTGGGGAGCGCACGACAGGCAGCCCCGTCGCCCAACGATGTTCCCACTCCTCGCTCAGGAGGTTGGCATGGCCACCCACTCCCCCCGCTCGTTCCCGGCGGTCCGCGCCGGCATCTACACCCGCATCTCCTACGACCCGCTCGGAAAGCGAGCAGGCGTCGAACGCCAGCGCCTCGACTGCGAGGCGTTATGCCGTTCTCGCGGCTGGGAAGTCGCCCGCTACCTGGAGGACAACGACCGCTCCGCCTACAGCGGCAAGCCACGCCGGGCGTACCAGCAGCTGCTACGGGCGGTAGAGGCGGGTGAGATCGACGGCATCGTCACCTGGCACAACGACCGCCTCCACCGCTCGCCTAAGGAGCTGGAGGGCTTCATCGACCTCGTCGAGCGCACCCGCGTCCGGGTGGCGGTGGTGAGCGGCGGGGACTACGACCTGACCAGTCCCGACGGCCGCCTCGCCGCAAGGATCGTCGGAGCCGTCGCCCGAAAGGAGTCGGAGGACCGCAGCCGGCGGGTGCGGCGCAAGCACCTGGAGCTCGCGGAGCAGGGGAGGCCGGCCGGGCAGCTGGGGTGGGGGGTGCGCACCGAGGACGAGCGGACGCTGGTCAGGGAGGCCGCCGAACGGGTCCTCGCTGGCCACGGCCTGATGACGATCGCTCGGGACTGGAATCAGCGGGGCGTGCCCGGAGCGACGGAGCAGCCCTGGACAGCGAAGACGCTGCGAAAGGTGCTGTTGTCCGCCCGCATCGCCGGGCTCCGCGAGCACGGCTTCGACCGGTCGGGGAAGGTGCTCGGCGCGCTCTCGCGTGCGGTCTGGGAGGGAGCCATCGACCGCAAGACCTGGGATCACGTCCGCTCGGTGCTGCTGAACCCGAGCGCCTCACCACCGTCGGCACCCCGACGCGCTACCTGCTGACCGGCCTGATCTTCTGCGGGGTCTGCGACGGCCGCATGCAGGCGCGCCGGCGGGACGCCCGCACGAAGCGTTACGTCTGCGCCGGCCACCGCCCA